>CAYZBO010000046.1:0-24231 GCA_964476665.1 uncultured Chryseobacterium sp. | reverse complement strand
AGTTCAACCGACTAACCCGATGACCCAGCGATTGCGTTTATGGGTTGAATCCGCCATTGGTATGCGGTCAATGACCCGAGGAACATCTGTCCATCCGGCTGGCATGTAGCCTCCGATGACGACTGGAACGTGTTGGTCGGTTCGCTGGATCCCGGCTTTGACCCCGATGCGCTCGCGGAACAGAGTGCAACAGCGGGTGGCGCCTTGAAAGCGACGGGAACGAACTACTGGCTGGCACCCAATACAGGAGCCACCAACACCTCTGGATTTTCGGCGCTTCCGGGTGGGATCTTTCTGGGTTTATTCGCTGGAGTGGGAACGAACTGCTTCTGGTGGACCTCAACACAGAGCAGTGCATCTCAGGCCATATTCCGACGCGTCGATAGTGATGATGCTTCAATAACGCGGGATGTAACACCCAAGGATTATTTGATGTCGGTCCGCTGTGTGCGGGATTGACCGGTGCCGTTCGTTCCTTCCAAGGCTTCCGAGCGTTGCCCTGACCGCGGACAGGTGCATGGCTCTCGATCGTTCATGGGAAGTGTACGGTCCCCATCCCAGGTTCCGGTCGGCATCTTGAAGAGTACTGCTGATCCGGTGCGGATGAGCCCTTCGGTCGCGCAGGGGAAATGGACGAAGGCACTGGTCGGTCGCTATCGGGGAGATGCCTGACGATCGCCATGTGCGCGGTGGGCAGCCGGTCGTAGCTTTTGCGCATGAACGACCTCCTACGAGACCTCGCCGCCGTGCGCAACACCGATGTGGCGCAGGTGGGCGGAAAGAACGCATCGCTCGGTGAACTCATCGGCACACTGTCCGCCCAAGGCATCCGCGTGCCCGGCGGCTTTGCCGTGACCAGCGCAGGCTACTGGCACTTCATCGACCGGAACGGCCTGCGTGCACCGCTGGAAGCGCTCATGGCGCGGCTCGATCGCCAGGAGCTCTCCAACCTGGGCACCATCGCCAAGGAGGCCCGGGCGCTGATCCTCGCCGCACCATGGCCGAAGGACCTGGAGGATGCCATCCGCGCCGCGTACCAAGGGATGGGCGGGCCTCCTGTGGCCGTGCGCAGCAGCGCCACAGCCGAGGACCTGCCCACCGCCAGCTTCGCCGGGAGGCACGAGAGCTTCCTGAACGTGCGCGGCGGTGATACCCTGCTGGACGCATCCAAGCGATGCTATGCCTCGCTCTTCCTGGAGCGGGCCATCAAGTACCGGCAGGACATGGGCTTTCCGGACATGCACGTGGCGCTCAGCATCGGTGTGCAGCGCATGGTACGCAGCGATCTGGGCAGTGCGGGTGTATGCTTCACGCTGGAACCCGAGAGCGGCTTCCGCAACGTGGTACACATTGCCGGCAACTGGGGGCTGGGCGAGAACGTGGTGCAGGGCGCCGTGGTGCCCGATGAGTTCCAGGTCTTCAAGCCCACGTTACCCGAGGGGAAGATGGCCATCCTGCAACGGCGGCTGGGCGCGAAGCAGCGCACCATGACCTACGCCGAGGGCGGTGGCACGGTTAACGAGGACACACCGGAGGAACTCCGCGAACGTTTCACCCTGGGCGATGATGAGGTGCTGCAACTCGCCCGATGGTCCCTGGCCATCGAGGACCACTATGGCATGCCTATGGACATCGAGTGGGCGAAGGACGGTGAGGATGGGCTGCTCTACATCGTACAGGCACGCCCTGAGACGATCCATTCGGGCCGCGATCCCTACCACCTCACCACCTATTCGCTGCCGGAGAAAGGCAAGGCGGTGGTGAAGGGCAGTGCCGTGGGCAGTGGCATCGCAGCGGGAACGGTGCGTATCCTGAAAAGCCCAGCGGAAGGCGATCAGCTGCAGGATGGCGAAGTGCTGGTCACGGACATCACCAACCCCGACTGGGACCCGCTGCTGAAGCGTGCCACGGCGATCGTCACCAACAAGGGCGGGCGAACCAGCCATGCCGCCATCGTGGCGCGCGAGATGGGCACCGTGGCGATCGTGGGTGCGGTGGACGCGACCACCAAGCTCCGTGATGGACAGGAAGTGACCGTTAGCTGCTGCGAGGGGCGCACCGGCAAGGTCTACGAGGGACGCCTCGCTTGGCAGGAGCATGCCATCGACCTGCGTACCGTGAAGCCCTCGCGCACGCCCGCCATGCTCATCGTGGCCGATCCCGAGCAGGCCTTCCGCCACAGCTTCCTGCCGCACCGGGGCGTGGGCCTCATGCGTCTGGAGTTCGTCATCAACAACGCCATCCGCATCCACCCCATGGCGCTGGTGCGCTACGATACGCTGGAGGATGCCCAAGCGAAGGCCGAGATCGCGCGCATCACCCGTTACTACCCGGACAAGCGCCAGTACTTCATCGACCAGCTCGCACAGGCGGTGGGCACCATCGCAGCGGCCTTCCACCCGCACGACGTCATCGTGCGCATGAGCGACTTCAAGACGAACGAGTATGCCAACCTCATCGGCGGCAATGCCTTCGAGCCGGACGAGGAGAACCCGATGCTCGGCTTCCGAGGCGCCTCACGCTACTACAACGAACGCTACCGCGAGGGCTTCGCGCTGGAATGCGCCGCCATGAAGCGTGTACGTGAGGACATGGGACTCGTCAACGTGAAGCTGATGATCCCCTTCTGCCGCACGGTAGAGGAAGGGCGCCGCGTCGTGGAGCTGATGGCCGAGTTCGGACTGAAGCGTGGTGAGAACGGGTTGCAGATCTACATGATGACCGAGATCCCGAGCAACGTGATCCGCGCCAAGGAATTCGCGCAGCACTTCGACGGCTTCTCCATCGGCAGCAACGACCTCACGCAACTCACGCTGGGTCTGGACCGCGACTCGGCCATCGTGAGCGAATTGTTCAACGAGAAGGACCCGGCGGTGATGGAGCTGATCGCGTCGGTGGTCGCATCGGCGAAGGCCACCGGCACGCGCATCGGTCTATGCGGCCAGGCACCCAGCGACATGCCCGAGTTCGCACAGTTCCTCGTGGAGCAGGGTATCGACAGCATCAGCTTCAACCCCGATGCGTTGTTGAAGGGCATGGAGAACATCCGGCAGGCGGAGGAGGGGGTATTACGCACCGCTTGATGGTGTTTGGATGCGGACCACAGATGACACAGATGGACACAGATGGGCCTTCGGCGCAGACAGGTCCAATAGGAAGGAGATGCAGGAAGGGTCGGTCGGTGCGAACCTCGGACGACGTAAGGAGAATTCGGACCACAGATGACACAGATACCTGGTCAATGGGCATCGATGGTGAGAGGTTCTCTTGCTCGGGATATGACGGGGGCATCGGTGTTCTTCGGTGTCATCGTGCGGTTGTGGGTTGCTGGATGGGATCGCGTTCGATATGGAAGTCCCGGAGATGGCACGGGACGGATCCTTGGTACTGGGATGACATGGTTGGACGCATTAGGGTAACAGGCGATGGGGCGAGGCAATTGGCTCCGGTAGTTCTTCCCGTGGTGCGGATGTGATGACCATGGATCTGTAGTTTCGGACCATGGATGAACGAGACCCACGAACGGCGGCGATCATCGGGGCTGCAATGGACGTCCATAATGAGCTTGGACCGGGCTTTTTAGAGAGCGTGTACCACGAGGCCCTTGCCTTGGAGTTGGCCGACCGGGGGATACCCTATGAACGGGAGGTCCTGATGGCGGTCCATTACAAGGGTAGGAAGTTGGATGCGGTCTTCCGCGCGGATCTCATTTGCCATGGCAACATCGTAGTGGAACTCAAGGCCATTAAAGCGCTGACCAAAGCCGATGAGGCCCAACTGTTCAACTACCTGAAGGCAATGAATATCAGGCTGGGTCTTTTACTCAACTTCGGTGCGCCAAGCCTTGAGATCAGACGCCGTGTTTCGGGTTGGTAGAAACTGCAAGGTCATCTGTGTCCATCTGTGCCATCTGTGGTAAGGAATTGAACCCGGTATGATGGAGGCCAATGACATCCTGATCGACGGTCACGATGGAGCCAATGGAAGATGGAAGTCCATGGACATGATCCGCAGTGCCCGTCATCTGTGTCCATCTGTGTCATCTGTGGTAAGGAATTGAACCCGGTATGATGGAGGCCAATGACATCCTCATCGATCTTGACAACGCATCCCTCGAGGGCAGTCTCTCCATCCCGGATGCGCCAAAGGGCATCGTGCTCTTCTCCCATGGCAGCGGCAGCAGCCGGTACAGTCCACGCAACCGCATGGTGGCGGGCGTACTGCAACAGGAGGGCTTCGCCACCTTCCTCTTCGATCTGCTGACACCGCAGGAAGATGAGGACCCGCGTGCCCGCTTCGATATCCCGCTGCTTACCGATAGGCTCACCGCCGTGGTGCAGTGGACCACGGAGCAGCCCTCCCTGTCCGCATTGCCGCTCGGTCTTTTCGGAGCCAGTACGGGGGCGGCCTCGGCATTGGGCACTGCAGCCGAGCTGCCGGAAGTTGTGAAGGCCGTGGTCTCGCGCGGTGGTCGTCCGATCTGGCGGAGACGTTACTCACACAGGTTCAGGCCCCAACACTGCTCTTCGTGGGCGGCTGGGACGAACCCGTGATCGACATGAACCGCTTTGCCTTGGAGCGCCTGTCCTGCGCGAAGGAATTGGTGATCGTGCCGGAGGCCACGTACCTTTTCGAGGAGCCCGGCAAGCTGGACGAGGTGGCGCGGCTTGCGGCCGGTTGGTTCGTGCGCTACCTGCGCTGATCGTCAACAGCGTTGCGGCCCGCCTGCTCTTCCAGCAGCGCGATCACTTCCTCGTCGCTCACCTGGCTGAAGTCCTCGTAGTGTGCACCGATGGCGAACAGCTCATCGGGCACTTCCAGGCAGATCACCTGGTCGGCCAGTTCCTCGAGCATGTCCACCGTCTGCCACGCGGCTACCGGTACGGCCACTACCACGCTCTTGGCACCGGCCTTGCGCAGCAGCTCGATCGCGGCGCGCACGGTGTAGCCCGTGGCGATGCCATCGTCCACGATGATCGCCGTTCGGCCGTTCACGTCCAACGCGGGTCTGCCGGAACGGTACACGGCTTCTCGTTCGCGGAGCACGCTGCGGATGCGCTCCACCTCGGCATCGATGTAGGCGCGCGGCACGTGAAAGCGCGGGTCCAGCAGCATGCCATGCAGGCTCACCGCTCCGATCGCCAGTTCAGGTTGCTGCGGATGCCCGATCTTCTTGGTCAGCAGGATGTCCAGTGGGAGTCCCAGCTTGCGTGCCACCTCCGCCGCCACGGGCACGCCGCCACGAGGGATGGCAAGCAGCACGGCATCGCCTCCCCGGAAGCCTTCCAGGGCCTCGGCGAGCTGCATGCCGGCATCCACACGGTCCACGAACATGGCGCTACCCGATCTCGGGGTTGCCCGGCTGCGGGCGCGTGGGCGTATCCGTTGCGGGCTTCATGGGCGGCACCTTCGGGTCGATGCGTGGCTCCTGAGGGCGGGGTACCACGGGCGGGTCGGGCAGGCGGGTGGGATCCTCGCGCTTGGGTGTTTCCGGGATGGGTCGGTCGTTCACTGTCGGGGTCATGCTGCCAGCTTAACGTGTCGTTGCTCCGCGATCCATACCGGCCATCGCCAAGTTCCTTTCCGCTGGGCGCATCATTCGGGTGCCTGGGTACATGAAGCACACCACCGATAAGTCTGGCGAAAGATCGCTGGTGTCCTCCCGGCCTACCATGATCGCGATCAGTGTGCGGTGTGTGCGAAGCTTTCCTTCAAGGCAGCGGATACAGCAACAGGCGCACCGGGCCTGCAAAGCCGCTGGGCCGCACCAGTACCATCATGCTCCGGGAAGGAGGGAGGTAGTAGTTCGCGAGTTGGTGGCAGGCTTCCACCACCGGTTGCGGGGGATCGTTCCCGTCCACATCAACAGCCAGCAGTCGAGCCCTTTCAAGGTCGTGGAACAGGAACTGGCTGCCCATTGCACCACCCGGGCCCGCACAATTGAAACTCTGGTCCACGGCATGCGGCGCCGTCTTTGTCGCTGCCCGGGGTACGGTTAGCACCACCGTGCTGTCCGGGCTTTCCCACCGGACCAGGAACAGGTCGTGCGACTGGTAGGTGGCAAGGTCTGCCGGAGGAGGGATCGTTGTGGCACCGCCGGCCATCCCTGCGGCCATGAGGAGCCCATAGCCGATGTACAGGCCGAGGTTCTCGCGTTCCACGATCAGTTCGCCCACTTGGATGATGCGCCCATCCGTGGTGCGTATCGCCGTGGTGAAGAGCGGCCAAGTGAGGTCGAAGCAGCGCTCCCGGGGCCTGCAGGCAGCATGGAAGTGCCCGGCATCGAACGGTTCGTTGGCCAGGGTCGTTGTGCCGCCATCGGGGTCCACCTGCCAACGGAAGACCCCGCTGAGCAGCGCCTTGCGCCCCAAGGCCCGGTAGACACCGGTGGTGATGAAGCCTCCATCCTGTTCAAGCCAGCCGTTGGTGACCCGGTGGAAAATGCCGTCCGCGCCCAACACCACCTCCGTGGTCATCGCACCCGTGGCCAGGTCGATCACCTGCAGGCTTCCGCCCAGTTCAGGGCAGCCCTACTGACGGGACAGGACCACATGGACCAGCGCCTTGTTGTGGGCTACATCGAGGATCCGGAGGAAGACGCGCTCCCGTGCACTTGGGGGCGTCACCTGGTGCTCCCAACGCGGGGTAAGGTCGCGGTCCATGCATTTCAGTAACATGCCGCGTTCATCCTCCATGGATCGCTCCGTGTGGATGAAGTTGCCCATTCCGCTCCCCCAGTGCATCCGCAAAGGCTTCGCCACGTGCGAGGTCATCCATTTCAGCGGCATTTCCGGGTCGGGTGAGACGAGGGGGGCGGCTTCCGTCGTGGTGGAACGCGCGTGTTCCCGGCCATCCGCGCCGATCACCACACGGGTACGATGGGGACCATGGCCGGAAACCACGAGCAGGTCATCGCCGGTGCGCAGCACCTCCAGCACCAGGTCGCTCTTGTGGAGCGGGTCCATTTGCAGCGGCATCCGCACCAATGCGGTGTCCCACACCGCCAGGTTCACGCTGCGGTCCTGCTTCCATGCGAAGTACCAGCCTTCGGCGGCGCCCTGCCCGCCCATGATGCCGCCCATGCCGCGCGCCTGCATGATGCCTGCCTCCGGCAAGGTGTCTTCCTTCACCTGCCCGAACAGAAGCGTTGGGAAGAGCATTGTGAGGATCGACCAGCGCATGGTGCCAAGGTCGGTCAACGCTCCATATGCCAAGCTGATACAGGTCAGGTCGCAGTTGATGGGCTTTGGGTGTTGGATGTACGGGTCGGATGACAGAACAGGCACGCGTTACCGTTCAAAGGTTCCGCCGATCACCGGCACTGGACCACGTCGCCATGAACGGGTTGAAGGGTGCGTAGACCGGCTTGCCGCCTTCGCCGATGTGATCGCTGATGTACACCAGCTCGCTGTCGACCGAATGGTAAAGAAACCTTAGTAAGGTTTATTTACTGGAATGGCGGCATGATAGGAGGTGCTTGCATCGCCTGTTCCCGAGCGCTTTCTGGTGAGAGCAGTTTCAACTGGGTAGTGGCACTAACCACTTCGCTGTTCTCGCGCTTTAGCTTGGCCTTAAGGTACTTCCAGTAGTTGCGGGTATTCTCGTAGTCATCCTGGTCGGTCAGCACGGCCACGATGTCCAGCACCGAGAACCACTACATGGCTTGCTGCTCATCCCACACGGCACGCACCTCGCGGTCGTCGAAGAAGCGGATGGAGATCTTGGCCATGGGGGTGGAGATGCTCGAACGGATCCGGACAGTTGGTATGATCCGGCGAATGAGAAGCCAAGATCGGCGTGGTGAAGAGATCGGTTGCGGGTCGAAGCCGGGTTGCGGCTCGAAGAGCCTGAACGCAACTTCCTTCGAGGTCTTCATCAAGGCTTTGTCGGCGGAGATGAATGGCAGACCTTTCACTTTGGCGCTGGCGACGATGATGGCATCCACCATTTCGATCTTGTATGTGCGACGAAGTCGCACAGCTTCATCCTGGATAGGCCGAAGTAGCGGGATGATCTCGCAGTGGGCCAGGAAGTCACCAACCCAATGGATCCGCTCGGGTGTGATCCCGGGAACGGCATAAAGTTCCATACGCGTCAGCACGGAGACCGCCAAGGTGTGTTCATGAAGTTCTTGCACCACCTTCGGGTGACCCTCGAAGACGTGGATGATGATGTTGGTGTCGACGAGGATCCTACCGCCTTTCACGTCGCAGTTCGCGCTGGATAGTGACCGGATCACCCAAGTCGGGCATTACACCAACAAAGCGCGCGATCCAAGACCCCTTCCCTTTGCTGACCGGTACAGGTCGGCTTTTGGCCAACGTGGCCTTGGGGCGGCGGAGGGAAAGGTCTTTGGATGCTTTGCGGATCATGATGATCAAAGGTAAGTGAAGGGGTGCATGTTGTGGATGGCGTCAATGCAGCCTCAAGAACTTGGGGTCTTCGCTTTCGCTCAGCGGACGGAACATCATCAGCTCGTCCACGCGGTGTGGAAGCCAACTCCGCATTGTCCGTCGGGCTGCGCAAGGGTCTCTCACGCCCATGCGGCGTTGCTCGTCACTTGGATAGCACCGGCTATGCGCGGTCCTCGCGCCTTGCCTGGCCGCGAGATTCCGCTTGCTCGCTTCCGAGGCCAATACGGAGATGGCTTCCCGGAACTCGGGGCGCACGGTTCCCGCATCGCGGGGTCCATCACTTCGCGCTGGGTCTTCTCCACCACGGCGTCCACATCCTTGCGCTCCAGTTTCTCGAAATTCTCCTGGATGATCCCGCCATCGCTTCGCAGAGCCTCGCGAGCGCGGGACAGGTAGTGCGAGCCTGTCTGCCGCCAGGCATGGCCGATGTCGCTCGTCATGATGATGATGGTGTTCTTGAAGTTGACCACGCGGCCCTTGTTGTTGGTGAGGCGGCCATCGTCGAGCATTGCCACGCTTGTGAACGACGTGGGCTAGCCATTGGTCGATGCGCAGTGGACCGGCTGGGAGGACAGCGTGCCAGGGCTCAGGCTTGGGTGGACCACTGCGCCACGCAGGATAGGAGCGATCAGGCCAAGGATGTGTACCACTTCGAGATCGATGCGGAGAGCCAGGGGACGGTGGTTCATAGCCCGAGGATCATCAAGCTGCGGTTGATGCGGTCATCGTTGCAGCCGCCATCACTTTCTTTGTTCGTTCTTCACTTGATCCGCAGATGCCCATCAACCTTTCCACCTTCGAGCAGCAGGTCGACGAGACCATCCTGAAGCGCGGCCTCAAGTACTTCGAGAGCGGTGCCGTGGGAGAAGTGGAACAGATCTCGCACGGCGAGTTCGAGGCGCAGGTCGAAGGATCCGGAACGTATACGGTGCGGATCGAGGTAAAAGGTGATCGCATCACAACGCATGAATGCGATTGCCCATTCGACGGTGCCGTGTGCAAGCATGTCGTGGCCGTGCTGTTCCAACTGCAACAGGAAGAATTGGGCCTGGTAGCGAAGCCCAAGAAGAAGGGCAAGGGCGGAGCATCGGCCGCGATGAAGAAGAAGCCCGCCACGGTGATGGAGAAAGTCGCGAGCCTGGTGGACAGTATGGCGCATGAGGAACTGAAGGACTTCATTCTTATGCGGTGTGCGCAGGATGCCGGGCTTCGCCGGTTGTTCATGGATGCGTATGAAGAGCGCAAGGGAAGCACCACCCATGCGGGATACGCCAAACGGATCCGCGCGACGATCAATGCCAATGGTGGACGTGGCCGTGCCAACGGTTGGTACGCGGCCAGGCCGGTGAGCCAGGCATTGCGCCCCCTGCTCGACAAGCTGGCGGGCTACATGGCTGAGGATGCACATGCGCAAGCACTGCCTGTGGCCACCGCCTTGTTGAATGAATTGAACAAGGCCCTGGACCACATCGATGACAGCAGCGGATACCTGAGCGGCGACCTGGAAACCGCACAGGCTGCTCTCAACAGGATCAGTGAGAACCCTGCGACCGAAAGTGTGCGCAAGGAGCTGCTGGCCTTCGCCATAGCGGCATTGAAGGATGGGCGCTACAATGGCTGGGGCTGGCATGCCGGTATGATGGACATCGCGGCGCGGCTGGTGCGAAACGAGGCGGAAGCCGAGCCGGTCTTCCAGGTGTTGGACATGGACCAGAGCTCTTCGTTCGCGTATGACGATGCGGCCCGGAACAAGCTGGAACTCATCCGCCGCTTGCGCGGTGCTGCTGCGGCCGACGCCTACATGAACGAACGGTTGGACGTCCCCGACATCCGCGCCGAGGCTGTCGAGGAGGCCATCGAACAAAAGCGGTACGATCGCGCCTGGCAACTGGCCACCGAAGGCTATGAGAAGGACCGCGTGAAGCTGCCCGGTCTGGCCGCGCGCTGGGCTCAGGCGCAGATCCGCATAGCGGGGTTGCGTAAGGAGAAGTCAGAGGTGGAGCGCATTGCGCGCCAGCAGATCCTGGCCAGCAACGAGGTAAAGGCCAATCTATCCATTCTCGAAAAAGCCTGCGGTGCCCAGCGATGGCCTGAAGAACGCGAGCGTCTGTTGCAGGACCTGGTCACGTCCCCCGACTGGCGGCGTCGCGAAACGGCCGCCACGATCCTGGCGGACATGGAGCGGTGGAAGGAGTTGCTGGACCTGTGCAGGAACACAGAGTACAGTTCGCTCTTCAATCAGTATGCGGAAGCGCTCGGCAAGAAGTTCCCAAGGGAAGTGGCGGCGGTGCATCTGGCCAAGGCGGATGAAGTGCTCAGCGGATGGAACCCCTCGCGCCGGATGTACGTGGAGGCCTGCGAACTGCTGAAGCGCGTGCTGCTTTTGGACCTCCCGGAAATGGTGAAGGCCAAAGTGGCCGAATGGCGCAGGACCTACGCGAACCGCCCGGCGCTGCTGGAGGAGATCGACATCCTGCTGGGCGAGGCACCACCCAGAGAGAAGAAGCGGACGAACAGGTGGGGGAGCTACAGGCGGTGGTGAGCAAGCGATGGCCGGTAGGTCTAGCGCCCGCCTCACTTCCACTTCTTCCCATACACCGCCTGCCCCTGCGCCGCCATACGCCTGCGCTTGCTCGTTCGCCAAAGTCCTGAGCAACGTTCGTTGAGCAGCGCCTTCTGGGTCATGGGCTATGGGGCGCGCACCGATCCCAGCGCGACGGCCCTACGAGGCCCCTGCTACGCCGCACGTCCCAGCACGGGGTCGCTCTTTTGGCCTTCGCCCAAGGCACCCACCGCACTCACACAGAACCAATAGCCCTTGTAGGCCTCCAGGCCCTGCACCCGGTGGGTGATCTTGCCGGTGATGCCGGTGAGCGTCCACACGCATCCCGGGGCGGTGGGGTCCTGCTGGGTCACATAGATGTGATAGGTCCGCCGGTTGGGCACACCGCTCCAGCGCAGTTCCACTTCGCCGTGGCGTCCGGTCATGCGGGCGGCTTGCATCATGGGTGTAACCATGGGCTGTGGTGGGCCCGAGCGGCGGGCCAGCTCAAAGCCGCTGGATGCCAGGATCGCTTCATCGCCCTGGGCCACCATGCGCACATAGTCGGCCAGCAGGCGCAGGCTGTTGCGTGCCTCCAGTTCCAGCGCATTGCGGTGCAACCTGCTGTCCAGGCTGCCATTGATCGCTTTCATGATCGCGGCGGTGAACACCTCCTCCTGCGCCTTCAGGTCCGCCGCGCTCAGCGGTGGGGCCGGGAAGTAGGGATTGCCTTCCATCTTGTCGGCCACGTTGCGCATCAGCGCGGCCAGACGTATGGGCGTCAAGGTCTTCAGTTCCAGCTTGATGTTCGCTTTCATGGCCATGTCTCTGGGTTCAACCAAGGCCCTATACGCAGCACCACCCGCTCGGGTTGCACGCCACCCCCGCCCGGGTGAAGGGGTTCACCCGAGCGGGGGATACCTTGATGTTGGCCGCTATGGACCTACCACCCGGGCGGGTGGTATCACGAGGTGGATCGAAGTAGACCCTTCCCCCGGGCGGGTGAAGACCTTAATAGGGTCAACCTGCACGGTCCACCCAAGCGGGTGTGACATCGAAGTGGACCTACCTGTAGCTGTCACCCGGCCGGGAGGCACCTCAAGTTCGGGCCACATGCAGGCTTCCCCCGGGCGGGTGAGTGATTGAGTTGGCCTCACATGGAGGCCACACCCGGGCGGGTGGGAACCTGCGTTAGGGGCAGGGGGGCGATGGATCGGGGCGGGGGAATGAGGATACCAGACCGCCGCGAAAGGGCAGGTGCCAGCAGGTGAACGGGGGCACTCAGGAACCTGGGGTGCTATCATGCCCGAAGGAACCCATCAATTGACCGAATAGCACGGGCGAACGGCGCAGGTCGTGGGGGCGACGGAGGCAATCCCTGGAAGATAGCGTCCTACTTGTTGACCACCTGGCCCTTGTTGTCGGCCTGGCAAGAAGAAAGAAAGGCTGAAACATCTCTACCACCTTTCCGCCCTCACCGGCATCGCGTTCAGCACATCGCGCTGATGCCGCCACTTCGGCAGGTGCAGGTCCATCAGCTCCATGAAGCGGGCATTATGCGTGGGTTCCAGCAGGTGCATCATCTCATGCACCACGATATACTCCAGGCAATCAGCGGGCTTCTTCGCCAACTCGGAGTTGAAGCGCAGGGTCTGCTTTGTCGGGTTGCACCCTCCCCACTTCGTCTTCATGCGTTGCACGAAGGTGCGGGCTACCTGCACGTTCAGGATCCGCTCCCATTTGGTGATGAGCGCTGGTAATGCGCTGCGCAGTTGTTCACGGTACCAGGCATCGAGCAGGGCTTCCCTGCGCGTGGTGTTTGTACCCGGACGCACACGCAGCACCAGCTTGTTGTGCTTCACGAACACCTCCGGGCTGTCATCGGCTTCTTCGATACGGAGCATGTACCGCTTGCCCCACACGTAATGGCTCTCGCGGTCCAGGTACTCGCGTGGGGTCTCGCGGGGCTGAGCCTGCAGCTTGCGCTGGTGCTGCTTGATCCAGCCCAGCTTGCCGATGGCGAAGGCCCGGATCACCGCTGTGCTCATGCGCAACGGAGCCGATATCCGCACCCGGCCTGTGGGTGGGTAAACGCTCAGGTGGATATTCTTGATGTCCTTCTTCACGACATCCACCTGCACATCGCCGAGGCTGAGCACTTCCACCATCAGTACTCGCTTTGCTTCTTGATGATCGGGAACAAGCGCTCCACCTCCTCCACCGAACCGAGCACCTTGAACATGGCATCCTTGATGCGTTCCTCACGTGCCCTGACACCCCGCCAGGCATCTGGCCGGGATCGCTTCACGGCTTCGTCGACCCTCAGGGCAAGCAGCATTGCCCGCTCCTTTTCGTCGGGCCCGTAAGACGCTTCCGGCTCAGCGGCCATGCCCTCCGCTACTCCGTTCGCGGGCCGCAGCAGGTTGTTGTAGAGCGCGCGCATGCCGGGGGTGCGCAATTGCTCCGGCGTATCCGCGCCGCGGCCGCGTTGCACCTGCTTGGCCAATTCAGCCAGGCGTTTCAAGGCTTCGGCGTATTCGATCTGTCGCGCGCGCAGTTCGGCCAGGATCTCACTCAGCAGGGCGCTCATCCGCGCGTAGAACGCCGGGTCGTTCAGGTGGTCCTTGATGATCTTGCTGCGGACGTTGTTCGCAATGGTCTCGGCGATGGCCTCCTTGCTGGAGCGGATGCCTTCGGGCAGGTGCGCCACCACCTGGTCCAGACCGGTCTTCTCCAACAGCTCCAGCAGGGGCATGTTGTCGAAGGGCGAGATCTTGCGTGGCTCCTTGGCGTCGATGTAGGTATCGAGCAGGTGGCGCATGTCCGCCTCGAAGCTCTTCAGGTCGATGGTCTCACCTGCCGCATTGCGGATCACCTCACGAAGCTTCAGGAAGTGGTCCAACTCCTTCTTGATGTCTTCGATCTTGGTCTTGGAATAGCCCGCTGCTTCCAGTTCGTCGGCAATGTTGGCATAGGCGCGCACCAGTGCCGCGGTGGCCTTATACAAGCCAGCTCGAAGCGGCTCGCGTTCCTTCAGGTCGGCTTCGATCTCGCTGTTCCCGCAGAAGTGGTGGATGTGGTCCAATTCGCTCTTCGGCGGTTGCACGGGATCCACATGCAGGCGGATGGCCTCCAGCGCTTGGTCCAGGCGTTCTTTGCCCTTCGCCAGGCGGTCCTTCATCAGGATCTCCTGCGGTTTGCCCGGTGCATCGCTGTCGTCCAGTTCGCTGGTGTACACCTGCAAGGCACCGGTGCCCTTCTCGTTCACCAGGTTCTTGAAGAGGTCCTTGTAGTCGATGATGAAGCCGTTCACCTTGTCCTCGCCATCCAGCCGGTTGGTGCGGCAGATGGCCTGGAACAGGCCGTGGTCCTTCATGTGCTTGTCGATGTACAGGTAGGTGCAGCTGGGCGCGTCGAAGCCGGTGAGCAACTTGGCCACCACGATCAGCAGCTTCATGTTCGCCGGTTGCGTCTTGAAGAGCTCCTTCACCTGGTCCTCATAGACCTCGGTCTTCGACTTGTTGGCCTGCGCCGGAACATCCTGCAGCAGTTCTGTATAGGTGCGGTAGAGGAATTCCTTGTCGGTCTCGGTGGCCTCGCCGGTGTCCTCCAGCGTGATGTCGCGGGCTTGCGGATCGTAGCTGGTCACCACCGCGCACTTGCCGGCCAGGGCGGTCTTCTGGAAGAGCGTGTAGTACTTGGCCGCCTCGTACATGCTGTTGGCCACCAGGATGGCCGTGCCCCGGTCGTCGCTCAGGCGCGGGCGTGTGGCGAAGTCGAACACGATGTCGCTCACCACGCGTTCCATGCGGCTGCGTGAACTGAGCACCTGCTGCATGGTGCCCCACTTCTCGCGCAGCGCGGCCTTCTGCCAGTCGTTCAGGCCTTTCGTCTTGGCGTCGAACCAGGCATCCACCTTCTCCTGCGAGCCCAGTTCCTGCTCGATGTCACGTGCTTCGTACACCATGTCCAGCACCACGCCATCGTCCACGGCCTCGTTGTGCTTGTAGGTGTGTATGTAGCTGCCGAACACCTCCTGCGAGGTCTTCTTGTCGCTCTTGAGCAGGGGCGTGCCCGTGAAGCCGATGAAGACCGCGTTGGGAAGCAGTGCCTTCATGGTGCGATGCAGCTTGCCGCTCTGCGTGCGGTGGCATTCGTCCACGAACACGAAGAGCTCGCCCACGGCCTGGCTCGGCTTCGACTCAAGGTCCTTGATGAAGGCATCGAAGTCGGTGACGCCGCGCTGACCGAACTTGTGGACCAGCGAGCAGATCAGGCGCGGCGTGGCCTGGCCCAGCTGGGCCATGAGGTCGGCGCCGCTGGCGGTGCGGTAGGGTTTCTCGCCGCCATCGCGGAAACCATCCTCGATCTGCTTGTCCAGTTCGTCGCGGTCCGTGACCACCACCACGCGGGCCTGCGGCTTGTTGGCCAGGATCCACTTGGCCAGCAGCACCATCACGATGCTCTTGCCGCTGCCCTGCGTGTGCCAGATGATGCCGCCCTCGTAGCGGTTGGCCCGTTCCTGCGCGGCCTTGATGCCGAAGTACTGGTGTACGCGGGGCAGCTTCTTCATACCCGCATCGTAGAGCACGAAGTCGCGCATCAGCTCGATCAGCCGGTCCTTGCGGCACATCTTCAGCAGGTACTTGTCCAGCTTGTAGCCCGCATTGTCGGCCTCGTCCTCCTTCCAGGTGAGGAAATACTTCTCCGGCGTGCCGGTGGTGCCGTAGCGCAGACCCTCCGTGTCGTTGCCGGCGAACACGAACTGCACGGTGCTGAAGAAGAGCTGGTTGAACTCCTTGCGCTGGTTGCTGCAGCTCTGGCGGATGCCGTCGCCGATGCTTACGCTGCTGCGTTTCAGTTCCAGCACGCCCACGGCGATGCCGTTCACGTAGAGCACGATGTCGGGCCGCCGCTCCAGGTTGCCGTACAGGGTCACCTCTTCGGCGATGGCGAAGTCGTTCCGCTCCGGGTGGACCCAATCGATCAGGTGGACGGTCTCGTGCTTCTGGCCCACGGCCACCTGCACCGAAACGCCGTAGCGCAGCAGGTTGTACACCGCCTTGTTGTTGTCGTACAGGCTGCGGTTGGGGTTGTCCGCTTCAGTGCGCAGGCGGGCCAGCGCGCGCTTGATGTGCTCGGGACTGTACCCGGCTTTCGTGAGGTAGGCGCTGACCAGCTCCGGCTCCACGTTGCTGTTCTCCGGCCGCTCCTCCCAGTTGCCCAGGTAGGTGTAATTGAGTTGCTCCCGGAAGAGGGCCACCACCCGGTCCTGGGTCTTACGTTCGGGTTTGCCTACGTCGCTCATGGCTATGGGATGATGGCGGTAGATCCGGGTCGGTTGCTTCGTGCGGCAAACGCTTTAACAAGCATATGCCAGGATCTCAGTCATTCGCGATCTCGAGTCGGGGTGGTCTGGGGGATAGGCTCAACCAAGGTCAGGCCCAATGAGGAAGGTGGCGACGAAGATCCGGTCGGCTTCATCCGGAGTGGTATGGCCTCGTACTTCAACTTAAGCATGGCGGGACACATCGTTCAAGGAGAAGTGGAACCTGCATCAATTGCAGCCACGGTGGTCACCACTTCATTTTGAAAGCGTTGGGCTTCGTTCAGCCCATTGGCACCGGCGATCTGGGGCCAAGCGTTCCGGAGCGCAGGAGCGTGCGCCTCATAGTCCCGCTTTCGCTTCCGTACCCGTTGGGCGATCGGCCTGCGCTCCAGCCAGCCCGCCGGGTCATTCATGCACTCGATCCCGGCAATGATGGCATCGTCCGGGAAGAGCGCTGTGATCAGCCAGGCATCCGTGGCCTTGGAAGGAATGCATACCACCATCCGATCCGGCACGGTGGGTTCGTTGCACCAGCTCAGCACCACCTTCAACAGGGCTTGTGTTGTGTCTGAAGCTGGCGGACATGGTGCGTTGCACGGCAATGCCACATCCGTGGCGGTGGGTGTCTGATTGAAGTCCTGATAGCTCTTCTCCGCCACATCGGCATCCACATGCAGCAGGAGCATGTCGAAGCTGCCGAAGACCAGCGTGTTCGCCCCCAAGCGGCCGCCGGCCTCCGCAGCCGCATCATGGCACCAGCGATAAACCTTGGCCCAACCGCCCCCATACGTCCGGAACGCATCTGACTCTTCCGGGGGCAGGGACTGCAGGCGGTAGGGGCGAGCGCCCAACATGGCCTTCAGTGCCGCGTCGATCGCGATGTGGTCCGTTACGCCCTCCGCGACAAGGGCTATCCTCAACTCCTTAGACATTGGGCAGACCTCCGAGGTAACCGTTCACCCACATGCGCGAAAGCGTCCAGTTCTCATTCGGCCGCAGGGCCAGCGCCTTCTCAATGTCGATCGGGTCCACTTTCGTGTGGCCTTCGCTATTACGGTCCACCACGAAGAGCCGCACCTCCGGGTCCTGCAAGGGCAGCCCATCCAGTACCGCCGGGTTGTGTGCGGTCATCAACCATTGGCGCCCGCCGTTCACCGCCTTGTTCCAGCGGCAGATGGAGCGCATAAGGGCTTTGGCCAGCAAGGGGTTCAGCGCCTGGTCCACATTATCCACGGCCAGGCAACGCGGTGCCCGCGGATGCAGGGCCAGCACCGCGCAGAACAGGATGTACAAGGCGCCTTCGCTGGCATCGTAGCCCGAGAACTTGTTGCGCCCCTCGGCCATGTAACGATCGGTGAACTGCACCACCAGGGGCGAGCGTGCGGCGTGGGCGGAAAGGGGCAGTTCCTGGCTGGGTGCAGCCTTGAAGCCTTGTGCCCAATCGATCAGGTCCAGCACCTCTTCCAGCAAGTCGCGCAGATCGCCGTTCTTCTCCCCCGCCTGCATCAACTCGTCGATGGCCTCGGGCAAGCGCCCACCGGACAGACCCACGGGAATGCGCGATTGGCTGTCGCTCTCCATGCCGCGCAGGGTGGGCGTGTTGGGGTTGTAGATGCTGAAGAGCCGTAACTCATCCATCAGCGCCAGGGCCGGATCCGGCGGCACCAGCTCCACGGTGCGCAACGCGGCGATCCCTTGCTCCGGATTCAGATCGCCCTTGCTGCTGGGTGAACGGCCCACGATCACATCATCCGGGGAGCGTTTGAAGTACTCGGTCTTGTACGACCAGCTTGCACTGGGCTCATCATCGTTGGGGTTCCACAGCGTCACATCATAGCTCGCGTGCTGATCCGAAGTGGACCCGAACCCAAGGTCGTTGTTCATGCCCCGGCCCTCCACCGGAAAGGCGGAGCGGTACAGCTTTGGCACACCGGGCCGCACACCCCGGCGGATCAGCGCTTCCTCATCGATGCGTCCGTTCGCCGCTGCGCCGAGCACGCCCAATGCCTCCAAAAGGTTGCTCTTGCCGCTGCCGTTGGCCCCAACAAAGACATTGATCCGACCCAATTCAAGGTCGAGGTCCACCAGCGATTTGAAGCGCTTGATGCGAAGATTCCTGATCATGGCACGTACCTGTTCTCTGCGAAGTTCGCCTATTGCTTTGAGTTGCAGCGCACCAACGCCCATCGTGCTTCACAAGCCAACGTTGAAGGAGCGCATGCCCGCTTGGACAGCGCCGCTCGCAAGGCCTCACACCAACCGCTTCCGCCCCGTCAACAAAACTCCGATCAGGCCCTGCTTCACCCCGCGCAGCTTCGCCAGCTGGCCCTCCAGCGCACGCAGCTCCGCGTCCATGTCCGTGAGCACCGTGGCGATCTCGGTTTGCTCGTCCTTGTGTGGCAACGGAAGTTCAATTCCTTCCACATCACCATGGGAAAGGTGCTTAACGGTTGTGCTCGAGGTCACCGCTTCAATCGCCTTCAAAGGGTCGATCAAGTAGTAGTAGATGAAAGACTTGTCCAAGGACTCTGAGACTACAACACGACCAACCCGTTGATTGAGCAAAGCAGTCCCTTTAGACCACAGGCAGGGCAAGAAGTCGCCATCCATACCGATCAGAACATCGCCGTTGGATACAAGGAAGTTCTTGTCGTAGGTTCCAGAATAGTGGATGGGCTGGTCATCAGCTTTCAGGTCACGGTTCTTCACTAGGCGAATACCGGTGCCTTCATTGTTGAAGTAAGCTGAACTGAATGGAAAACCAACTTGAAACCGGAGTACCTCCCCCAACCTCTTCACCCCCCACCCCCCCGAGAACCCCGGCAAGCGCCGGTGCCCCGGCTGGCCCGGCGGGGTGAGCAAGGCCTGCAGCGCCCCTTGCTTGATGGCCCGCTTCTTCGCCACCACCGCCTCCAATCCCGCCACCAAGCCATCCGCGTCGCTCAAGGCCGATGCGATCAGGCGTTGTTCGGCCACCTTCGGTAAGGGGATAGGGAAGGTTCCTATCTGCCCATAATTCAAGCCCTGCCGATTTCCTCCAGCTTGAAAGCTGTCGATCTTTCGTTGGCCGGGTTGTGAGTTGAGGTAATAGCAGAGGAACCTTGGATCGAGTGCGGTTGATTCAGGTCGAATGATGCAGACATGCTGGTTCACGTTACCGCCAACTACCCGCGCGTCCGCAATAGCGCTTCTGCCGATCGATGCACCGGTGATGTTGAGGAAAACATCGCCTTCCTTGATCTCCGAAGCAGGGAACGTTTGATGCGTCGCCTCGTCGATGAAGACAATATCATCCAAGATCAACCTGCCCCAACCGACGTTCTGACTGCGCAAGAAAGGACGCCCTTGCTGCTTGTACACTTGTGAGCCCCCGGTAGGCGTAATGCCACTGCCGATCTTCTGGGTCACATGACCGAGCTCGGCCACACTCCAGTCCTCCGGGATCACCCCCACCTCCGTGCGCTTGTATCCCGGCTGCACGTCCTCCATCACGCCCGCCTCCATCAGTTCCATGCCAGGTCCAGTTGCTTCAGGTGGGCCTGCACCTTGGCCGTTAGCGATCCCACCTCCGTGGCCAGGGCGGGCAGGGTGCGGCCGTAGCGTTCGCCCAACTCGGCCACGCGGCCGGTGAGGCGCTGGCTGATGCGCTCCATTTCGCCATGCACCGCCGCGCTCAGCGTGTCCATCCACTTGTCCTCCACCACCAGGGTCTTCACCTCGGCGGCGCTCAGGGTGGGGTACTTGGCATGCAGCTTTTCATCCAACTCCTCCTTGCGCTGCTTCAGTTCGCTCTTCTTCGCGGCCAGCGCCTCGTGCAGTGCCAGGTATTGGGTCAGGATGCGCAGCTCCTGCACGTCCTCGTGCTCGGGGTCGTCGGCCAGCCATTTGGTGGCCAGTTGCGAGGCCCGCGCCAGCAGCGGTTTCAGGGCGTCCTTGGCCTTTTTGGTACTGGCCAGCAGCTCCAGGTATTCGGCGGTGAGCAGCACTTCCTCGGGGTCGGTGCTGCTGGCGTGGCGGGCCTTCACGTCGGCGGGCTTCACCTTGCCCTTGGCATCGGCCAGCGCGCGGATGCCGGGCGCGTCGTGCAACGCGCGCAGGCGGCGTTCGCCTTCCGCCAGCTCGGTGCGCGCCTGTTCAATGGCCTCGCCCAGGGCTTCGTCCACGGTGGCGGCCAGGTCCAGCACGGCCTGGTCATGGGCGGCCTTGGCGTCCTTCACGTTGTCCACCGCGCTCAGCGCGCCGCCCTCGCCGCTGTGCTCCTCGTTCAGGGCGTCCAGCTCGGCCTTGTGGCTTTCCACTTCGGCCTCCAGCTCGGTGATCACGGCCTGCTCCTTGGCGAAGTAGCGCCGCACCAGCAGGGGGCCGGGGATCAGGTCGCTCTTGTAGCGGCGCTTACCCACGCTGTAGTCGTGCGCCTCGGCCCAGGCCAGTTTCTCGCCGTCGTTGGTCTTCACCTTCACCTTCTGCAGCTCGCGCACCTGCGCGCCGATGCCCCAGCCTTCTTCGCTGAGGATGTAGAGGTCGTCGCGCAGCACCTCCTCGGCGTAGTCCATCAGCAACTGGTACACGTCGTAGGCGCTGATGAGGGGGCGGCCCGCGTAATGCGCCAGCAGCTCCTCGCCCAGTTGCTGCACCACGGCCTTGGGGTGCAGGCCCTTGTCCAGCGCTTTCAGGTGCTTCACCGTGGGTGTGCGCCACGCGGCGAAGTGCGCTTCCATGCCCGCGCTGTACTGCTTGAACTCGGGGTGCTCGTGGATGGCGGCGCGGATGTGGGCGGCGGGCACGGCCAGGTCCACGTAGCCGGGGCGGTTGGGCGCGAAGAGGGCACTGCGCAGGGCGGGGCACACCTGCCAGTAGGGGTGCAAGGCCTGCACATCGCGCTCGGGGATGCCGCCGCGCAGGTGCCCGTCGATGTCCTGGATGTCCTCCGGCGGGCGGCTGTCGATGTAGCGCGGAATGTTCAGGTTGAACTCGTTGCGCTCGATCTCCTCCACGCTCACCATGCGGGCATAACCGGGCACATCCTGCTGGCGGGTGTACACGTCCACAATGCGGTGGATGTCCATTTCGCGCAGGCGGTTCTTGGCGCCATCCTTGAGGAAACCGGCGCTGGCGTCCATGAGGAAGATGCCCTTGCGCGCGGCGGCGCCGGCCTTGTCCAGCACCACGATGCAGGCGGGGATGCCGGTGCCGTAGAAGAGGTTGGGCGGCAGGCCGATGATGGCCTTGAGGTAGCCGCGGCGGATGAGGTTGCGGCGGATGTCGGCCTCGGCATTGCCGCGGAAGAGCACGCCGTGGGGCAGGATGCAGGCGCCCTGGCCGCTGCTCTTGAGCGAGCGGATGATATGGAGCAGGTAGGCGTAGTCGCCCTGCTTGGGCGGGGGCACGCCGTAGGGCTGGAAGCGGTTGTGCGGGTCCTTGTCCGGTTTGATGCCCTGCCCCCAGCGCTTGTCGCTGAAGGGCGGATTGGCCACCACGTAGTCGAAGGCCTTGAGCGATCCGTCCTCCTCGGTGAAGCGGGGGTTGGCCAGGGTGCTGGCGCCGCCCTCGATGAGCGCGAGGGGGTTGTTGTGCAGGATCATGTTCATGCGCGCCAGGCCGGCGGTGGCCACGTCCTTCTCCTGGCCGTAGAGCGTCACCTCGGTGTGGGCGGCATCGGCCACCTTCAGCAGCAGCGAACCTGATCCGCAGGTGGGGTCGTACACGGTGGTGTCGGGCTTCAGCTGCGCGCTGCCGATGCCGATCACGGCGGCCATGATGCGGCTCACCTCGGCGGGGGTGTAGAACTGCCCCTTGCTCTTGCCGCTCTCGGTGGCGAAGTGGCGCATGAGGTACTCGTAGGCATCGCCGAGGATGTCGTCGCCGTCCGCGCGGTTCTTGGAGAAGTCGAGGGCGGGGTTCTGGAAGATGGAGATGAGGTCGGTGAGGCGGTCCACCTTCTCCTTGCCGTCGCCGAGCAGGGCCACATCGTCGAAATCGGCGAGGTCGGCCTGGCTGAGGTTGTTGGCGGCGGCGATGGGCGCGAGGATGCGCTTGTTGATGTCGTCGCCGATGTTGACGGAGCCCTTGAGCTCCACCATGTCGGCGAAGCTGCTGCCCTTGGGCACCTTGATGGGGGCGTAGGGCCCGGCGTCGGCGTACTTGTCGCTGATGTACTTCACGAAGAGGATCGTGAGCACGTAGTTCTTGTACTGGCTGGCGTCCATGCCACCGCGCAGGGCATCGCAGCTCTGCCAGATGGTGGAGTAGAGGTCGGATTTCTTGAGGGGCATTGCGGGGTGAAAGTACCGATCGTAGGGGAAGCGTGGGGGATGGTGTTGGGGTGAAGGAGTCGAATGCCCGACATTAACTCCATTCCCGTGTTCCAGATGGGTGGACTTCACCCATGCGGGTAGGTGTGATCCATCCAAGGCCTGCACTGCGCGTAATGCGCATCCATGGGCTTCCATTGGAAAGGCTCCGTTCCGCCCTCGAAAAGTTCGAAGTTGAGCACGCGGGTCTTATCGCCATCCAACTGGTACTGCACCAACTGGCCACCGACAAGCTCCAGGTGCTCCTCGACCAGATCGGGACGGATGGCCACGTTGAAGCCCTTGAAGTGGTTCGCTACTGAGGGGTAGGATATGCCACCGGCCAGATTGCAGTAAACGAAATGTGCGAACGCAGCCGAGATCCAGTAATCCGCTGGTTGTTCAACGACCTTTGAGAATTCTTCGCCCAAGCAGGTCATCATGGCCATCGTGTGGTCGCGATGGCTCGATGGCACCTTGTTCAGCATCTCCTGCACACCGTGATACGCCATGCGGGCGGCAGCCATGCCCGACGCTTGTTCGGCATGGCTGGTCAGGTTGATCAGTGGCAGCTCTTTCTTCACCCGCCATGCTGACGCCGTGAAGGTCTGGCAGACTGGATAGGGCTTGTGGCTCACCTCATTGCATGCCAGGAACCAAGGATGCGGGACCTCCACGGATCGCACCGCTCCATAGAAGACCGGCTGTTGCGCCAGGTTCGCCCTGCCCATGCCAACATTCTCGTTGTCCCTTCGGTAGGATATCTGATGCACATGGGTGAAACGCACATCCGATGCGTGTGGTCGTGCTCGAAAGACCAACATTCCCGGCTTCAGCGAGGAAGACTGCGAAGGGAAGTAGATCTGCTCATCAGGGAAGAGGATATCCAATACATGGGCTACATCCCTCTTCTCAATGGGAAGCTCGGCCAGTTGACGACGTAGGTTCAAATAGGCGCTCATAGTTGCAGTCTTGTTCGCACGGGATGCAAAGATCCAACCGTGCAGCTCGATCGGTTCCAGCGATCTTGGACTCTGCTGGTGAATGCACAGCACATCGGTCTGGACCTTTGGCAGGAACGGCTGCGTGAGGGATGGCAGCGGCAGCTTGCCGCAGGACCGGCCCAGGGGCGCACGGAGCGAGGAGGCTGCGAGCCCCGGAGTTACATCCGGGGGAGCAGACCCCGGAGCCCGATGCGATGCGGGCCGGGCCCAGGCAACTAAAGCGGACAGCCCGACCCGTGGGTCAGGCTGCGCGAGGGCAGAGGGTCACGCCCTCCCTTCAACTTCGCTCAGGGCGGGCAGCCCTTACATCTCCGCCTTTCTCGTCCGCCCAAGCCTCAGGCGACGGCGGACTTCTTCTTCCCATTCCCATTCTTCTCCTTCTCCGCGATCGGCTTCCGCACCACGATCCTCCCATCGAAGACATCGATCACCTGCTCCACGCCGGGCTCCAGCGTGCCGGCGATGATCTGCCGGCTCATCTCGTTGAGGAGCTCTTTCTGGATCAGGCGCTTCACCGGACGGGCGCCGAATTGCGGATCGAAACCGGCTGAGCCGATGTGCTCGATCAGCTCTTCGCTCGGGATCAGCTGGTAGCCTTTCTCTTCGAGCTTGGCGAGCAACTGGTGCAACTGCAGCTTCACGATCTCGCGCA
>CAYZBO010000045.1:0-24436 GCA_964476665.1 uncultured Chryseobacterium sp. | reverse complement strand
CCTTCATCGCCGCCTCCACCAAGTTCCTGCTGCCGATGTACAGCGGGCAGCGCTGGTGCAGTTCGGTGGGCTTCAGGTCCAGGATGCGGGTGGTGCCATCGGTGGCCATGCCGCCGGCCTGTTCCACCAGGAAGGCGAGGGGATTGGCTTCGTAGAGCAGGCGCAGCTTGCCCTTGGGGGCCTTGGTGGTGCCCGGGTAGAGGTAGACGCCGCCCTTCAGCAGGTTGCGGTGGAAGTCGGCCACCAGGCTGCCGATGTAGCGGGCGCTCATCTTCTTCTGCTTGCAGGCGTCGATGTAGTTGCGCACGCCATCGCTGAACTCGTACCAGTTGCCCTCGTTGATGGAGTAGATCTTGCCATCGGCAGGTGTCTTCATGTCCGGATAGCTCAGGCAGAAGGTGCCGATGCTGGGATCCAGCGTGAAGCCGTTGACGCCGTGGCCCGTGCTGTACACGAGCATGGTGCTGCTGCCGTACACGATGTAGCCGGCGGCCACCTGCGCGCTGCCGGGCTGCAGGAAATCCTCCAGCGTGGCCTTGGGGCCGGTGCTGATGCGCTTGTAGATGCTGAAGATGGTGCCGATGCTCACGTTCACGTCGATGTTGCTGCTGCCATCGAGCGGGTCCATGGTCACCACGTACTTGCCACCGTTGTCGAAGTGCACGATGTCGTCGTTCTCCTCGCTGGCCACCGCGCACACCGCGCCCTGCGTGCGCATCATGCGGATGAAGAGGTTGTTGGCGTAGACATCGAGTTTCTGCTGCGCTTCTCCCTGCACGTTCTCGGTGCCTTCCGCGCCGAGGATCTCGGCCATCAGTCCGGCCTTGTTCACCTCGCGGTTCACGATCTTGGCGGCGAGCCGGAAGGCGGTGAGCAGGGAGCTCAGTTCGCCCGTGGAACCCGGAAAATCGGCCTGGCGTTCAACGATGAACTCGGAAAGGGTCTTGATGTCGGACATGCTGCAAAGATGCGGCACTGCTTTCTTTGTGTCCATGAACGTTGTCATTCGCAGGGCCGAAGCGCCCGATGTGCCACGGATGCTGGAGCTGGTGCGGGAGCTGGCGCTCTTCGAGCGTGCTCCTGAAGAAGTGACCGTTACCGAACAGCACATGCTGGATGCGGGTTTCGGTCCGGATCCGGTATGGGTGGGATGGGTGGCCGCGGTGGATGGGAACATCCAGGGCATGGCGGTCTGCTACGAGCGGTACTCCACGTGGAAGGGCCGAAGGCTTTACCTGGAGGATATCGTGGTCACTGAACATGCACGTGGCATTCGTATCGGCGAGAAGCTGTTCCGGCAGTGCGCTGCATATGCTGTGGAGAAGGACTACTCCGGCATGCATTGGCAGGTGCTGGACTGGAACGTGGATGCGCAACGGTTCTACGAACGCCTCGGCGCAAGTTTTTCCAAGGAGTGGTGGAACGGTTCCATGAGCAAGGAACAACTCAAGTTGCTGGCAAAATGAAGGTCTTCAAGTTCGGCGGGGCCAGTGTAAAGGATGCGGCCGGCGTGCGCAACGTGGCGAAAGTGCTCGCGCACTACCCCGCGGACGACCTGTTGATCGTGGTGAGCGCCATGGGCAAGACCACGAACGCACTGGAGGAAGTGGTATGGGCCTATGGCGAGGGGCGCGATGCCAAGCCGCTGGTGGAGGCTTTGCGCACCCTGCATTTTGGGGTGTTGGAGGAGGTGGCTCCGGGTGATGAGGGGGCGCGCATCGCCCTGGAAAGCTCGTTCCGCGACCTGCAGCGCACCCTGGCGCAGCGATCCAGTGGTCGGGTGGATGAGGACTACGACCAGATCGTCTCACTGGGCGAGGTATGGAGCACGCTCATCGTGAGTGCGCATCTGCGCAACCATGGTGTGGCCAATTCCTGGGCCGACGCCCGAACGGTGATCCGGACCGATGGCAGCTTCCGCTCGGCCAAGGTGGAATGGCAGGCATCGGAGAACCTGGCGGCCCGCTACCTGCGCCCGCTCTTCAAGGCGCACCCCACCAAGGTCCTCACCCAGGGTTTCATCGGTCGTACTTCGGATGGGCAGACCACCACCCTGGGGCGCGAGGGCTCCGATTTCAGCGCCGCCATCTTCGCCTACCTGCTCGATGCGGAGAGCGTCACCATCTGGAAGGACGTCCCTGGCATGTTCAACGCCGATCCGAAGCGCTTCACGGATACGAAGCTGCTCAGCCACATCAGCTATCGCGAAGCCATCGAGCTCAGCTACTTCGGCGCAAGCGTGATCCACCCACGCACCCTGCAGCCCCTGCAGCAAAAGCACATTCCGCTATACGTCCGCTCTTTCATCGACCTGCAGGCGTCGGGAAGCACCATCGACGACCGTAGCGACAACGACTCGCTGATCCCCTCGTTCATCGTGAAGCCCGGTCAGCTGCTCGTAAGCATCACTCCGCGCGACCTCAGTTTCATCGTGGAGGAGAACCTCAGCGGCATCTTCTGGCTTTTCGCCCGGCAGAACGTGCGCATCGATCTGATGCAGAACAGCGCGTTGGCATTCAGTGTGGTGGTGGACGATACGCCGCGCAGCCGACAGCTCATCGAGGAGTTGCGGAAGGTCTATGAAGTGCGGTATAATGAAGGCTGCGAACTGGTCACCGTCCGGCATTACGACGAAGCGACCCTGGCGGCGCTCACGAGGGGACGCGAAGTGCTGCTCGAGCAGCGGAGCCGCATCACGGCACGCTTCGTTCTGAAGTAGCGTCTGGCACGTGCTCAGCGCGCTTCGAGCAGACGGATCACGCGGTCGGGGTAGTCGCTGATGATACCATCCACGCCGAGTTCCACCATGCGGTTGATGTCGTCCTCTTCATTCACCGTCCACACCACCAGCTCCATGTCGGCCTGGCGTATGTCGCGCAATAGTTCGTCGGTGGCCAGTTCGAAGTACGGGCTGTAGATGGCGGGCTTGAAGGAGAGCCTCCCCAGGTTGGTCCGCAGGTCGTCGGTGTTCTCCACCAGCAGCGCCAGGGTGATCTCAGGCCGCTCCGCATGCACCGCTTCCAGGATGGCGGGGTCGAAGGATTGAACGATGCAGCGCTCGCTGATGCCGAGCGAGTCGATGGTGGCGAGCACGTGGCGTGCGTAGACAGCGGGCTCTGGCTGATAGGTGCCGTACCATGCCGGGTCGCTCTTGATCTCGATGTTATAGGAGGGGTTGGGCACACCGCTCAGCAGCGCATGCTCATCCACGGCCTCCACCACCGCGCGCAGGGTGGGCTTCACACTGCGTCGGGTGTCCTGGTCCGGGAAGCGCTCCTGTTCCAGACTGCCACAATCACAGCGCTGGATCTCCGCCACGGTCATGCGGTGCAGGTTGAACGCCCTGCCTTGCTCGTTGCTCAGGGCATCACCTTCGGGACCCAGGCATATGGCGGGGTTCAGCCAGGGCTCATGGGAGACGATCACCTGGCCGTCACCGCTCATCACCACATCCAGCTCCAGATGGTCGCAGCCCAGCTCAGCGGCCTTCTTGAAGCCATCGATGGTGTTCTCTGGAAGAAGTCCACGGCAGCCTCGATGGCCGTGCACTTCGGGCTGCGTGTTGCGCAGTTCGGGGGAGCAGGCGGAGAGCAGGGCCATGAGGAGGAGCGCAGGGATGATCGGGTTCGTCATGGAAAGGCGGCAAGGATCTTTTCGGCGAGCACCCTGGCCATCTTCACCCGGCCCTCGTGGGTGACACCGGCGATGTGGGGGGTAAGGATGACGCGATCATGGGAGAACAGGCGCCGCTGCGTGGCCGGGTCGATGGTGGGGTCGAGGGAGGAGAGGTCCGAACGTTCATATTCCAGCACGTCCAGTGCGGCCGCGGTCACCCGACCGGCATCAAGGGCATCCAGCAGGGCGGCGGTGTCCAGCACTGCCCCACGGGACGAGTTGAGGAGCCAGACGGGCCGCGCGAGTCCGCTGAAGAAGCTGGCGTTCGCATAGTGCCGGGTCTCTTCGGTGAGGGGCAGATGCAGGCTGATGACGTCGCACTCCTCCTGGATGCGGCGCAGGCTCGCTGCTTCCACCACATCGGGCAGGTCCGTGCGGTACTTGTCGTGGGCCAGGATGCGTACACCGAAGCCGGCCAACTTCTCCGCGAAGGCACTGCCCATCTGCCCGAACCCGATGACGCCCACGCTGCGTCCGAACAGGTCCGTGCCCCGGTTGCCTTCGCGCTCCCAGAGACCCGCATGGACCTGGGTGTTCGCGCGGTGGCTGTGCTTCAGTAGCGCAAGGAGATGCCCCACGCACCATTCGCCCACTCCGTCGCGGTTGCCTTCAGGACTATTGAGCACACGCACGCCGGCGGCATCACAATGGGTGCGGTCGATGTTCTCCAGGCCGGAACCCACGCGGGCAACGAAGCATAGCGACGGCGCATGTCGTAGTAGTTCGCCGGGTAATTGGCGGCTGCGCACCACGATGCCGTGTACAT
This sequence comes from uncultured Chryseobacterium sp., assembly GCA_964476665.1. Taxonomy (GTDB): domain Bacteria; phylum Bacteroidota; class Bacteroidia; order Flavobacteriales_F; family PHOS-HE28; genus PHOS-HE28. Next base: position 19,995 of record CAYZBO010000045.1, on the reverse strand, counting down.
CGCTCAAAGCAGGGGCCAGGGCAGCATCGTCGAGGTGATGGAGGGCCGTGACCCGATGGCCGGCCTGCACCAGGTGTTCAGCCAGCAGGGGGTGAACGCTGTCGACAAGTGCGATGTGCATGCTCATGGGAACAGGCCGTACATCACATGCCCCAGGGTGAAGTAGATCAACAGCCCCACGATGTCGTTGAGCGTGGTGACGAAGGGCCCGGTCGCGAGCGCGGGATCCACCTTGATACGGTCCAGGAGAAGTGGGGTCATTGTTCCGAACATGGCCGCGGTGACGATCACACTGAAGAGGGCGATGCTGACGGTATAGGTGAGCGCCTGCGATTGGTCCAGGGCAAGATTGACACCGAAGATGAGCAGGCCGCACACAAGTGCGGTGAAGAGCGCCACGCGCAGCTCCTTCCACAGTCTCCCCGCGAGGTTCACACCGTCCAACGTGCCGGCGGCCAGGCCCTGCACCACGATGGCACTGGATTGCACCCCGACATTGCCGGCGGTCGCTGCGATGAGCGGCATGAAGAACGCCATGGCCGGTTCGATCCGCAGCTGCCCCTCATACTGTGCGATGATCCGTGAGCTGAGGATGCCACCGGCCAGCCCGATGAGCAGCCACGGGAGCCGCGCCCGCACCTGCACCAATGGCGTATCGGTGGCATCGACGTCCTCGCTGATACCGCTGGCCAGCTGATAGTCCTCGGAGGCTTCATCGCTCATCACGTCCATCACGTCGTCGAACGTGATGCGACCCACGAGATGCTGGTCCTTGTCCACTACGGGAAGGACCACCACATCGTACTTTTTCATCAGCTTCACCACCTCCTCGACGTCGGTGTCCACTTCAACGGACCAAACATCCGTATCGCAGATGTGCTTGATCAGGGTGCGTGTGCTCTCGGCGCTGAAGAGCAGTTCTTTCAAGGGAAGCGTTCCGTAGAGCCGGTCATCCTTGTCCACGACGTAGACCGTGTACACGTGTTCCACCTCCTGGGCCTGTCTGCGCATCTCCACGATGGCACGGGCCACGGTCCAATCAGTACGCACCAGCACGAGCTCCTTCGCCATGAGGGCACCGGCTGTGCCTTCCGCGTATGTGAGCAGTTCCTGGAGGTCCGCGCGCTGTTCCTGGTCATCGAGCAGGGCGATCACTTCGCGCTGCTTCTCCTCGGAAAGCTCCGACATCACGTCGGCCGCGTCGTCCGAGTCGATGTGCTCCAGCACGTCCTCGGCGATCTCGCGGCTGGTGAGGGAGCTGAGCAGTTCCTCGCGGGTGTCCTCGGCGAGTTCGAGCAGGACCTCCGCAGCCTCCTCCGGTTCCAGCAGCCGGTACACGTACACGGCCTCATCCAGCTGCAGGCGGTCGATGATGGCGCCGATGTCGGCGGGGTGCAGTTCGCTCAGCAGCGCTTGTACGGCGCTGTCACGGCCTTCCGCCACATCGTGACGGATGCTGTCCAGGATCGGCTTGGTGAGCTCGAAGGACATGGTCGCTCGTGCATGGATGAGCCCTGTGGGAACGGCGGCAAAGGTAGGCAACCGGTCCGCGTCTGGCTGTTGCCACGGAGTGTCAGGGTGCCGCAATGGCCACGGAGAGGGCGATGAAGTCCGCCACGCTGAGCTGCTCGGCGCGCTTGCCCGCGTAGGCGGCCGGCAGCGGCCGTTTCAGCTCAGGCAGCTGCTTCAGCGCATTGCTCAAGGTCTTGCGCCGTTGGTTGAAGGCCATCTTCACCACGCGGAAGAACAGCGCCTCATCGCAAGGCAACTGGGCTGTGGTGTTGCGACGCATGCGGATCACCGAGCTGCGCACCTTGGGGGGCGGTATGAAGCTGCCCGGTTCCACATGGAAGAGCAGGTCCACGTCGTAGAAGGCCTGTGTGAGCACGCTCGTGATGCCGTAGGTCTTGCTCCCATGGGGCGCACGGATGCGGTCGGCCACTTCCTTCTGGAACATGCCCACCACTTCGGTGCAGCGGTCCCGGTGATCCAGCACCTTGAACACGATCTGCGTGCTGATGTTGTAGGGGAAGTTGCCGATCACCGCAATGGGTCCGGTGGTGGCGTCATTGGGGTCCATGCGCAGGAAGTCCTCGCTGCGCACATCGAGCGCCGGGTAGTGGGTGTTCAGGTAGGCCACCGATTCGGCATCCACCTCATAGCAGATGATGGGCCAGCGTTGCAGGGCGAGCAGGTGCCTGGTGAGGGCGCCGGTACCTGGGCCGATCTCAAGCACGTGCGTGTAGGCGCCATGGCCGGTGAGGCTGTCCGCAATGCGCTGTGCGATGGCCTCCTCCTTCAGGAAGTGCTGGCCGAGGTGCTTTTTAGGCCGAACGCTGCTCATCGCGGATGCACCACTTCGAGCAGTGTGCGGAAGGCCACGAACCGCCCCCCGAACCGCGCCTGTGCATCGGCCTGAAGACGCGGGGCGTGCTCGTCACGATAGCGCTCGTAGTGGGCCATGTCGGGTGCGGTGTACTGCACGGCGTAGGTCAGCCCCCCCTCATCCTCTGCCAGCACTTTGTGCAGACGGCTTTCCACGAACTGGCCGGTGGCCATCACATCGGGGATGTGCACCTCTTTCATCCATGCGAGCCATTCCTCGTGGGCGTCGAGGTCGATGTTGACAGTGACGTTGTAGATGATCATGGCTTGGGTGCGTCCGGACGAAGTTCTTCAGGCAGGTCCGATGCATCGCCACGCAATGCCCGGTAACGGGTGCGGGCCTCAGGTACAAAGATGCTTCCGGTGTGCTCGAACAGCAGCTTCTCGTACCACGTCATGGCTTTGGCTGGATCCTTCAGGTCGATCTCGTAGAGTTTGCCGAGCTCCAGCAACGCGTTGTCCACAAGGATCTCCAGCGGGTACTGTTCCACCAGGCGCTCCAGGTGCGAGGCCGCCTCCTCGGGTGCCTTGCGCACACGGGCTATCCGGTAGCGCTCGAAGAGCACATCGTCCCCCAAGCTGTGCATGGGAAAGGCCTTGTCCAGGCTGTCGAGGACGGCGAGGGCTTCGGTGTAGCGATGTTGCCTGCGCAGCAGTTCAGCTTCGGCAAAAAGGCTGAGCGGAGTGGCGTTGCTGTCGAGGCCCAGGTTGTCGCTGATGCGCAGGCTCAGCTCCATGGCATCGTTGGCGATGAGCTTGCTCGTGCTCGACTTCAGCACGTCGAGCTGCGCCTGGGCCCAGAGGAAGTCGCCGGTGTAGAAGGAGACCTTGGCGTTGCGCAGGCGTGCCTCATGGCCCAGCAGATCGTACTTCTGGTCCAGGTCCACTTGGGAATAGAGCAGCGAAGCTTCCCAGATGTCGCCATGGATGAGGTGCACATCACCGAGGTCGAGCTTCAGTTGTGCGCGGTACCGGGCGTCGAGCATGGGCAGTAAGATCGCCTCCTCCAGCAGGGCGATGGCACCGGGCCCGTCATTGAGGTAGTAGCCCTTGAGGTGGGCACGATCGCGGAGCAGGTCAAGGGTGCCTTTGGGGTTGTTGAGCTCCGTGATGGTGGCGGCCATGCGTTGGTCCAGCGCCAGGAGCTCGTCCTGCGGTGGTTCGGCCTGTTCGGTCAACTGGCGGTAGCGTGCGCGTATGGCACCGATGCGTGCGGAGAAGTAGTTGGCATCGTTGCGTCCCAGGGCGATCACATGGTCATAGCACTTGAAGGCGGTGCCATGGTCGCCATTGGCTTCGGCGATGGCCGCCAGTTCGATGAGGCGCTGTCCGCCTTCATCCAGGCGCTTGTCCAAGGCTTTGCTTTGGATGAAGGCGGCGTTCAGGTCCTTCTGCTGGATGTACATCCAGATGAGCATCTCGGGGAAGATGATGCGTTGCGGATCGCGCTGTATGCGGCGCAGCAACTCTGTACGCAGCAGTTCACTGCGCTGGTCCTGCTGCTCGAAGTCCACGTAGCGCGAAAGTGCGTTCTGGACCGAGGTGAGGTAGGCTTCGTTGGCAGTGAGCAGGTCCATGTAGGCGCTCATCATGGCCGGGATGTCGCCGCGTAGCGCATGCACTCCGGCGATCTCGTAGAAATAGTTGATGCCCTCGGGAGCGCCACGCTGGCCGCGCGTGTAGGCCTCCAGGGCAAGGTCCGGTTTGTTGGCCTCCAGAAAGGCATTGGCCGTGACCCGAACACTGTTCTGGTCGTCCCGCATGGCCCTGAGGGCCTTTTCGTATTCCTTCCTGGCCCGTTCCCCATCCCCGCGGGCTTCCAGCACGCGCCCCAGGTCGATCTGGAACCGGGGCTCTCCGTCCCGCCTGCGCAGTTGGTCCTTCACCAGTTTTTCCGCGCTTTCGAGGTGGTTGAGACCCAGGTAGCACTTCAGCAGCTGGCCGTAGTAGTGGTCGTTGGGCTGTTTGCGGTGAAGCTTGTCGTAGTAGAGAATGGCGCGCTCCAGATCACCCTGTTGGAAGTACTGTGCAGCGAGCTGTTCATCGGTGCCCGGCTGCGCATGGACCGCGGGCCTGAACAGGCCGGTCAACAGGAGTAGAACGAGGAGGTGCTTCATGATCACTGGGCTGCCTGTTGCAGAACGTGTTCCAAGCTGTCGCATTGTTCCCACAAGAGCTGCGCCCTGCGATAGTTGCCGATGGTGGTGAGCACCTGTTCGTGGTCGAAGGCCTGGGCACGGCGCTCCTGTTCGATGAAGGGTCGGACATCCGCCCGGGGGATACGCCCGTCCATGAGATCCTGCTTGAGAAGCTCCAATCGTTGGTCACGTTCAGCGATCCGTTGGAGCAGGGTTCCCTGTTCGGCACCCATGTGTGCCGCATCGCGCAGGCCAAGGTATAGCGTTGCCAGCAGCCGAGCCTCGGCAGGCCTCAAGGTGTCGGCGAAGCGTTCGCGGATGGCCTGTCCATGGGTCCGCTGCACCGAGTCAAGCCGGTCAAAGCGCGCGACATCGAGTTCGCGCAGGGTGAGCAGCGCGGCCTGATTGGCCACGATGAGGCTGTCCACGGTCGCCAGCTCTACGGGCGATGCAGGCTGCCTGCAGGCTGTGCCCAAAAGAAGGGCGGCCAGCCACAGGACGACCGTGGATGGGAGGTGGCTCATCGGCGTATCATGTCCATGCCCATGTAGGGCTGCAACGCTTTGGGGATGCGGATACCGTCCGGGGTCTGGTTGTTCTCCAACAGGGCCGCCACGATGCGTGCCAACGCAAGCGCGCTGCCGTTGAGGGTGTGGGCCAGGCGCGGTTTCTTGTCCTCACCGCGGTAGCGCAGTTTCAAACGATTGCTCTGGAAGGTCTCGAAGTTGCTGATGCTGCTCACCTCCAGCCAGCGTTGCTGCGCCGCGCTGTACACTTCCATGTCGTACGTCATGGCGCTGGCAAAGCCCATGTCCCCACCGCACAGCAACAGCTGTCGGTAGGGCAGCTCCAGGTCGCGCAACAGCCCTTTCACATGGTCCACCATGTCCTCGAGGGCGGCGTAGCTGTTCTCCGGCAGTTCCACCCGTACGATCTCCACCTTGTCGAACTGGTGCACGCGGTTGAGGCCGCGCACATGGGCGCCGTAGCTGCCCGCTTCGCGCCGGAAGCAGGGGGTGTAGCCCACCAGCTTCACAGGCAGCTTGTCCGCATCCACGATCTCGTCACGATAGAGGTTGGTGATGGGCACTTCGGCCGTTGGGATGAGGTAGAGGTCGTCCACCGTGGCATGGTACATCTGCCCCTCTTTGTCGGGCAGCTGGCCAGTTGCGAATGCGCTGGCACTGTTCACCAGGTGGGGTGGTATGATCTCGCGGTAGCCGGCGGCCGTGGCACGGTCCAGGAAGAAGGTGATGAGGGCGCGCTGCAATTTGGCGCCCGGCCCGCTGTACACCGGGAAGCCTGCCCCGGTGACCTTCACGCCCAGGTCCATGTGCAGGAAGCCGTATTCCTCCCCGAGCTCCCAGTGCGGCTTGGCATCGGGTCCAAGCTCGGGGATGGTCCCTTCCTGCATGACCACGGTGTTCTCTTCGGGAGTGCGCCCTACGGGCACCTTGGCGTTCGGTGCGTTGGGAATGGTGCAGAGATGGTCGTGGAGCTGCGTTTCGAGCTCCTCAAGGCGCTCGCGCAGTGTTTGGGAGCTGGTTTTGAGAGCTGTGGTGCGCGACTTGGACGTTTCGGCTTCCTCCTTTCGGCCGGCTTTCATCAGTTCGCCGATGCTGCGACTGAGGCCATTGAGCTCAGCGAGCTGCGCGTCCAGTTCGGTCTGGGTGGTACGGCGTTGTTCGTCGAGGTCGAGGGCGCGGTCCAGTAGGGACGTGGCGTCGATGTTGCGTTTGGCGAGGCGCTGTTCGGCCTCCGCGCGGTTGGCTCTCAGGTAGGGCAGTTCGAGCATGTGGGAAGGAGGGGGTCGGAGGCGTAAAGGTAAGGGGGGAGGGAACGAGAAAGCCCCCGATCGACGGGGGCTTCCGATGACGAAGAGGGGAGGGGATCAGTTCTCCGCAGGCACAACGCTCACGAAGCTGCGCTCGCCACGCTTCTTTTCGAACTTCACCACGCCGTTGGTAAGGGCGAAGAGGGTGTGGTCCACACCGATGCCCACGTTCTTGCCGGGGTGGTGGCGGGTTCCGCGCTGGCGAACGATGATGTTGCCAGCCACGGCGGTCTGCCCACCATAGATCTTGATGCCGAGTCGCTTCGAGTGCGATTCGCGGCCGTTCTGGGTACTGCCTTCACCTTTCTTGTGTGCCATGGCTTTGGGGGTCTTGGGGGGTGCAGGGGAGTATCACTCCCTGCGGAGCCGTGCTGTTACTGATCGTCCTTTTTGGGGGCTGCCTTCTTGGCGGCGGCCTTCTTGGGCGCTGCTTTCTTGGCGGGAGCGGCCTTTTTGGCGGCGGCCTTCTTGGGGGCAGCCTCCTTGGTGGCGGCGGTCTTCTTCACCTTGGGCTCGGCGACCTTCACCTCCTTCTTGGCTGGCGCGGTGCTCTTGCTGGCATCGAACTTCTCGCCTTTGCCGAGGATGGCCTCCACCCACAGCTCCGTGAGGTACTGTCGGTGGCCGTTCATCTTCTGGTAGCCCTTGCGGCGCTTCTTCTTGAAGACGAGGACCTTGTCGCCTTTGCCGTGGCTGAGGACCTTCACTGCGATGCGGGCACCTTCCACCTTGGGGGTGCCAACGCTCACGGTCTTGCCGTCGCTGATCAGCAGCACATTGTCCAGCTCCACGTGCTTGCCCTCCTCGGCTTCGAGGCGGTGCACTTTCAGCTTCTGGGCCTGCTTCACTTTGAACTGCTGGCCGGCGATGTCAACGATGGCGTACATGGTCTCTCCAGGAAATGGGCTGCAAATGTAATGGATCGGAGGGAACTGACAAATAGCTGTGGAAAGAGGGGGGCGAGTGGCGAGCGGGCTTTTCCTCCGTCGCTCGCCACCACGCTTACAGCTTGAACGCTTTCTTCACCGCATCCACGGCGTTGAGCTCCTCCCAGGGGAAGAGCTTCACCTTCACGGTAGCCTTCTGTCCGGCGTTGTCGAACTTCCTGGTCACGGTGACCGGCTTGCGGCCCATGTGACCATAGGCAGCGGTCTCGCTGTAGATGGGGCTGCGCAGGGCGAAGCGTTGTTCGATGAAGTAGGGGCGCATGTCGAACTCCTTCATGCCGCCGATCACCTTGGCGATCTGCCCGTCGGTCATCTTCACCTTGGCCGTGCCGTAGGTGTTCACGTACAGGCCCACCGGCTTGGCCACGCCGATGGCGTAGGCTACTTGCACAAGCACTTCATCGCACACCCCGGCCGCCACCAGGTGCTTGGCGATGTGGCGCGTGGCATAGGCCGCGCTGCGGTCCACCTTGCTGGGGTCCTTACCGCTGAAGGCACCACCACCGTGCGCGCCCTTGCCGCCGTAAGTATCCACGATGATCTTGCGGCCGGTGAGGCCGGTGTCGCCGTGCGGGCCACCGATCACGAACTTGCCGGTGGGGTTGATGTGGTAGGTGGTGTCGTTGCCGAACAGCGCCTGTACGCGCTTGGGCAGCTGCTTTTTGACACGGGGCACCAGGACCTCGATGATATCCTTCTTGATCTTGGCCAGCATCTTCGGCTCCTTGTCGAAATCGTCGTGCTGGGTGCTCACCACGATGGCATCGATCCGCAAGGGCTTGTGGTCGTCGCCGTACTCGATGGTCACCTGGCTCTTGGCGTCGGGGCGCAGGTAGGGCATCTTGCTGTTCTTCTCGCGGCGGATGGAGGCCAGTTCCTTCAACAGCAGGTGACTGAGTTCCAACGCAAGCGGCATGTAGTTGTCCGTATCGCGGCAGGCGTAGCCGAACATCATGCCCTGGTCACCGGCGCCCTGCTCCTCGGGCTTCTTCCGCTCCACGCCCTGGTTGATGTCGGGGCTCTGCTCGTGAATGGCGCTGAGCACGCCGCAGGAGTGGGCCTCGAACATGTACTCGCTCTTGGTGTATCCGATGCGTTCGATCACCTCGCGGGCGATCTGCTGCACGTCCAGGTAGGCCTTGCTCTTCACCTCGCCGGCCAGCACCACCTGGCCCGTGGTCACCAGCGTTTCGCACGCCACCTTGCTGCTGGGGTCGAAGGCGAGGAAATGGTCAATGAGGGCATCACTGATCTGGTCGGCGACCTTGTCGGGGTGGCCTTCGCTGACTGATTCGGAGGTGAAGAGGTAGGGCATCGGGTGCGTGTTGGCAGGGTGCAAAGGAAATCTTTCCCGGACAAGTGCGCGCCGCGATCCGATCCCGCGATCAACGGCCGGTCAGCTCCTTGAACACGTCCTCCAAGCCGCGCTCGCTGCGTTGCATGCCCAGTACCTGCAGCCCCTGTTCCACAGCGAATTGGAACACCGCCGGGCGGATGTCCCTGTCCACCTCGTGCGCCAGGACCCAGCGGGTGTCATCGAGGCGCTTCACATGCAGCACGCCGGCCACATTGCCCAGCACATTGGCGGCCACCGCACGATCGAACTCCACCTCGAGCATGGCGCGGTCCCTGGCCCGCCCGCGCAGGGAGGTGGCCTTGTCGTCCGCCACGATGCGGCCCCGGTCGATGATGATGACCCGGTCGCAGATCGCCTCCACTTCCTGCATGATGTGGGTGCTCAGCAGCACGGTCTTGGAACGTCCGATGGTGCGGATCAACTCGCGCACCTCCACCAATTGGTTCGGGTCGAGTCCACTGGTAGGCTCATCGAGGATGAGTACTTGGGGATCGTGGATCATGGCCTGTGCCAGGCCCACCCGCTGCCGGTAGCCCTTGCTTAGCTGGCCGATGCGCTTGTGCTGTTCGCGCCCCAAGCCCACTCGTTCGATCATCTCCTTCACGCGGGCATCCCGGTTCCGCAAGCCGTGGATGCCGGCCATCAGGCCCAGGTATTCCTTCACGTACAGCTCCAGGTACAGCGGGTTGTGCTCGGGCAGATAGCCCACCTGCCGGCGCACGGCAAGGCTGTCGCGTCCCGTGTCATGGCCGCAGACCTCGGCCCGGCCCGTGGTGGGTGGCAGGTAGCAGGTGAGGATCTTCATCATGGTGCTCTTGCCGGCACCGTTGGGACCGAGAAAGCCCACCACCTCACCGCTCCCCACCGAAAAGGTGACCTGGTCCAGCGCCTTCTGGCTGCCATACAACTTGGTGACCTGCTCGACCTGGATGGACATGGATGATGCGTGCTTCGGCGGGCACGAAGGTAGAACGCCGTTCCGCTACCGACCTTTGTGCACCGGTGGGAACGACCAACGGTGCAACAGCATGCAGAAAGGGACCGTGATGCGCAGTACCGGCAGTCGCTACCTCGTAAGGGGCGATGATGGTGGCCTGCACCAATGCGTGGCACGGGGCAACCTGCGGATCAAGGGGTGGAAGAGCACCAATCCGGTGGCCGTTGGCGATCGGGTGGATTTTGAACCGCAGCATGGCGAAGAGGAGGTGGGGTCCATCGTGGGCCTGGACGATCGCCGCAACTACATCGTGCGCCGCAGTGTGAACCTCAGCCATCACAAGCACGTGATCGCCGCCAACCTGGATCAGGCGATCCTGCTGGTAACGGTGGCGCGACCACGCACCTCCTTCGGCTTCATCGATCGCTTTCTGGTAACGGCCGAGACCTACCAGGTCCCGGTGGTGATCGTCTTCAACAAGGTGGATGACCTCAATGAGGACGACATGGACCTGATGGCTGAATACCAGGAGGTGTACGAGGCCGCCGGCTACCGCACCGTGCTCTGTTCCGCATTGAAGGGTGTGGGCGTGGAGGAGGTGCGCTCCTTGCTGAAAGGCCATGTCACCCTTGTGGCCGGCCACAGCGGGGTGGGCAAGAGCACCCTTATCAACGCCATCGATCCCTCATTGGACCTCTGGACCTTGGAGATCAGCGAGGCCAGCGGCAAGGGCCAGCATACCACCACGTATGCCGAGATGTTCGAACTGCACCTCGGGGGCGAGGTGCCGAGCTTCATCATCGACACTCCGGGTATCAAGGGGTTCGGCCTGGTGGACCTGGAGGAGGAGCACATCGGCGACCAGTTCCCCGAGATGTTCCGTCTGAAGAGCGCATGCCGCTTCAACAATTGCCTGCACAAGACAGAGCCGGGCTGTGCGGTGCGCGCTGCGGTTGAAGCGGGGGAGTTGGCTGCCAGCCGGTACAACAGCTACCTCGATATCTTGGAGGGCATCGATGATGAGAGCTCCTACCGCACCGACGACCACTGACCACCGATGAAGAAGATCGCCGCATCCACGCTCCTCGCTTTGTTCATGCTGGGCTGCCGCAACACACAGCCCGTGCCGCCGCCTCCCGTGGCACAAGCGCCCTCACACGCCCCATCGGCCACCGAACTGCTGGCCCTGCAGGGCAGCGATGCGGTCCTATGGCAACATGCTTCGGCTGAATACTACCGCATTGCGCTGCAGACCTTCGAGCTGGCCCGCCTCCGGTTGGCGGAGAACCTGGCCGTTGCCGATGCGCGCCCCAAGGCAGTGGTGGTGGACATTGACGAGACCGTGCTGGACAACAGCCCCTACCAGGTGACGGCGATCCGCGACGGTCGCACCTTCGACCAGGCCACGTGGAAGGAGTGGACGGACAAGGCCAGCGCGCGCCCCACTCCGGGGGCGCTGCCGTTCCTGATGCACGCACGGGAGCGTGGCTGCGAGGTGTTCTACATCACCAACCGCGACATCCGCGAGCGTGCCAGCACCCTGAAGAACCTGCAGGACCTGGGCTTCCCCTTCGCCGATGAAGCACATCTGTTGTTGATGGATGGCAGCAGCGACAAGACCGAACGCAGGGCGGCCGTAGCCTCCACACACCGCATCGTGCTGTTGGTGGGCGATCAGCTGCGCGATTTCCATGAGGATTTCAAGGACCGCAGCACGGACCATGGCCGACCCGTGGTGGATGCCATGGCCGATACGCTCTCCCGCTATTTCATCCTGCTGCCCAACCCGATGTACGGCACTTATCGCGATGCCGTTCAGGGAAGGGGCGGTGATGGGGAGAAGTTGGACCGGATGCGCGAGTGGATGCGACGCAACGCCTATTGAGATGCGTGCTTTGGTGCAACGGGTCACGAACGCACAGGTCACCGTGAACGGAGCGGTGCGCGGGAGCATCAACAGGGGGCTCGTGGTGCTGCTGGGCGTCGGGGTCGACGATACTCCCGCCGACCTGGAATGGCTCTGTGGCAAGCTGGTACGGCTGCGGATCTTCCCTGACGGGGCGGGTGTCATGAACCTTGACGTTCGCCAGGTGCATGGGGAGATCCTGCTCGTCAGCCAGTTCACCTTGCATGCGAGCACCGTGAAGGGCAACCGGCCCAGTTACATGCATGCCGCACCTCCCGGAACGGCTCAGCCGCTCTACCTGCGGGCGAAGGTGCTGCTGGGTGAGCTGCTGGGCAGGCCGGTGGCCACAGGTGAGTTCGGCGCTGACATGCAGGTGGCCCTGGTGAACGACGGTCCGGTCACGATCATGATCGACAGCCGCACCAGGGAATGAGGCCAACGCCTCACTCCACCACCAGTCGCAGGCGTTCCGGCGCAGGTCCAGAGGGCCAGCTCACTTCCAGGATGTAACAGCCGGGCACTGCATCCACCAGCACCAATTGACCTGGACCCTCCATCCGATGGGCGACCTCCCGGCCGCTCATGTCCACTATCCGTGCCTGTCCGCCCGCGTGGCCGGCGATGGAGAACTGCCCGTTGCCTGGGTTGGGAAATGCAGCCAGTGCGGGGATGTCGAGCACCACACTCTGGACCGTTGAGTAACTGGACCCGCCCCCCAGATCGTTCTGTCGTATGCGGTAGTAGGAGGTTCCGCGGGGAGGAGCGGTATCCGTGAACGCGTAATCGCTGGGTGTGCTCGTGTTCCCGCCGCCGGGAAGTGAGCCCAGTTCGCTCCAAGTGGCCAGGTCGGTGGACCGCTCGACGGTGAAGGACGCGCAGTTCACTTCAGATGCGGTTCGCCACGTGCAGTCCACGCGGCGCGCGGCTGCATCGGGTCGGGCTTCGAAACCGAGCCAGCGTACAGGTAGTTCGATCGGGTCGCAGATGTAGAGTGTTGCGGTGAGAACCTGGGCGCCAGTCGCACAGGTGCAACCGAATTCGTCGTACGGGGCGGTGTCGAGCGTGATCGTCACCATGCTCAGGTCCGTACCGATACTTGCCGGCAGTGCGGACAGCGGTATCGTGACCTCCGTGCTACCGGCCGGGAACGTCACCTGGATGGGTATGCCCGGGTCGAACTGCGCGCTGCCGGTCTGCTGCACCACGTAGGTGAGCGTGAGCGCCTGGCTCAGCGGTTGGTCCAGGGTGAACACGAAGGCCCCCTCCGGTGCACAGTTCAGCGAGGAGCTGACAGCCCCGTCAGTATCGGTATCAATGGTCAACTCCACGCCCGCCGAGAAGCTCTGTGCCTTCAGGAACACGGCCGAATCGAATGAGTTGTCCCCGGCGTCGGCCACGGCGATGGTGATGGTGTAGGCTTCGCAGGGCACCGTGGTGATGGTCACCGTCAGGGGTACGGTGAACCCGTCGTACTGATTGTGCGAACCACCCACATTGTTCACATAGAGGCCCGGGTAGGCCAGGGAGGCACAGCCCCCCACAACCCCGAACAGGCCGGTCGCTCCGGGGTTTACGGTATTGATCGCCACCGGAAGGGTACTGCCCGGAATGAGAGCCACATTGGTGTTGGGGGCGTATCCGGGACCTGAGATGAAGAACCCGAACACATCATTGTAGGTTGAGCATACATATTCAGGGTATTCCTCCGAGGCGAACACGTAGGTGAATGACACCTCATCGGTCTCCGGCACGAAGGTGAACTGAAAGACGGCGGCGTCATCGGTGGCCTGTCCGGCGAGCGAGGTCAGCAGAGCGTGGCCTCCGGAGGCGTTCGTTGTGCTGGAGGACTCGGTATTGTTCGGGCCGAGGGCTGCCAGGGCACTACCGGTGGTAATGATGATGCCATCCTCGATGCCGATACCCCAGCCGTTGCTGAAGGTGCCCACCGAAACGTTCGCTCCCGTGAAGGTCACGTTCGATGCCGATAGGCATTCACCCAGGAAGCGTTCGGTGATGAGCTGCACGGGTGTGAGGTCCTGCTGGACCTGGATGCCTCCGCCACCACCGCCCAGACAGGTCGGGCACACGACCGTGGTGATGCAGCAGTCGATGGCAGTGCCACAGCCTGGGTCCGTGTTCCAATGCACATAATAGGTGCCGCTCACCAGGGGTACGAAGGCGAGCGGTGATGGACCAGCCAGGGCCAGCGGCCCGGCCGGTGTTCCCGACCGGACCGTCACATGGCCGCCACAGGAATTGCCGAGCACGTACGTCTGCCCCGCCTGCATGCCTGTGATGGTGCTGTACTCCGATTGGTAGCTGCACATGCTGATGGTCACCGGTGTGGTGTTCGTGGGGGCGGCCACCGTACCGAATGGGATGGTGTTCACACAGCCGTCCGCCGTGCAGGACGTGCAGGCCATGGTGGTGATGCAGCATGTCGACGCCGTACCACAGGCTGCGTTCGTGTTCCAGTGCACGTAGAACGTGCCGGAGGCGGGCGCCACGAATACGAGCGGTGCGTTGCCCTGTGCGGCCACCGGTCCGTTGAAGGTGGTCTGCCGAACGGTGATGTAGCCGCCGCAGCTGCTGCCGATGCTGTAGGTCCGACCCGCCACAACACCTGTGATGGTGCTGTACTCCGTTTGGAAGCTGCAGCCATCGATCGTGATGGGAGTGTTGCTCGTTGGTGCCGACACCGTTCCATAGGGTATGGAGTTGATACAGCCTGAGGCACCAGCGCAGGAGGTGCAGGCGATGGTGGTGGTGCAACAGGTGGATGCGGTCCCGCAGGCCGCATTGGTGTTGTAGTGGATGAAATGCGTGCCGTTCGCCGTGGCGGTGAAGGTCAGCGGGGATGGACCTTGGGCCACCACGGTCCCATTGAAGGTGTTCATGCGGACGGTGATGTACCCGCCACAGGTGCCGGCCGACACCTGGTAGGTGTTCCCTGCGACCACTCCGGTGATCGTGTTGTATTCACCCTGGAACGTGCAGGTGTTGATCGTGAACGGGGCCGTACTGGTCGGAGCAGCCGCGGTGCCATAGGCCGTGGCATTGGTGCATCCGGCTCCGCCGCCGGTGCACGAAGTGCAGGTGATGGTGGTGGTGCAACAGGTGGATGCGGTCCCACAGGCCGCATTGGTGTTGTAGTGGATGTAGTAGGTTCCCGCCACGGGTGCGGTGAAGCTCAGGGGTGCGGCACCCTGCGCTGCGATCACCCCGCCCGGCGTGGTGCGGCGCACGGTCACATGGCCTCCACAGGAACTGGTGATGGTATAGGTCGCCCCGGCCACCACCCCGGTGATCGTATTGTATTCGCCCTGGAATGTGCAGGTATTGATCGTTAGGGCAACGTTGTTGGTCGGGGCGGCGGCTGTGCCATAGGCGGTGGCGTTCACGCAAGCCAACGCCTGGGTGCCCGGTACGAACTGCATGACCGCTCCGAGAACGATCAGGGCAGGTATGCGCACGAAGGCGGAGGACGGGCGGGGCGGCTTCTTCATCGGTCGTGCTCAGGGCGGGTATCCTCCAGGCAGGTGGAAGGAACGATGGGAGCGAACGCTTCCTCGGCACCAAGCTCACGGAAGCAGCGGACCCGGAAGCCCTTCGGAGCGAGCAGGTCATTGAGCGCGGAGGCGTTGACCTGGTGGCCGGGCTTGGCCTGGATCATCAGCGTATGGGTGGTCGGGCACACGCGCACCATGCCTACCAAGGGCATGGCGCTGACCACCTCCCGAACGGTGCCCATCTGTTCGGGCTGTCGCACGCCCTCCAACAGACCCTGCATGCGGATGAAAACCTGGGCGCTCGCAGGTGCCGCGACCAGCCCTGCCAACAGCGCGATGAACAACAGGGGGCGGAGCGTCCGGTCCATGGAAGGTCACATTACTTTGTGCATAACTTGTCTCGCAGGAAAGTGAAAGCTAAGATGATGTTACCAAAGAAGCAAATCGAACAGGGTGCTGATGAACATTCCGGATCGGATGCCGGGCGGCTCGAAGCGTCAGTTACCGGTGGTACGGAAGCCCTTTCCATCTTGATGGCCGAGGTCGATGAGTGGATCCAGCGGGTGGGTGGGCGGTATTTCACGCCCCTTACCAATATGGCCATGCTGAGCGAGGAGGTCGGCGAGGTTGCCCGGATCATGGCCCGTCGCTACGGGGAGCAGGTGGAGAAGGAAAGCGACAAGACCAAGGACCTGGGTGAGGAGCTCAGCGATGTGCTCTTCGTGGTGCTGTGCCTCGCCAACCAGACGGGAACGGACCTCCAGAAAGCCTGGGTCGAGCGCATGCATGCCAAGTCCGTACGGGACCGTGATCGGTTCGCGGGACCGGACCAACCTTGAGGTCCGGACCGACCGCGCAGGGGGCAGCCGATCGGGGCACCGTGGAACGAGAGCGTTGTGAGGCCCCGGTCCCCTAATGGTCCGACGCGGCCAGAGCCGCAAGGATCGGAGGGAGCGTGCGCTCCGTTGCACCGGCCATGGACCGCACATATCGCGCTGCTGCAACACCTGCCAATTGTCGCTCCTCCGGCCGTTCGATCCAGCGTGTCAGGGCCCGTTCCAGGTCCGCAGCGGTGCGCACCTCCACTGCGGCATCGGCGTCGATCAGGCCCTGGGCCTCCGGGAATTTCCGATGGTTGGGTCCAAAGAGCACCGGGATGCCCCACGCTGCGGCCTCCAACACACTGTGGATGCCGCTGCCGAAGCCTCCGCCAACGTAGGCCATGTCGGCGTGCTGATAGGCACGCGAAAGGAGGCCGGTGGTATCCATCACCAACGTGCGTGCGAAGAGCGGGTCGTCGTCGTTGGGTCCATCGGACGGTCGTGCACCCGGCTCGAGCAGCTTTTCCAACACGGTCCAACGGGCAACGGGCGGGGGCATCGCCTGCATGCAGGGGTGGATATGGGCCTCCGTTGGCTCGTGCGGTACCAGCAGCAGGCGCGGCGCCTTTTTCATGCTGCGCAGGGCTTCCGCGAGAAGGGCCTCATCGCGGGGCCATGTGCTGCCGGCAATGAGCACGGGGGCATCATAGGCACGGTGGAAGGCATGCGCCAGGGGTACGCTGCCGCCGCTCTGTGCGATCTGCAACACCCGGTCGAACCGGGTATCGCCCGCTCGTATCACCCGCTTCACATCAATTCGCTCCAGCAGGCGTTGCGATGCTTCGTCCTGTACGAAAATGCGCTCGAACCCATGGAGCAACCTGCGCATATGGCCACCGTACCACCTGAAGAAGGGCTGGTCCTCCCGGAACGTGGCGCTCAGCAGGAAGGTGGGAACCCCCAAGCGTTGGAGCGCCATGAGGTGATGCTGCCAGAACTCGTATCGCACCCAGAGCGCCGCTCGGGGACGCAACAGGTCGCAGATCCGCCCTGCATTCCGGGGCGTGTCGAAGGGGAGGTATTCCACATGGGTGGCCAGCGGGTGCCCTTTGCGTGCTTCCAGACCGCTCGGACTGTAGAAGGTGAGCAGCACGGGGATCTCGGGATGTCGCTGTTTGACGGCTTCCAGCACCGGCAGCCCCTGCTCGAACTCCCCCACGCTCGCGCTGTGCATCCAGATGCATCCCTGCAACTGTTCGCGCCGGTCCTCGAGCCGTTGCCAGAGCCCTCTGCGGCCCTCGATGGCGGCCTTCGCCTTGGGATGGAAGGGCGCGGCGATGCGAACCCCGAGCGCCCATGCACGTGTTCCAAGGTCGGTGAGCCATGCGCCTGGGCTGAGCCGCTCACGCCGGTCCAACGACATCAGTAGAGGAAATAGCGTTCGTCCTCGCTGCGGTCGATCGGCAGGGTCCACCCGATCCGAACCCCCGTGAGCAGGTCCAGTCGCCCCGACCGGTTGTAGGTCTCCGTATCGAAATTGAAGGCACGGAGCGGTTCGGTGAACCCGGCCACGAGCTCCAATGCGACATGGAAATTGGCCCTTCGGCGTGGGCTCAGGTACTGATAGCCGACCTGCATCAGTGCGGCTGGTCCGGCGGTGAGCCGGTCATATCCCCGCAGGTAGTCGTCCTCCAATTGGGGCACCACGTTCTTCTGGGTCTGCACGCGCACCTTGTGGCGCAGGTAGCCCGCGCCCAACTCCACGGTCGGTCCGCTCCGCCCCTTGCTGCGTACCGTGGGGAACATGCGCCCCACGGTCAGGAAGGTGTTCCAGCCGCGCTGAAAGAGGAGGATGTCGGCCATCGCTCCATCCTGGTCGACCACCTGGCCGGCGCTGTTGATCACATTGGCGATGATGCCCGGCTCTGTGACCTTGTTGCCGAAAAGGAAGCTCCCCTTCACGCCAAGCAGCCAATCCGACCCGGTCCGCCGCACGATACTGAGCCCCAGGTTGCTGTTGTGACCGAACCGGTCGGCCAGATCACCGCCCGGGAACTGGTGTGCATAGCTGGCCGTGATCAGCACCATCCGGTGACCGTTTGTATCCCGGGGGGTGCTTTGTGCGTAGGAAGGCGCCGCAGCCATGATCGGCAGTACGAGCGACCAGAATGGAGAACGGAACATGCAAGGCCAAAGGTAGCCCTGAAGAGGGGACCCGTGCGCTTGCGTGGCCCGGTCGTGCCACGCACGGGCATGCGTTCCCCGCAGGCTATCTTCGCCGCGTTCCCGAAGCCGGTGCAGATCGGTCCATCAAAGGGAGCGATGCACCCATGAAACCCATCCAGATGGTCGACCTGGTCGGCCAGTATGCCAAGATCAAGTCCGAAGTTGACCAGGCCATCCAAGGTGTGCTCAACACGGCCGCGTTCATCAATGGCCCTGAAGTGAAGTCCTTTGAGCAGGAGCTGGCCACCTACCTCGGTGTGAAGCATGCCATCGGCTGTGCGAACGGTACGGATGCGCTGCAGATCGCCATGATGGCGCTGGACCTGCAGCCGGGTGATGAGGTGATCACACCCTCCTTCACCTTCGTCGCCACCGTGGAGGTGGTTGCGCTCCTGGGCCTGAAGCCGGTGTTCGCTGAGGTGCTTCCGGGTACTTTCAACATGGACCCCGCCGACGTGGCCCGCAAGATCACCCCACGTACCAAAGCCATCGTGCCGGTGCACCTCTTCGGCCAAACAGCGGACATGGCCACCATCATGGAGATCGCCAGGGGGCATGGCCTCCACGTGATCGAGGACAACTGCCAGGCCGTGGGCAGCGACTACACTTTCCCGGATGGAACGGTGCGCAAGGCTGGAACGATCGGTCACGTCGGGACCACGAGTTTCTTCCCGAGCAAGAACCTGGGCTGCTACGGCGATGGAGGTGCCATCTTCACCAATGATGATGCGTTGGCCAAGCGTCTCCGTCAGGTATGCAACCACGGCAGTGAGGTGCGTTACTACCATGACGTGGTGGGTGTGAACAGTCGCTTGGACAGCATCCAGGCCGCGATCCTGCGCATCAAACTGCGCAACCTGGACGCTTACGGAAAGGCCCGCCAGGATGCGGCGGCATTCTACGACATGGCCTTTGCCGGCATGCAGCATGTGCATACACCGGAGCGAAGTGCCTCCAGCACGCATGTGTTCCACCAGTATACCCTGCGCATCACCGGCGGGCACCGGGATGCCCTGCGGGCCCACCTTGAGAAGAACGGGGTGCCTGCCATGATCTACTACCCCGTACCGCTTCACCTGCAGAAGGCCTATCAGGCGTATGGTGTACGCCTGGGTGACCTGCCAGTGACCGAGCGTCTCATGCATGAGGTGCTGAGCCTGCCGATGAGCACCGAACTGGATACCGAGCAACTCGAACACATCGCCGCCACGGTGCGGTCCTATTTCAACGCTTAAGTACGGAGGGCAAAGGGCCCTTCCAAATCACCAACCATGAACATCGCTGTAGTAGGAACTGGGTACGTGGGTCTCGTTACGGGGACCTGCTTTGCAGAGACCGGCAACCACGTCATCTGCGTGGACATAGACGTGAACAAGGTGCAGATGATGAAGGACGGCAAAGTGCCGATCTACGAGCCGCACCTGGATGTCCTCTTCGAGCGGAACATCCGCCAGGGCCGCCTGAGCTTCACCACGGATCTGAAGTCGGCCATCGACAAGGCCCAGATCATTTTCCTGGCCCTGCCCACGCCCCCCGGAGAAGATGGCAGCGCTGACCTGAAGTACGTGCTGGGTGTGGCTGACGAGCTCGGGCGCATCATCACGGACTACAAGGTGATCGTGGACAAGAGCACCGTGCCGGTGGGCACTGCGGAGAAGGTTCATGCCGCCCTTGCCAGGAACGCCAAGGAAGAGCTCTTCGACGTGGTGAGCAACCCGGAGTTCCTGCGCGAAGGCTTCGCAGTGGACGACTTTCTGAAGCCCGACCGCGTGGTGGTGGGCACCAGCAGCGAGCGCGCCCGCAAGGTGATGGAGGACCTCTACAAGCCTTTCGTCCGCCAGGGCAACCCCATCATCTTCATGGATGAGCGCAGCGCCGAACTGACCAAGTACGCCGCCAACGCCTTCCTCGCCACCAAGATCACGTTCATGAACG
>CAYZBO010000044.1:0-24649 GCA_964476665.1 uncultured Chryseobacterium sp. | reverse complement strand
TGTTGTCCAGGCTGGCCATGTCGTTGTGCTGGAACACGAAGCGCTTGCCCATGTGGAGGCGAGCGCCATCGATCATGCAGGCGTGACATTCGCTGTCGTACACCAGCACATCGTGGCGCGAGAGGAGCGCTTCGATCGCGCTCATGCACCCTTGGTATCCGTAGTTGAGCAGGAAGGTGTCCTCCTTTCCCATGAACTCGCTCAACTTGTCCTCCAGCTCTTCATGGTACTTGGTCTGCCCGCTCATCATGCGGGCACCCATGGGGTAGGCCATGCCCCATTGGGCGGCAGCCTCGGCGTCCACCTTCCGGACCTCGGGGTGGTTCGCAAGGCCGAGGTAGTTGTTCAAGCTCCAGACCAGCACTGGTTTGCCGCGGAAGGTCATGTGGGACCCCAGTTCGCCCTCGAGTTTGGGGAAGCTGAAGTAGCCATGGCTGTCCTTGGCATGGCGGCCGATGGGGCCGAGGTCCTTGCGGGCCTTGTCGAAGATGTCGTTCATGGTGGTGGTGCCGCCGTGGCGGCGTTCGGTTCGGTGGAAGGCGGCATTGCGAAGCCGCGTTCGGAGCACAAATGTAACCGGTGCGAAATTGTGTGAAAAGACCGCCCCCACAAGCTGCGCACAGCCCTCTGTTCATGGGGGATGGCTATCTTTGCGCCCTTTCGACCGAACGTGCACCGACCAACGCTCCCGACCGCCCTTCTGGTGCTGGCCCTCTTCGGACTCGCTGCCTGCAGTGAGTTCAACAAAGCGTTGAAGAGCACCGACCTGGACTACAAGTGGAAGGTGGCGCAGGAGTACTACGAGCGCGAGCGCTATGAGCAGTCCATCCCGCTGATGGAGGAGCTGATCGTGCTCACCCGGGGCACGCAGCGCAGTGTGGAAGTGAATTACCAGCATGCCAAGTCCCACTTCCTCATGAAGGATTACACCTTGGCAGGGTACTACCTCTCCAACTTCGTGCGCACGTTCCCCACAAGCCCGTACGCTGAGGAGTGCGCCTTCCTCTCGGCTTACTGCTATTACAAGAACTCCCCCGACCACGAACTGGACCAGACCGATACGCGGACGGCCATCGATCAGATGCAGTTGTTCATGGTACGCTACCCCACCAGCGCCCTGAAGGACAGTTGCAATACACTGATCGACCGGATGCGCGGCAAATTGGAGGTGAAGGCCTTTGAAGGAGCGATGCAGTACTACCACATGCGCAACTTCCAGGCGGCGGGTGTGGCCTTCCGGAACTTCAACCGCGAATGGCCCAATTCCCGCTACCGGGAGGAGGCCATGTGGCTGACGCTCAAAAGCGACCATGAGCTGGCCATCAACAGCGTGGAGTCCAAGAAACGGGAGCGTCTCACCGAGGCGATCCGATCCTATCGTAATTTCGCCGACGCTTTTCCCCAGAGCCCCCTGCTCGGTGATGCCGAACGCATCCACCGGACATTGGAACAGGAACTGGGGTCGACAGCCACCACTCCCTGACCATGAACAAGCTGACCACCGCCGCCAAGACCACCATCACCCGTGACATGTCCAAGCTGGACCAGGAGGTCGGGAACACATACGAGGCCGTAGCCCTGCTGGGCAAGCGGGCCGATCAGTTGAGCGTCCAGGTGAAGGAGGAGTTGAGCGCGAAGCTGGAGGAGTTCGCCCAGCATGGTGAGAACCTGGAGGAGGTATACGAGAACCGCGAGCAGATCGAGCTGAGCAAGCACTATGAGCGCATGCCCAAGCCCACGGCACTGGCCATTCAGGAGCTGATCGAGGGAGATATTTACTACCGCCGCGCTGAGCAGACGGGCAACCCGGCCAAGGAGGCCTGAGCCCATGGCCATGCCGACCGCTGAAGCCCCGCTGCGGCTCCATCGGCGGGTGTTGCTCGGTGTCACCGGTGGTATCGCTGCATACAAGGCCGCCACGTTGGTGCGCGCGCTCGTGAAGGCGGGCAGCGAGGTGCAGGTTGTGATGACCCCTGCGGCGCATGATTTCGTAACACCCCTTACGCTCGCCACGCTCAGCAAGAGACCGGTCCTCACCGAGCTCTTCTTGCGCGATGGCAGCGGCCAATGGAACGACCATGTTCATCTTGCGCGTTGGGCCGATGTGCTGGTGATCGCTCCGGCCACCGCCAACACCCTTGCGCATATGGCCCACGGGATGTGCGACAACCTGCTGCTGGCCTGCTACCTCAGCGCCAACTGTCCCGTGGTGGTGGCTCCGGCCATGGACCTGGAGATGTGGAAACAGCCGGCCACTGTGCAAAGCCTGGCCATGTTGCGGGAGCGCGGAGTGCATGTGGTGGGCCCGGCGAGCGGTGAACTGGCCAGCGGTCTGGTCGGTGAGGGTCGCATGAGCGAGCCGGACGAGATCCTCGGAGCCGTTCAGCATTTGTTGATGACCAACAGCGCCCTGAACGGTCGCCGTATCCTCATTTCAGCGGGACCCACCCAGGAGGCGATCGATCCCGTGCGGTACATCAGCAACCGATCCACCGGCAAGATGGGCTTCGCCATTGCCGAGGAAGCGGCCTTGCGCGGCGCCATCGTCCAACTCGTAGCGGGGCCGGTATCGCTGCAATTGGACAGGCCCGGCGTAACACGTACCGATGTGGTGAGCGCTGCGGAGATGGCCACCGCCTGCAAGGCCCTGGCACCCTCGCAGGACGTAGTGATCATGTCCGCCGCAGTGGCCGACCATCGCCCCCGGAACGCGGCCCCGGAAAAGATCAAGAAGGGGCAGGGTCTTCCACACCTGGAACTGGAGCCTACGGAGGACATCCTCGCAACCCTCTCTTCTACACGCCCCGCTGGACAGTTGGTGGTGGGCTTCGCGCTGGAGAGCGAAAAGGCACTGGAGCACGGCCGGGCCAAGTTGGAGCGCAAGAAGCTCGACCTGCTGGTACTGAACAGCATCGCCGACGAAGGCGCTGGATTTGGGCACGATACCAACAAGGTGAGCCTGTTGCAGCCGGGCAAGGATCCGGAGGAACTGCCGTTGATGAGCAAGGCCGCCGTGGCGCGTGCTATCTTGGACCGCATCGAAGAACTGCTATGAACCTGCGTCGCATCGGCATCCTGCTTGGGTTGACAGGGCTCTCCCTGTTGGGAAATGCCCAGGAGTTCAACTGTCAGGTGAGCGTTATCGCACCGCAGGTGGCCACCGCACAACCCCGTGTATTCCAATCGCTTGAGCTGGCCATCAAGGAGTTCTACCAGAACCGTCGCTTCACCAACCTGAACTTCGCGCCCAACGAACGCATCGACATCAACATCCTGCTCACCATCAGCAACCAGCCCTCCCCGGACCGCTTCGAGGGAACGCTGCAGGTGATCTATGTGCGCCCCATCTACGGTACCGACTACAACAGCCCGGTGATCGACCTGGTCGACAACAACATCCAGTTCAATTTCCTGGAGAACACACAGATCGAGTTCGCTCCGGAGCGCTTCCTGAACAACCTGAGCAGCCTGTTGGGCTTCTATGCGTACTTCATCCTGGGCGTGGACGCCGACACCTACGCCCCGCTCGGTGGCACCGACTTCTACAACCTGGCCCAACAGGTGGTGAACAATGCACAGAGCACCAGCGAGACCGGTTGGAAGGCCTTCGAGGACCAGAACAACCGCTATTGGCTCCTGGACAATCAGGTGCAGGCGGTGTTCCGTCCGTTCCGCGAAATGCTCTACAACTACCATCGAATGGGCTTTGATGTCATGACCGAGGATGTTGCGGCCGCGCGACGCACCGTAGCCGCCCAGCTGGACAAGCTCAAGCCGGTGTGGCAGGTGAAGCCGTCCAACATCAATTTCCAGATCTTCTTCAACGCCAAATACAACGAACTGGTGGAGCTCTTCAAGCAGGATGGCTCGCAGGAAAAGGCCAAGGTCTTCAACACCCTGCAGATACTCGATCCCGGGCACATCAATCAGTACCAGGGCATCATGCGGGGGTCCTGAGGGTCCGCGATCCCTTTTACGCATATTTGCCGTCAACGACCTGACAGGATACCCGTCATGCTGCGTCGGCTGCACATCCGCAACTACCTCCTGATCGAATCCCTGGACCTCGATCTGGGCGAGGGCCTGCACATCATCACCGGCGAGACGGGAAGCGGCAAGAGCATCCTCCTCGGTGCCCTGGCGTTGGCCACTGGTGGCCGTGCGGATGCCGGCACCGCGCGTGATGGTGGCCAACGCTGCGTGGTGGAACTGGAGGTGGACCTTGGAGACATGGACATCGCTCCCTGGTTCGATGATCAGGAACTGCCGTACGAACGGCTCACCTTGCTGCGCCGGCAGATCGATCCAGGTGGCCGGTCGCGGGCGTTCATCAACGACACCCCGGTCCGGCTGGAGCAGTTGCGTGAGCTGGGAGGTCGCCTCTTCCACATCCACAGCC
Source organism: uncultured Chryseobacterium sp. (assembly GCA_964476665.1). Taxonomy (GTDB): domain Bacteria; phylum Bacteroidota; class Bacteroidia; order Flavobacteriales_F; family PHOS-HE28; genus PHOS-HE28. The sequence goes on along the minus strand of CAYZBO010000044.1, from coordinate 20,250 downwards.
AGCACCACACCCTCCTTCTGAACGACCCGGCCTTCCAACTCGGCCTGGTGGACCATCTGGCCGGGGTATCCAAGCTGGTGGCCGGCTACCGCAAGGACCATCAGCAATGGCGCACGTTGCAACGCGCCTTGGAGGAGGCCCGCGCAGCGGAGGCACGAGCGAAGGAGGAGCTGGACTTCCTGCAGTTCCAATGGCAGGAGTTGGACCAGGCACGCGTGAGCCCGGGAGAGGAGGGGCAGCTAACCGAAGAACTGGGCCGCGCCGAACATGCCGAAGAGATCCGCACCACCCTGGAAGGCTTGTCCGCTGACCTGGAAGGGGAACAGGGCCTGCTGAACGGGCTCGTGAGCCTGCGTCAACGGCTGTCCCGCACGGCCAAGGTCCACAGCGGAGTGGCGCAGTTGATGCAGCGGCTGGAAACCACACATATCGAACTGAAGGACATCGCACAGGAAGGCTCCGCACTGGCTGAAGGCATCGAAGTGGACCCTCAACGCCTGGACCACCTGCGTGAACGCTCGGACCTGCTCAATCGCCTGCTGCAAAAGCACCGGCGGACCACTGCGGAAGAACTGCTCGCCCTGCAGGCACAGTTGGCGGAGCGCATCGCAGCCATCACCGGGCTTGACGAACGCATCGCCCAGTTGGAGCGTACCGAGCGTACGGCCCATCAAGCCCTGACACAACTCGCTGCGGAGTTGTCACTGGCCCGACAGCAGGCCCTCGCTCCGCTGGGGCGGCGCCTGGAAGACATCCTGCACGAACTGGGCATGCCTGGTGCGCGCTTCCGCATGGAACATCGCACGGAGGAATTGGGACCTCAGGGCATGGACAGCGTGCGTGCCTTGTTCTCCGCAGACGCGGACCGCGCACCTGCGGCCTTGGACAAGGTGGCATCCGGCGGTGAACTGAGCCGGGTGATGCTGGCCCTGATCTCGCTCGCGGCCGCCAGTCAGGACCTGCGCACGGTGATCTTCGACGAGATCGACACCGGCGTGAGCGGCGAGGTGGCCGACCGCGTGGGAACGTTGATGGCCACCATGGGGCGCGAACGACAGATCCTCGCGATCACCCACCTGCCCCAGATCGCCAGCAAGGGCGATGTGCACTTCGAGGTGAGCAAGGAGGCCGGCGCGGGACAGATGCGCACCCGGATACGTCCGCTGGAACGCGAGGAGCGTGTACGTGTGATCGCTCAGATGCTCAGCGGCACCAAGGTGACCAAGCAGGCACAGGAGAACGCCCGTGTGCTGCTCCAGCACGCCCGGGCCAGGGCTGGCAAAAGCTGAAGCCAGGGCCCTCAGGGCAGCTGTTCCAAGAGGATGGCAGTGGGCACCGAGCCGCCGATGTTGCTCAGGATGGGATCGCGATCATTAGCGGCGCCCGAGTATTTCACCACGCCATCCAGGTTCACATCCTCCTGCAGGTAACCCGTCGTAGAGGCCGTGGGTACCGCACCACCGATGCGCACCAGCACTGGATCACGATCGTTCCCGGTGCCCGAGTAGCTCAGGCGACCATCGCGCAGCACATCGCCCGACCAGAGCACGTTCACCCCGCCCACGTTCCGTTGTGCGTTGGTTCCGTAGGTGGCGGTGGTGGGGACCGTGAAATCCACCACCGTGGCATTCGCGCTCAACGCAACGGCGGAGCCGCTCATGACGCCGAGGTGGTTGCGGTGACGCACCGCGATACGGTAGTTGCCGGCTGGCAGGTCGAATCCGACGGCCGCTGTGCCATTGGTCGCCACCACATCGCCATCCGCCTGCAGCAGAGCCGCCTTGCTCGCGATCACCGCGTGGGGTGCGGCCGGGGAACGCAGCTCCACCACCACCCAGTCCACAATGGCATTATTACCCGATACGGCCAATACAGGCGCCGTGGTGCTTTCGCCGCCACCGCCCATAAGGCTCCAGCCGGCAGCCGTGTAAGGCTCCACCAAGGGCAGGAGGCCACCACTGCGCAACGCATCGCTCATCAGGCTGCCGGTGTACGCCCCTCCGAGGAACACACGTGGCTGCACGGCGATCCCCGAACTCACACAGAAGGAGGAGACGGAACTGCTGGTGAACGTGCCACCGGAGGCAAGGGTGTTGCCCTGCGCATCGATGAGCGTAAAGCCTCCATCGCCATAGGCACAACACAGGCCGTCACCGAAGCTGTCGAACACCACCAGTTCATGGCAGCCATCGGGAACGCACACGGTGATGGGTGGTTGGGGATAGGCCCCGTTGGTGCCAACGGTGGTGTATGGCCCTCCACTGGCGAAGGTGGTGCCGCCGTTGCGGATCACCCAAGTGGTCTCCGCACCATAGCGGTCCAGCGTAAGGTTGAAGGTCAGGGTATTGTTGCCGTAGATCGTGGTCCGTTCAAGCTGGTCGTTCACCGGGTTCTGGTCCGTGGTGCCGTTCGGAAGGGAGACGGTCACCGTTAGCAGGTTGGACCCCGGTGCGAGGGTGATGGCGCCAAGGGGGACCACCACCGACTGCCCGCTCGCCAGGTTGCCGGACCAAGGCACGCTGCCGCTGCCGCCTGTGGACAAGGTCCACGAGAGCTGACAGGACGTAAGGGCCTGCAGACCACCGTTCCGCAGGGTGACCGTCGGGGAGGCGGCCTCCGAGCAGCTGTTCGCCGTAAGCCCGCCGATGGCCGTTACCTGTGCGTCTATGTCCAAGGCGGGCGCATTGGGGTCATATCCATCCATGGTGTTGCCACAGCTGCCCAGCCATTGGGAAAGCAGGCCGTAACTGAGGTCGAAGCGGCCGTAATAGTCGTTCACATTGTTGCTACAGGTGGCCTGGCCACCATAGAGCTGTCCGATCAGGCGCTTGTTCTGGTCCCACAGGCCACTGCCCGACGATCCCGGCTCAGTGGTGCCATCCTCCCAGTTGAAGATGCGCCAACAGGAGGCACCTCCGAACGTGGCTTGTCCTGCGGCGTTCACATCGAAGCTGATCTTCTTGATATCGCCGGCAGGATGGTGGATGGCGGTCTGGTTGCCCGGCGTTGTGCCACTCCGGTCCCAGCCGCTATAGAACACGTTGTAGGAGGGAGGAGGCGTGCTGTTCAATTGAAGCAAGGCAACATCGGTGCCGGCACTGTTGGCCAGCAGGGTGGCACCGCTCACGGTCTGGTTCGTGGGTCCGTTCTGGTTGCTTCCGCACACGGGGCTTTCCCAGTTGAACCGGAAGACCCAGGTGCTCACATTGAGGTTGCCGGGGAGGCAGTGGTTGGCGGTGAGGAAGTAGGGGGTTCCGTCCGCCGCGCAGTTGTTGATCAGGGTTCCGGTGCAGATGCCATTGCCGCTCACCACGATCATGGCCACCGAACGGATCTGATCGCGCCAGTCGTCGCCTTCGGGACAGATGACATTGTTGTTGCAGGAGCCGCTGTCGCCCAAGCCACGTCCGTGCTCGAATACATCACGGTAGCCATGGGTGACCTGCCCGATCCGGAGCGAACCCAGCGGCAGGCCGGGTGGTACCTGGTATTCGACCACGATGCGCGACCCACGCAGTGGCTGCACCCCCAGCACGTGGTCACCATGGTCATTGGCGCGGGTGAACGCACCGAGGTGCTCACCGGCCTCGTTCAGCACGAACACGGAGGCCCCATCGGGAATGTCATAGTTGTGGAACTCGAAATTGATGCTGATGGCACCCGGACACTCGATCCCCAAACGCCACACGCGCATGCCGTCGTACAACGTGGTCCAGGTGCCGGCATTGTCGATGCCGAGGTCCACCTGATGGTTGTATCCGAAGCGGTAGGGGATGGACTTGTCCAGGTCGTTCACCGCATCCTGCGCAGCGAGGGATGCATGGTCGATGGGAGGCATGCGCTCGGCCACAGGAACGGGGAGTTCCCCAGCACGGGACAGGCTGAGCGGAGTTCCACCATGAGAGATCTGCGCCACACCGGTTGAAGAGATCCCGAGGGTCAGGGCAGAGAACAGAAGTTGAATGCGTACGGTCCGGGTCATCGCAGAAGATCGAAGGGGGGCAAATTAGGAGGTACGCGGTCCGGGCGCAAGCGACCATTGTCACCCACTGGGAATGCAGAACGCGCCCCCGGGGAGGCGCGTTCCAGATGATCGACAGGACCGATCACTGACCCGGAAGCTGCTCCAGCTTCACGGCCGTCGGAACCAGGCCACCGATGTTGAAGAGAATGACATCCCGGTCATTGGCGGAACCGGTGTACTTCACCAGCCCGTCCATGTTGGTATCCTCCCGGTAATAACCGGCAGCCACGCTCGTGGGCACTGCACCTCCCACGATGCTCAGGATGGGGTCGCGATCGTTGGCCGCTCCGGCGTAGCTGAGGCGTCCATCCATGTTGGTGTTCCCGGTGTAGAGCAGCATCATGCTGCCCACCGCACGGCGCGCATCTGCGCCCCATGCAGCCATGGCACCGCTGGTCAGGTCCACCGACTGGGCCACGGTGGACAAGGCCATTGGAGCGAGCGTCATGGCACCAAGGTGATTGCGGTGCCGCACCGCGATATGATAGCTTCCCGGCACCACCGGCAGCGCCACTGGCGAAACGCCGTCGGGAGCCACAACATCACCATCGCGTTGAAGGAGGCCATAGCCGGCACCCATCACGGCATGCGGCGGAGTACTGCTGCGGGCCTCCACACGCACCCAGTCAACCACGGCATTGGGTCCCGTGACCGCCAGCACGGAAGGCGCAACGGTCTGTCCGCCATCCTGGGAGGGATAGCCCATGCCGGTGTATGGCTCCGTGGTCGGCACCAGACCCAGCAGGCGCAGGTCGTCCCGCATCAGTTGTGTGCCGCTGTCGAAAGGTCCTTCGAGCATGACGCGGGGGCTCACCGCGACCACATTGGGCACCGCGAGGCAACCGTCGATGACACTGGTCACCACCGGGTTCGCCTCGTCGTTCACGATATCGACGATGTCACTGATGCAGATGGTGGCACCCGTCAGTGCCAGGTAGTTGATGCGCAGCAGCGGCACGAAGTCCGCGTTCTTGACCAAGGAAGTATCGATGTAGGATATGCCGATGACCTTGGTGCCACCGAGGCTTGTGCTCACCACGAAGTCACCTGCGAGGTTCGGGGCAAGGTTCGTCGCGGTCTGGATGGTAAGCCCGCTCAGGTCGATCTCATAGCCGAGCACGCGGCAGGTGGTGTTGCGCACCAGCACATCGACCGTCTTGTTGATCAGGTCAAGGTTCGCCAGCTTCAGGTCCACCTGATCGTCCGTGCTCAGCCAGCCCCGGGGGAACTCGCACCACGGGTGGTAGTCCACGATGGTCTGCTGGTTGTGAATGTCGCGCTGGGTGTAGCAGTTCACCAACAGCGCGGCATCCGTCACGTTGATGGCCCCGTCCGCATTGAGGTCATTGCAATCGGTGGGGGTGATGTCGTTGCCAAGGATGGATTGCACGTACTCCATGGCATCGGGTGGGTTCTGCACGAAATCCGCGCTGAGATCTCCCTTCTTCACCGGCCCATCGCATACCCCGGTGCAATCGAAGCGCGCATCACCGTACGCCTGGCCAAGGCAGTCAGTGAATGGAGCGCATTGGCTCACCACCGTGAAGGAGGGAACGTTCTGGGCATTGCGGGTGATGTTGATGCAGACCTGGGCGAAGTTGTTGGTGTAGTCACGCTCATGGCGGCCCAGGGCGTCCGGAGCCCGCTGCCAGTTGGTGCGCAGGACCAGGGTATAGGTGCCGGCCGGCACGTTGGTGATATCGATCCAGTTGCAGGTGGTGCCCGATCCATAGATGTCGTAGCAGCCTTTCGATATCCCCATATTGCTGCAACCGAACTGACCGGTATTGCCTGGATAGCAGCCCACGTCGATCACGCAGAAGCCGTTCTTGAACCCCACGGGGATGGCGTTGCCGGCCTGGTCGAACAGGATGTAGTCCGCATACCCGGCATAGTGGGCGTGACCGTGGCAGTTGTTGGTGTTGAACATCTGCGGTTGAGAGCTGGGGCTGCCGATGTAATAATCGGTGGTGCCGATGTTCTCGATGCGGGTGGTGAAGCGCAGCACATACCGCTGGCCCATGGCCCCCACGCAGCCCTCTTGCGGAGCACACGGGTCGGTGATGTTCACCGTGCTTAGTGACAGGCTGCTCGTGAGCGCTGATGAGCTCATGATCAGGTCGGGACCGTCAGGGCAATCGGGATCACCGAACGCGATGCAGCAGTCGGTACAGGGAATGGTGGCCAGTGGGTTGTAGTTGCAGCTTTGGGTGTTCATGCACCCCACCACCGGGCCGTTGTAGATGATGGAGACCGTGACGGCACCACCGCAGGCACCGGCATTGTCGCCCACCCGGAGATGGTGCAGCACGCCACCGGGCATGTTGGCGTTCACGTTGGCCTGCAAGCCGCATCCGCCCTCGTTGTCATCGCCAAAGGTGGCCCCTTCGATGCCATCACTGAGCACCACACTGCCACAGGCCATGTCGTACAACCAAAGCCGCGTGTCACAGGTATTGGTGCCACAGGTGGTGATGGTGTAGGCACCGGTCGCGGGCGGAGTGAAGTCGTACCACTCTTCGACATTGTTGGTTGTGAAGGTGGCCAGTGTCTGCGGATAGGTTCCGGACAGCGGAGCCAGCGCAAGTGGCAGGGCAGTGCTGCAGCTGAAGCCGGGAGCACAGTTGAAGATAGTCTCCTCGAACGAACCGAACTGCCCTCCCTGCTTGATGAGGACACCATCGAGCCAGACGTAGTAGGCACCGAAGCCATAACTGTTGTGGTAGATGCCATCGCCGGCAGTGTCGTTGATGCGGAAGACCAGGCAGGTGTTCTCGGGCACGCACAGTGTGGTGCCGGTGCGATTGGTGGTGGAGTTGCCGCTCGCCAGTGTCGCGCCCGTGCTCCCGTTCTTCAAGGTCCAGCTGGTCTCGCTCTGGTAGTTGTCGTTCATGATGTCGATGCGCACACGCTTCTGACCGGCGGGGCAACTGTAGTCACAAGTGCCATTGTTCAGGTTCACCCCACTGCTGTAGTTGTTCGCCGTTGGCTCATTGCAACCGAACACCGGTGTCAGGTTGCCGATGAACACGTCATCGATCGCGATGTCGCTCAGTTCGCCGCTGCCGGTGATCGCACGGAACTCGATGCGCAGGTTGGCCTGGCCCATCCATGGCGAAAGGTCGAGGTAGCCCTGCTTCCAGTACAGTCCTTGATCACCGGTGATCACCAGATGATCCTGTGTGACCACACCGGCCGCATTGATATCCACCCGCAGGGATCCCATCTGGCTGCCACGCATGTGGTACCAGAAGACCAGGTGGGGGGAGGTCAGGCTGCTGATGTTGTAGCACGGGGACCGCAGGATGGCGACCTTCCCCGGGCTGTTGCCGGCTCCACTTGCCTCCACGTACATGTATTTCGCGTTGGTGGAGGTGTTGCTCAACGTGCGGTCCACGATGGGGCCTGTGTTGGCCGTGGGCGTGCCGTTGTTGTCCACGAACCAGTTGAGGTCATCACCGGTGAGGTTCGTCCAGTTGTTGGCCAGGGTTCCCGGGGTTCCTGTGGTGAAGCTGGTGAATGGTTCGTTGGAAGGAAAGGAGGTGACGCACTGGCCGTTCAACTGGCCCGCAAGCATGGCCAGTCCGATGGTGATGGGTATGGTTCGCAACATGATCCTTGTGTCAGGTGGAGCGTGAAACTACAAGGAACAGGCGGATCGCGCAAGGGGGCATCGTTCGGCGCGGTGGTCTATATTCGCCAACACTAATCGCAATACGGGCATGGGACACGGACTGTTGAAGGGTAAGACCGGGATCATTTCCGGTGCATTGAACGATCAGAGCATCGCCTGGAAGGTGGCCGAACTGGCCCATGCGGAAGGTGCGCGCATCGTGCTGACCAATGCACCGGTGGCCATGCGCATGGGGGAGATCAACAGGCTCGCGGAGGCCATCGGGGCACCCATCATCGCAGCGGACGCCACCAACGATGCGGATCTGCAGAAGCTCTTCGCCGAAAGCACAGCGGCGCTGGGTGGGCCGGTCGACTTCCTGCTCCACAGCATTGGCATGAGCCCCAATGTGCGCAAGGGACGCAGCTACAGCGACCTTAACTACGAGTGGTACAAGCAGACCCTGGACGTCAGCGCCATGAGCCTCCACCGCATGCTGCAGGCCGCTCACAAGGGCAACGCCCTGGCCGAGGGCGCCTCCGTGGTGGCCCTGAGCTACATCGCCGCACAACGGGTGTTCCCCGATTATGGCGACATGGCCGATGCCAAGGCCCTGCTCGAATCCATTACGCGCAGCTGGGGCTACTGGCTGGGAAAGGAGAAACGCATCCGGGTGAACACCGTCAGCCAAAGCCCCACCTGGACCACGGCGGGGTCGGGGGTGAAGGGCTTCGATGGCTTCTTCAGCTTCGCTCAGGAAATGAGCCCGCTTGGCAACGCCCCTGCGGAAGATTGCGCCAACTACTGCCTCACCCTGTTCAGCGACCTCACCCGCTACGTGACCATGCAGAACCTCTACCACGACGGTGGGTTCAGCAATACCGGAGTGACGCCCGCAGTGATGGAGCGCTTCATGAAGCCTGAATGACCACTTAGCGGACCGCCATCGCTGCCATGTTCTCCCCAAGCATGCGTCCCTGGGTCCTGTCTGTGCTGTTATTGGCGCCCCTATGTACGGTGGCCCAAGGCGGAAAAGCATTCGTGAAGGAGGCGGAGGCTGCGCTCAAGCTCAACGACCTGGAGCGGGCCCGTGAACGGTACACACTGGCCATTGAAGTGGACCCCAGGCTGACGAAGGCCTACCTGGGGCGCGCAGAGGTGGCCCGCCTGCAGGGCGACAAGGCCCAGATGGCATCCGACCTGCACCGTGTGGCTGAGCTCGACCCGGCCGAGCCGGAACACGCAGCGCAGGCGGCCGCCGCCTTCCTGGAGATCGACAGCGTGCGCAGCGCGCTGGCCTTGTGCGAGCAGGCCCTGCGTGTGAACGCCAAGCATATGGGCGCCTTGCAGGTGCAAGTGCGGGCAGCGCTGGCCGCGAACGACCTCGACCTCGCCACCAGTGCCAGCGACAAGGCCCTCGCCGTGAAGGCCACCACGGACACCTACTTCCTGCACGGACTGGTGCGGTACGCCACGAAGGACCTCGCCACCGCCGAGTTCGACCTGGACAAGGTCATAGAATGGAACTACCTCTATGAACCGGCCTATGTCGCCTCTGCTGAAGTGCAGCTGGCACTGTACGATCGCTACAGCGGCAACACCATGCAGATGCGTACCTTGGAAAAAGCCATCGCACGGTGCACCCGCGCACTGGAGCTCAACCCCCAAAGCACTGATGCGCTATTCGTGCGCAGCAAAGCCTATGCCCTTCAGAAAGAGTATGCCAAGGCCATCGATGACGTGAGCCGATGCATCGCCTTGGGCCGCGAGGATAGGGCGGTGCTTGAACAGCGGGCCCGCTACTACCACGGCTTCGGTCAGCACCAGAACGCGGTCAACGACCTCAACAAAGCCCTGCTCGTCGGTCCGGTGGATGCTGAGCTGCACCTGCTGCGCGCCACCTGCCGCGAAGCCAACCTGGACATGGAGGGAGCCCTCAAAGACCTGGGCACGGCCCTGCAACTGATGGAGCAGGAGGGGGCCGTGAGCAGTGAGCGCAAGCGTGAAGTGGAGGAGTCGCGCAAGCGGATCGATGCACGCATCTTCGAAATGAACCGCGAAGCCGATGCACCTGTGATCACCATTCTCGAACCCTTCCGCAAGGAGGGCAGGGCGCAGGTGTCCTCCTCCCTGACCTATGTGAAGGTGAGCGGCTATGTGCGCGACAAGAACCTGCTGAAAGCCATCACGGTGAACGGCACAGCGGCGGACTTCACGCGCGATGAGAAGGACCCGCAGTTCGTGGTGAGCGTGGAGCTGGACCGCGATGCGCAGGAGATCGTGGTGCAGGCTACGGACATCTACGACAACTTCAGCAGCGAAGTGCTCCTGGTGGAACGTACCGAGGGGATCGCGCCGTCCATCGCCATCACCCTGCCCAAGCCCAGCGGTGACCGCGAGCTGACCATCACCGCCGGCAAGGATGACCTGTTCGTGGAAGGTCGTGTCACCGACGCCAGTACCATCCGCCTGATCGCCGTGAACGGGATCAATGCCAGCTACGCGCCCGACCAGCTCGACCCGGACTTCAGCATCAAGCTCAATGTGAACGGCAAGGACCAAGTGGTCGTACGTGCCGAGGACCAGTTCGGGAATGCATCGGAGGCGGCCTACCGGCTGGTCCGTTCCGCTCCCGTTGTGGCCCAACGCACCAGCGCCCCGGCAGGGTCATCCGCACCCAACGCAGCAGGTACCACCTGGGTGGTGCACATAGACAACGGCAATTACCGGAACTTCCCCGCCCTGCAGACCGGACCAGCCGACCTGGCCCGCATGCAGAAGGCCTTCGCGAACTACAACGTGCAGCGCACCATCACCAAGAAGAACCTCACCAAGGAACAGATGGACCGCCTGTTCAACATCGAGCTGCGCGACCTTGCCCGCACCAACAAGGTGAACACCATCCTGGTGTGGTTCAGCGGACATGGACGTACGGTGGGGGGCAAGGCATACTGGATACCGGTGGATGGCCGCAAGGACGACATCTACAGCTACTTCAACTACGGATCGCTCAAGGCCCAGATGCAGAACTACAGCGAGAGCGTGACCAATACCGTGGTGGTCTCCGATGCGGCGGGCAGCGATGCATCCTTCTATGAACTGACCCGCTGATGCTGCACTCCCTGCGGCCCCTTCTCCTCGGCCTGTTCGTCACCCTCGTGTCGGGTGCCGATGCCCAGCGCTACTTCTTCGAGAACATATCGGTCCAGCAGGGACTGCCGGCTTCGAAGGTCTACGCAGCGGTTCAGGATGGCTACGGTACCGTATGGCTTGGTACGGAAGCCGGTCTCGCATCCTATGACGGGAATACCATCGTTGCCTACAGTTCCAGTGATGGCGCAGCGCGCGGTGGTGTGCGTGCCCTGTTGGTCGATGGTGCAGGCCGTTTGTGGGCTGGGCACCTGGACGGTGGCCTCACTGTGGTGGACAACGCCCGGATAATGGCCTACCGCCCCGCAGAGGGCATGAACGCCGGCATCACCGGCATCGCCGAGGATGGCAACGGTGGTATCTGGCTGGCCACGGCAGGGCAGGGCGCGTGGCGCGTAGCCTTGGAGGGCGGCACTTTCACCGCTCAACGGTTGAACGACCCGGGACTGCGCGACAAGCTGCTCGGTGCAACGCGCCTGAAGGATGGCAGCGTATGCTTCGTGGAGGTGGGTGGTGGCCTTGCTCAGATCAGTGGCAAGGTGGTCCGCAAAATGGACCTGCCGGGTGTGCCGGAAGGATTCGCACCCACCAGCTGCTTCCAGGCCTCGGACGGCGCCTTGTGGGTGGGCACCGATGGGGGAGGAGCCTTCCGCATCGCTGCGGACGGTCGTGGCAGCCAGCGCTTCGACCCCACCAACGGCATGCCCAGTGCGATCGTGTACTGCTTTGGAGAGGATGCGGAAGGGCAGGTATGGATCGGGACGGTGGACGGCGGTGCAGTGAAGGTGGGAAGGGATGGGCTGCAGGTGTTCGACAAAAAGCGCGGCCTGCACAGCACTTTCGTGCGCTGCATCACCCGCGACCGAGAAGGGAACCTGCTCATCGGAACGAACGATGGAGGGCTCGATATCTTCAAGGGGGAACGTTTCGTCAGTATCGGTGACGCCGAGGGGCTCGTGGACCCGCAGGTCTGGGCCGTACTGGAGGATCGCCAGGGGCGCACCTGGTTCGGCACCAATGGTGGCATCATGGTGTGGAACGAAGGCTCTGAAGGGGGGCGGACGGAGACCATCACCGTGCAGCAGGGACGCCTCACCACCAACTTCATCCGTCACCTGCGCGAGGACGACAAGGGGACCATTTGGATCGGCACGGAGAACGGTGGGTTGCTGCGCTATGACCCCCGCAGTGGCAAGGCGGTCTATGATATCGAGCTGTCCGGCAGCCTGGCGGACAACAAGGTCACTGCGCTGGAATTGGGCCAGACCGGCGAACTCTGGGTGGGCGGCCTCAACGGCGTCCGGCGCTACCTTCCCGGGTCCGGGACGGTACCTACCGTATATACCAAGGAAGAGGGTCTGGCTGGCGACCATGTGCTCGCTATCTACCGCGACAAGGCCGGAACCATCTGGGTGGGCAGCACGGTTTCCGGAGTAACCCGCATCGACAACGGACAGGCACAGGCCGTTGACCTGGGACGCAGCTTCACCGCGACCGCCTTCGTGGAGGATGGTGAGGGTCGACTCTGGGTAGGGACGGAAGGACAGGGTATCCTCGTGCTGCAGGATGGCAGGGAGGTGCAGCGCTTCACCCTGCAGGAGGGATTATTGAGCAACACCATCAAGGCCCTGGCCGTGGACAGCCGCGGGCATGTGTGGATCGGCACGAACAAAGGACTGAACAAATGGCGGCCCAAGCAGGGTGGCTTCATTGCATTCACCGAGCGGGCCGGCTTCACCGGAATTGAAGTGAAGCCACATGCGGTGTGCGCCACCCGTGAGGGCACCATCTGGTTCGGCACCGTCAACGGGGCGACCCGTGTGGGCGGTGCACCTGAGCAGGACCGCAGCGTGGCGCCCCTTGTGGCCATCCGCGGTTGGAAGGTGAACCTCGAGGATCGCCCCATCGGAACGGATAACAGGCTCGGCCATTCCGAACGAAGTATTCGCATCGCTTACGGCAGCGTGGCCCTCAGCGATCCCGGCGCAGTGCGCTATCAGGTGAAGCTCGAAGGTCTCGATGAGGAATGGCAGCCCATCACCACCGCCACCGACGCCTATTATCCGGCCCTGCCCCCAGGCGATTACGTCTTCGAGGTGAAGGCCATGGACCGCAGCGGCGAATGGAGCGACCCACCCGCCAGGCTGACCTTCACCATTCTGCCTCCATGGTACCGCTCCTGGTGGTTCTACAGCGTCCTGGCCGTGGTCCTCGGCACTTCCTTGTTCAGCTACATCAAGCTGCGCGAGCGGCAGCTAAGGCTGCGCAACCTGGTGCTCGAGCGGAAGGTCGAAGAGCGCACCGCCGAGGTGGTGGCACAGGCCCGCGAGATCGAAGGGCAGAAGGGACGGATCGAGGACCTGTTGTTGAACATCCTGCCCAAGGAGATCAGCGAGGAATTGAAGGACAAGGGCAAGGCCACGGCACGACGCCATGATCAGGTCACCGTGCTCTTCACCGACATGAAGGGGTTCACCCAGGCCGCCGAGCGCATGACACCGGAAGAGTTGGTCAACGAGTTGGACCAGTGCTTCATCCAGTTCGACGAGATCGTGGGGCGCTACCGCATCGAGAAGATCAAGACCATCGGCGATAGCTATATGTGCGCGGCCGGTGTGCCCGCCCGGGATCCTCACCACGCAACCGCCTGCGTGCTCGCCGCGTTGGAGGTGCGCGACCTCATGGAACGCTGGCGCGCGGATCGCGAGGCCAAGGGGGGCACGCCATGGGCCCTGCGCATCGGTTTGCACAGTGGACCGGTGGTGGCCGGTGTGGTGGGCAAGCGCAAGTTCGCCTACGACATCTGGGGCGACACCGTGAACACCGCGAGCCGGTTGGAGAGCAGCGGTGCCCCCGGCGAGGTGAACATCAGTGCGGCGACCTATTCGCTGGTGAAGGACCGCTTCATCTGCGAGTCGCGGGGAGAGGTGGCTGCCAAGAACAAGGGCAGCATCGCGATGTACTTCGTGCGCGGCATCCGCGAGGGCTACCACGAACCGGGATCTCCGACCCGACCTAACGCTCGGTTCCTCCAGGAGATCGGGCGCTGAGCAGCGCACGCAGTTCAGCGATCATCATCGCTGTCGCACCCCATACCATCTGCCCCTGCACATCGAAATAGGGCACCTGCAGCGAACGTCCCATCACCTGCACGTAACGCTCACCGGTGCGGAGGATATCATCGCGCAGCAGCAACTCCAGCGGCGCTTCGATCAAGGAAGCCACCTCCCGCGGGTCGGGTGACAGCGGTCCCAACTGTTCAACAGCCGCCACGAACGGGGTCACCAAGCTGCGGCTGGGCGGGATGTACACAGGCGATAGGCTCCCCAGGTGCATGATGTCCGCGGTGGAAGCGCCCGTCTCTTCGCGGAACTCCCGCTCTGCGGTATGGCGCAGGTCGGGGTCCTCCGGCTCGCGGCGCCCACCGGGGAAGGCCACCTGCCCGCTGTGAACACCGTTGTACTCCGGACGTAACATCAGCAGCACGTGCGCCTGCTGCCCTCGCGGGTAGAGCAGGGCCAGCACCGCGCTCTCACGCGGTGGCGGGTCCATCCTAAGCACGGCCTCCATATCGGGCCGCGGGTAGCCGCTCATACGGAGGAAGTCATCGTGCCCGGGCAGGTCGCCACGGAAGGCATGCTCCAGACGGACAATGGCTTCCTCCAGCTTCACTGCTCCAGCGCCTTGGCGAGGGCTGCTGCCTGCTCGCGGTAGGTGTGCAACTTCTGAGCGGCGATTCGCCTCGCCTCCGGCAACGCACGGTCTTTCTGGCCGCTGCACACCCAGCAGAGCAGCGTGAACCATTCTGCCTCGTCACCGGCCTCCTTCAAGCGGCTGCGTTCAAAGACGTCCAGGTGCATCTCCGCGTCGTACGGCTTGCCGATGGCGAGCAGGGAGCTCGCCAGATAGAGCCGTGCCATGGGGTTGGCGCCTGTGATCCGCACATACGCTTCGAGTGAAGTGGCGGCCGCAGCATAGTCCTTCGCTTGGTAGGGCGCCAACGCATCGAGGAAGCGTGCGTTGTTGGCGTTGCGCTCCGTACTGCTGTAGAGATCGGGATAGGGCGTGAAGAAGGTGGCGCACGGGTCGGTGGCAGGACCGCTGCAGGCGTGCACAAGCAGCACCGCACACACCAGCGGGAACGAACGGAACTTCATGGTGCGAAGATACCCAGCTCACCACAGGCGGTGCGGACCGCTGCGTGCGCCATCGGCACCGATGCCCGTAAGCACCCACCGCGCCCGTCCGATCAGATGGTCCGCCGGCAGGAAGCCCCAGTAGCGTGAATCGGAGCTGCTGTGCAGGCCATCGCCCAGCATGAAGTAGTAGTCCTTTTGTACCACGTACGTGTCCAAGGGCGCGCCGTTGATCAGCAGATCGTTGCCCGAATACGTGAGGTGCTGTTCTTCGTAGATGGTGAGCAAGCGGTCGTAGAGCGGAAGGTTCGCGGCTGTGATCCGCAGCGTGTCGCCGCGCCGCGGGACCGTGATCGGCCCATAATCATCGCCGTTCCACGCGAAGCGCTCGCTGAAAGGGAACAGATGCCGCGGCGCTCCGGTGGCCAGCCGCATCGGTGCCACATCCACCACCTCGGGCAGAGCCGCCACCAATGCAGCCAGGCTGTCGTTCAAGGGGACCTCCAGCACACGGCTGCTGCTGATGCCGGGCAGATCAGGAAGCCCGAGCAGGCTGCGCAGAACGCCATGATCAGCACCGGCACGCAGCCGCACCAGATGCGCACGTGTGGCGGCGGGTGGATCAGGCACCAGCGTACCGTTCACCTTCAAGCGTGCCCGCTCCAACACGACAACATCGCCCGGTGCCCCGGCGATACGCTTCACCATCAAAGGCCTGCGCCAGCGCGGATCCTGGTCCTTAAGGGGATCGCGGAACACCACGATGGCCCCTCGCTCCAGCCCGGTCCACACCGGCCAGCGTTCCACAAGGAGCAGATCACCAGGCCGCAGGGTGGCGTACATGCTGATGTTCTCCACCACCACGAAGCGGAACACCAGCAGATGCAGCACAACGATGAGCAAGATGGCGAGCAACAAGCTCTTGATCCACTCGCTCAGGCCGCGCCAGCGTTGCAGAGGGGACATCATCCAGCGGTTCCTTTCGACCTGTCGATCACGATCACACCTTCAGTTGCCATCGCTCTTCGGACCCTGTCCAACGAACATGGACCCTCGAACATCGAGCAACGAACACCGAACAACACCCCCTCACTTCACTCCGGAGAACAAGCGCTTCCAGCGAATTCCCGTGTAGGGATCCTTGGTGAACCAGATCAGCACGGCCTTGCCCACCACATGATCATGCGGCACAAAGCCCCAGAAGCGACTGTCCTGGCTGCGGTGGCGGTTGTCGCCCATCAGCCAGTAGTAGTCCTGTTGGAAGGTGTAGCTCGTGGTGGTTGCCCCGTTGATGAGCACAGTGCCATCGCGCTCCTCCAGCGTGTTGCCTTCATAGAGTGTGATCGCGCGACGGTACAGCGGAAGGGTGCGCGCGTTCAGCTCAACCGTTCCACCTTTCCTGGGCACCCAGATGGGTCCGAAGTTGTCCTCGGTCCAGTGGAAGTCCGGATGATTGGGGAAAATGGGCCAGCTGCCGTAGCTGTCATAGAATCCTTCGGGGTGGTCCTGGCGCTGCATGCTAACCACATTGTCGAACTTGCCCACCTGCGATGCCACGGTCTCGCTCATCGGGATCACTGCGGCGCGCCCATTGTCCAGCACATCACTGGGGGAGATGTCGAAACGCTTCTTGAGCATGTCTTGTCGGAAGGCGCTCTTCAACTGGAACTCATAGGCATATTGGCCATCAGGGGGCGTCGGCTGTTCCTGGCCGTTGACACGCAGCACGCCATGCACCACCTGCACACTGTCCCCTGCAACGGCGACACAGCGCTTGATGTAATTCTCGCGCTTGTCGATGGGACGGACAAGGATGCCCCCCGTGGGCTTCATCACACGGCGGCCACGGTCATCGATGGTGGGCAGGCGGGCAGCGGGATCCTGCACCTTCAAGCGTCCGTGCTCGCGCACCAGTTGGTAGTAGCTCTGGTTCTGGAAGTTGGCCACCACGGTATCGCCTTCCGGGAAGTTGAACACCACCGCATCACCTCGCTCAGGTGAGCCGAAGCCCGGCAGACGGCGGTACGGTTGGCTGAACCACGTGACGAACGAAGGTGTGCTGGTGGTGAGCGGCAGGGTGTGGTGCGTGAAGGGGAAGGTGAGCGGGGTCATCGGCATGCGCGGACCGTAGCTCAGCTTGCTGACGAAGAGGTAGTCGCCCACCAACAGGCTCTTCTCCATGGACGGGGTGGGAATGGTGAAGGCCTCGAAGGTGAATGTGCGGAACACGGTGGCCACGATCACCGCGAAGAGGATCGCGTCGCCCCATTGGCCCAGCAGCCCGCGCTTGCGTTCGGCCACGGGGATGGGACCCACATAGGCGTTCTGCGCATAACAGGTCTCTGGCACCTTCCACCACGGCAGGAAGGTCATCAGCACATGCTCCTTGAAGTCGCGCCGACCGAGCACGATGGAGATGTTGACGTTCATGATGATCAACATCAACAGGTTCACACCGGGCACCAGGAAGAGGAAGATCCACCACCAGGGCTTGCCGGTGATCTGCAGCCACACGAGCAGGTTGTAACCCGGCACGATGGCGGCCCAAGCGGGCTTGCCAGCCTTCTGGAAGAGCTTCCACAGGCTGGCCAGGAGCACCAGCAGATAGGCGAACAGGAAGAGGTAGGGGATCATGTCGTCAGGTATGCGGCGCGGGAGGCGCGGTCAGCGAAGGTGCGAAGATGGAGCGAGGTATGGCACGTGGCGATCGTGAAATGCTGTGAAGAGCGGGCCCTTCGGCAAGGAACAGGGATGAGCGGCCGGGGCCTACCCGAGCCCCAGCACATCCTGCATGGTGAACAGCCCCCGTCGACCCTGGAGCCACTCAGCGGCCACCACAGCGCCTGATGCGAAGCCGGTGCGACCGAAGGCTTCGTGGCGAATGCTCAAGCGATCCTCAGCGCTGGTCCAGCTCACTTCATGGGTGCCCGGCACTTCCCCCTCGCGCAGCGCACGGATGGGTAGGGCAGGAGCGGGCACTACCGCATCGGGACCTTCTTGAAGATGCCAACCGGAATAGCCGTGGTGCCGCAGATCGATGTCGCGTGCCAGGGTCAGTGCCGTACCACTGGGCGCATCGAGCTTGTGGATGTGATGGATCTCCAGCAGCTCGCCCCTGTATTGTGGCTGACGGTCCATGAGGCCGGCCAGCATGCGGTTCACTTGGAACAGCAGGTTCACACCGATGCTGAAGTTGCTGGCCCAGAGCAGCGCGCCCCGATGCTCGGCCACCAGGCCTTGCACGGCAGGCAGGTGATCGTACCAGCCCGTGGTGCCCACCACCACCGGAACACCTGCCTCCAGGCACAACCGCATGTTCCCCAAGGCCTGGTCGGGCCGGGAGAATTCGATGGCCACGTCCACATCAACGGGTGCGGCGCCCGCATTGGTGGAGGAGACGCGCAGCACGACCTGGTGGCCGCGCTGTTCGGCGATCTGGGCGATGGCGGTGCCCATGCGGCCGGTGCCGTAGAGGGCGATGCGAAGAGCGGACATGGATCAGCGGAAGGTGAGGGCCAGCGTGAGGCCGGGGGCGCCCAGACTGGTGGTGTGGAAGGAAGGAGCCGCCTGAAGGCTGAGGTCGTTGCCGACATCGAAGCGGACGAAGTGTGCGTCCACTGTGGCATCCACCACATTGAGCATGTACACCAGCCCGAAGGCGATGTAGCTCAGATCGCGCCACCGCCGATACGTGTCGGTCACGTCCAACACCTGGGTGGCGCTGAACTGCCCGTTGAACTCGTCCACCGTGCTCGCATCCCCATCCACCAGGGCGATGTACGCATCCTTGTAACGGCGGTATTCCCGGGTGTTCTCCTGGATGAAATAGACACAGGTGCCCAACCCCAGCCAGGCGATCGGCGCTTTCCAATACTTGCGGTTGTAGAGCTGTCCGGTACCCGGAACGATGGCGCTGAGCAGGGTGGCCTTATGGGGTGAATGCCGTGCCCGCCAGCCCAAGGTATCGGTCGCCGTGGCCGTCACCGGCTCCGGCACCCCACCGGTAACGATCACCGGTTCAGCAGCAGCATCCGTGGCACTGGTATCAGCCTGCGCCCACACGGCTGCGGATAGCACCAGGAAGGGGAGGAGCAACAGGCGCACGCCCCAAAGATCGGGCATTCACCCGCTCTTCCTTCACCCCAGCACCGCCAGTATCCTCCGCAGCTCGTCCTCGCTCTTGAAGGGGATCTCGATCTTGCCCTTTCCCTCGGTGCTCTGCTTCACGCTCACCTTGCTGCCGAAGCGCTGCGCCAATTGCTTGCTCAGGTCCTTGTTGGGGCGAAGGCCAGGCTTCACGCCACTCTTCATGCCCTTGGGCAATGCCGTACGAGCGAGGTCCTCCACGGCGCGCACGCTTAGCTGGCTCTCCACGATCCTGTGGTAGAGCTCCACCTGACGGGCTGGATCATTGATGCTGATGAGGGCGCGGGCGTGCCCCATGCCGATGGTGCGCTGGCGCAGACCCAGTTGGATCTCGGGCGGAAGCTTCAGCAGGCGCAGGTAGTTCGCCACGGTGGCGCGGTCCTTGCCCACCTTCTCGCTGAGCTGCTCCTGGGTCAGCTTCACCTCGTCGATCAGGCGCTGGAAGCTGATGGCCACCTCTATGGCATCGAGCTCTTCGCGCTGGATGTTCTCTACCAGGGCCATCTCCAGCATGGCCTCGTCATTGGCAATGCGGATGTAGGCGGGCACCTCCTCCAGGCCGGCAAGTTGCGACGCGCGGAAGCGGCGCTCACCGCTGATCAATTGGTAGCGGTCGTAACCCACCTTGCGCACCGTAACGGGCTGAATGATACCGAGCTCGCTGATGCTCTGCGCCAGTTCGGCCAAGGCCTCATCGCTGAAGTGGGTGCGTGGCTGGAAGGGGTTCGGTTCGATCTGTGCCACCGGGATGGTGCCGATGGGACCGGCACTGCGCGGAGCTGCGGTCACCGGCTCGTTCCGCGTGGTGATGTCCGTGCTCGGGTCCTCCAACAGGGCGCTCAAGCCGCGGCCCAGGCCTTTCTTCTTCGTCATTGTTCGTCCGATATCGCAATGGTGCGCTCACTGTCCGGGATGCGCGTGAGGCTGTTCTTCTGCAGGATCTCGCGTGCCAGATTGAGGTAGTTGACCGCACCCTTGCTGCTGGCGTCGTGCATGATGATGGTCTGCCCGTGGCTGGGCGCTTCGCCGAGGGCCACGTTGCGGTGGATCACCGTGTCGAACACCAATTGCTGGAAGTGGGTCTTCACTTCTTCGACCACCTGATTTGCCAGGCGCAGGCGGCTGTCGTACATGGTCAGCAGCATGCCTTCGATGAGCAGCTCTGGATTGAGGCGCTGCTG
>CAYZBO010000043.1:0-24988 GCA_964476665.1 uncultured Chryseobacterium sp. | reverse complement strand
TGAAATAACGCACAACGTATTGTACGCCGGATAGAACGATATCAATGTCACCATCCTCGTCGAGGTCGCCTACTGCTGCATCGATCATCAATGCTGACGAAAAGAGCGGTATTGGTTCGTTGAGATCACCTGTCCCTATATTGAATAGGATGACCAACTCGTTCCCAACCCTCGCTATCAGGTCAACAGCACCGTCATTGTTAAAGTCTCCGATGGCAAGTCGGATGAAGGCGCTTGGAGGCAGCGTCGCTAATTCATGGGGTTGCTGATCCAGCGTTGCACCGAGGTTCTCGAACATGTGTATCACGCCGTTCAGATATAACACCACGAGGTCAGCGTCTCCATCACCATCCATGTCAGCCAATTCAGTGGTTGAGATCGGTCCGACGGCGCTGTTCAGAAGCTGCGGTTCGCTGAAGGAACCACCGCCAATACCGTAGAGGACATAAAGCCTATCTGGATCGTCCGCCGCGAGTATCACATCCACAGAGCCGTTCATATCGAGGTCGGTCGATAGGATGTTCTTCGCAGGTCCGTCCACATGCGATATCAATGTAGTTGGTGCGTACTCTCCGTTACCCAGGTTCCGATACCAAACCGTACTTGCTTCTTGACCAGCGATAACATCCACCAAGCCATCGTCGTCGAGGTCTCTTGCTTTAACCGCGTAGCATAGCTCCGCTTCGAGGTGAACAGTAAGCGCCTCACTGAATGGCTGAGCAAACACCACGGCCGGCAGGGTCAATACAGCAGTGCATATGGATACACGGATCAGGTCGACCTTGTTAGCCGTCATGAATGCAAGATAGGCATCGAGCTCTATCAACATGTACTCCAGCTGATCAAGCCTGTCCGTCAGGCCCTACTTTCGCGGGACGCAAAAGGCATCTCACATGAACCGCTCCTTATCCGTTGCATTTGCTGCGATGCTGCTCACATCGATCAACACGTTGCATGCCCAAGTCCTTTTCGTGGACGATAATGACAACATCCTTGAGAACAGCGTCACAATGCGTTCTGCTCTGGATGCGGCAGGGGTTACCTATGCGGTCCATGACGTGGCGGTGGAAGGAAGCACGCCATCGCTGAGCACACTACTGGCGCACGAACTGGTGATCTGGTACTGTTCCGGTGATGGTGTGGGTCTTGGACTGTGGAATGCTGTGGAGGACCTGCAGGATGTGGCGATGGCCGGAGTGCCGATCTGGTTCATCGGCACCGATATGCTCTACGCCAGCTATGGCAGTGCACCGACCACCTTCACCACAGCGGATCTTCCGTACACCGTGATGGGTCTGGCCAGTTATGATGTGCAGAGCTACGGAGACGATGGTGGCGAAGGCTGTCCTCAGATCGATGCTGGGCCAGCGGTTACTGCGAGCTTCACCAGCGGCTTGACCTGGATCTTCCCGACCCTCTGGTGGGTGGATGGTGTAACGCCCGCACCTGGTAGCGTGGAGGTCCTCTACCAGATGGGCCCGGAGGGCTATGCCTTCGGTGGCGTGCCGTGCATGGTGCGAAAGTTGGATGAAGGCATGGATGTGACCAGCACGTTCTTCGATCCGGCGCTGCTCGCTACGGCCGGGGTGCGTTCGCAATTCGTGGCAGAGACGATCGCCCATCTGGGTCTGAACACAGCTGTGGAGGTCATCCCAGCGGCTGCTCCGGTGCGCTTGTCAGCGTTGGGCGATGACCGCTGGCAGGTGACCGCAACGCAACGGTTGAACAGCGTGGTGGTGCTTGGTTCGGATGGTAGGGTGGTCAATCAAGAGCGGGTGGATGGGACTGCCTGTATCCTGGACCTGCATGGCTTCGGCACAGGTTGCTATACAGCGGTGATCACTGGGGCAGATGGTCGCTCCGCTGTGCTTAAGCTGACAAAGCGCTAATCGGCCACATCGACCACGATCAACTCAGCACTATCGGCGCTGAGGTAGAGGCTTCGCCAATGACGGCCTTCGGTGATGGTGGCATGGAGACCAAGGTGGTCCGCGCCCAGGGATGCGGCATCGAACACTGTTCCCATGCCATCCGGCTCCATGGCGATGCCATCAGCGCGATAGTCGGCTGTGGAGAGCAGACGTTGCAGTTCGCGCTTGTCGATCCGTAGGCGCAGGAGAATGGTATTATCCAACTTGGGCAGATGCGCATCATCGTGTGCAACGATGCTCACACTGCCTGGTACCGGTGCGCCGAAGAGGTCCGCGTAGATGGCTTCTCCGCTGCGTGGGGTGACGAGCTCGCGAACGCCGTCCACTGAACGCTCAGCCAAACGAAAGACCACATAGGCGCCGCTGATCCCCGCAAGTGCGAGCACCCCGATGGCCAGGTAGAGCAGGCTGAAGCGTTTGGCGATGATCGCCGAGATGAAGAGCACCATGCTGAAGGCTCCCAGCGCAAAAGCGGCGATGACCCAGGAGAGGAGGGATGACATGCTTGTGCGAAGATGCGATGAGCGCCTGGCTCACGTATCACTCACCGGGTTTTTTCCGTTGTGATGTTCGTGGGTGCCGGTGTCGAACGGAAGGTATGACCGGCTCTTTTCATAAGCGACGCGCAACGCTGATGGAACGCTTCCGACCTATTGAACTTGCCGGATGTTGGAAGGTCAAGGATCGATGGGCATTGGTTGTCCATCAATGGGTCGATCGTGTCGATGAGCGATCTGATCGGATGCCGTCAATGGCTCTCGCTGCATTGCACTCAAAGGGTGCAGGTATCCAATGTTCATCCCACACTGCCTTGTTGACAAGTGCCATTCCCCTGTAAATGAGCGCGCACCGTCATGAGGCTAGGTTTGCCACGCACCGGCCTGCTCTCCGACCACGCTTCCTGTTGTTCCGTATGGCCTCATGGCATTCTTTGGCTGTTGGGGCGAGATCGACGGACAGCAGAAGGGCTTGATCAGCGTGGCGGAAAGAACGTCCGGCAGCAGTTCATAGACCGGTCCATGGCAGCATCCCTACGCCTTCTGCATGCGATCCGCAACAGCGGACCCGCGATCCGTCACTTCCTGAGCACTGTGCTTCCTGCGCTGGCGATGCTGCTCCTGTGGCAGACCGAAGCGCGCGCCACCCATGCCATGGGCGGTGAGTTGACCTATGAGTGCGTGGGCAATGGGATCTATCGCGTGCGCCTGAATTTCTATCGTGACTGCAATGGTGTGGCGGCTCCCACGAACTGCAGCAATGGGCGTCAATTCCGCCTGGTAAGTCCGAGCTGCGGTGCCACGCTCAACTCCTGTTTCAGCCTGGACGGTGTGGACCTGGTGACGCCGATCTGCGTATCGGCCGTGGATCGGTGTAACACTTCTTCGGGCGAGTATGGGATCCAGCGGTATCGTTACAGTGCGCTGGTGAACCTGAGCGCCTACGGAAGCTGCGGAACGGACTGGACCATCAGCTGGGACCTCTGTTGCCGCAACAACGCCATCACCTCGCTGAACAATCCGGGCAATCGGAACCTGTACCTCACTGCGACGCTCAACAGCACACTGGCCCAATGCAACAATTCGCCGCGCTACCTCAATGACCCCACTCCCTTCGCCTGTGTGGGTCAGCAGGTGAGCTACAACCACGGCTTCAATGACCTTGACGGTGACTCGCTCTCCTTCGAGCTGGCCCCTGCGCTCGGTGCCAATGGCAGCATCATCCCGTACAATGCCGGGTACTCTTTCCTTCAGCCGGTGGTCACCGCCGGGGGAGCCAACTCCGTGCAGGTGAACCCCGTGACCGGAACGATCACCTTCGTGCCGAGCATCCAACAGTTCGCCGTGGTGACCGTACGGGTGCGTGAATGGCGGAATGGTATCCTGATCGGAAGTTATCTCCGCGATGTGCAGTTCGCGATCATCGCCTGCAGCAACGGTCTGCCTACTGTCAGTGGCGTGAACGGCACCAATGCATATACCTATGAGGTCTGTGCAGGGGAGCCCTTCTGCTTCAATGTGAACAGTGGTGATGCCGATCCCGGACAGACCGTGACCATGAGCTGGAACAGTGGCATTCCAGGGGCCACGTTCAATACCACCGCCGGGCCCCTGCCTGTAGGTACCTTCTGCTGGACGCCGACGATCGATGACATCGGACAGAACCTGTTCTCGGTGAACGTGCGCGATGATGCATGCCCACAGGTCGGTCTGAACAACTTCGGGTTCGCCATCCAGGTGACGCCCCCCTTCACACCTGCCAATGCCGGGCCCGATCAAAGCGTATGCGGCTTCAGTACCAACCTGGCGGGTCAGCAGCCCTATGCGCAGGCGGGTGGTCAATGGACGGTGGTGAGCGGGACGGGCACCTTCGCCAATGCAAGCAGCCCGACCACCGCGGTGAGCGGGCTTTCCACAGGCCCCAATGTGTTCCGGTGGACGGTCAACTACGGCACGTGTGGTACGACGAGCGATGAGGTTACGGTGAACGCCTTCAACCCGTCCCAGGCACCTGCCAACGCGGGGCCGGACCAGAGCCTTTGTGCGGCATCCGGTGTGGGAGCAGGCGCGACCTTGACCGCCAATGTGGCCAACGCTCCTGCGGTGGGTGCCTGGACGCTCGTGACCGGTACGGGTACCATTGCCAATGTCAACAGCCCCACGACCGCGGTCACGGGGCTTTCGGTCGGTGCCAATACGTTCCGTTGGACCATTTCCAATGGGGCCTGCGATCCGCCGACCAGTGATCAGGTGACGATCTTCGTGTTCAACAGTGCCCAGCCCGCCGCCAACGCGGGTCCCGACCAGCAACTGTGCCTGCCCGCCACCAGCGCCACGCTTGCAGGCAATGCAGTGATCTTCCCGGCAACTGGTCAATGGACCGTGGTGAACGGAACAGGGACGTTCGCAAATGCCAGTCTCAGGAACACTGCCGTAAGCGGTCTGTCCGTGGGTGTGAACACCTTCCGCTGGACGATCACCAACGGACCCTGCACTCCCCCCACCACAAGCGATGACGTGAACATCATCGTGTTCGATCCGGCCAGCCCGGCCGCCAATGCCGGTGCGGACCAACAGGTATGTGCGGCGAATGCCACCCTTGCCGCCAACGCACCGGTGACACCTGCCACGGGTCAGTGGACGGTGGTCAGCGGTACAGGGACCTTTGCCAATGCCACCAGCCCCACCTCGGCAGTTAGCGGATTGGCGATCGGCACCAACGTGTTCCAATGGACCCTGAACAATGGTCCTTGTGCAGGTGGTCTCACCAGCGATCAAGTGACCATCGTTCGGTTCGATCCCGCCACGGCAGCTGCCAACGCAGGTCCCGATCAGGACCTGTGCACGGTCGGTGGGACCGCAAGTGCCACCCTCGCAGGCAATGCAGCCTCAGCGCCGGCCACCGGCCTTTGGACAGTGGTGAGCGGCACGGCAACGATCACCAACCCAGCGAGCGCCACCACGACCGTGACCGGCATGGCCCCGGGCATCGTGGTGTTGCGCTGGACGATCACCAACGGACCCTGCACTCCGCCGAGCACCAATGATGAGGTCACCCTGCGCGTGTTCAGTGCGGGTGCTGCTGCCGCCAACGCGGGGCCCGATCAGGACCTGTGCGCACCTGTTGCGAACGTAACGCTGGCTGCCAATGCTCCGGTATTTCCGGCCACCGGTACCTGGACCGTGGTGAGCGGTTCGGGAACGTTCGCCGATCCGAACAGCCCCACCACGACGGTCAGCGGCATGGGTATCGGCAGCAACATCTATCGCTGGACCATCAACAATGGTCCTTGTGCGGGTGCTGTCACCACTGATGACGTACGCATCCGCCTGTTCGACCCTGCCATCGCCGCTGTGAATGCGGGTCCCGATCAACAGCTTTGCGGCAGCGCGAGCACCAACCTGGCAGGAAGTGCGGTCAGTGCGCCGGCCACCGGTGGCTGGACCCTGGTAAGTGGCACCGCAACCATCGTGAACCCATCGAACCCTGCAGCTTCCGTCACCGATCTGGGCATCGGAGCGAACGTGTTCCGCTGGACAGTGAGCAATGGCCCCTGTGGCAGCAGCAGCGATGAGGTCACCATTCTGCGTTTCGACCCGAACAATGCGGTAGCCAATGCGGGCCCTGACCAGAGCATCTGTGTACCGACCGCTCCGAACGCAGTGATCCTTGCGGCCAGCGCGGTCACTTTCCCGGCCAGTGGTCAATGGACCGTGGTGAGCGGTGCTGGAAGTTTCGCCGATGCGAACAGTCCCAACACCACCGTGAGCGGTCTCGTTCCCGGTATCAATGAGTTCCGTTGGACCGTGAGCAATGGTCCCTGCCCCAACGGTGTGACGAGCGATGTGATGCGGGTCCTTGTGTTCAGTGACAGCAACCTGGAAGCCGATGCCGGCCCGGACCAGTCGCTCTGCACCACCAGTGGCACCATCACCATGGCCGGCAGTGCGCTCATCGCCCCCGCCACCGGTCAATGGACCCTGGTCAGTGGCACGGGCACCATCACCGATCCAAGCAGCCCCACAACGACCGTGACCGGGATCGGTGTGGGCCAGAGCATCTTCCAATGGACGGTGAACAACGGGCCCTGCGATGCGGTGAGCACGGATCAGATGAGCGTGTTCGTCTACGATCCGAACAACCCGGCGGCCGATGCCGGTCCTGATCAGAGCTTCTGCACACCGCTCACCAGCACGACCCTGGCCGCCAGTGCTGTGGCATTCCCTGCCACCGGGGTGTGGAGCATCGTCAGTGGTTCGGGCACATTCGCCAACATCAATGATCCCAATACAACGGTAAGCGCACTGGGCCTTGGCACCAACCAGTTCGCATGGACCGTGAACAACGGCGTGTGCCCGAACGCCGTGACCACCGATGTGGTGCAGGTGGAGCTTTTCAATGGCAATGCCCAGGCCGCTGATGCCGGTGTGGACCAGAGCGTGTGTGGCACGACAGTGCCTGTGACCATGAACGGCAATACGCCCACCGGTCTTGCCACCGGTAGCTGGAGCGTGGTGCAGGGCACGGCGAGCTTCAGCAACGCGGCTGCGCCGAATGCGACGGTCACCGGACTGAGCGTGGGGGTGAACGTATTGCGCTGGAGCATTGACAACGGTGCATGCGGCATTACCAGCGACCTGATGACGGTGTTGGTGTACGATCCCTCCAACCCGGTCGCTGACGCGGGTCCCGATCAGGAGCTCTGCACGCCGAACACGAGCGCCACGCTCCAGGGTAGTTCGGTCATTGTGCCTGCGGTGGGCGTATGGACCCTTGTGAGCGGTAGTGGCACGATCGCCAATCCCAACAGCCCCACCACGGCGGTAAGTGGTCTTTCCATCGGTGCCAATGTGTTCCGCTGGCAGGTGAACAATGGTGCATGTGCCAGCCCCATCACGCAGGATGAGGTCACCATCTTCCTCTTTGAACAGGATGCACCGGAGGCGAACGCCGGCCCCGATCAGGAGATCTGTACCCCGGTCAGCAGTGTATCAATGGCCGCCAATAGTGTGGTCGGTAGCGCCGTGGGTACGTGGAGCGTCGTCGTCGGTGGGGGCACCATCACCAACGCCAACGACCCCAACACCACCATCACGGCGTTGCCGGTCGGCATCAATGTCTTCGAGTGGTCCATCAATAACGGTCCCTGCGGCATCACCACCGACCAGGTGCGCATCCTGGTGTTCGATCAGGGCAACCCCGTGGCGAACGCCGGGCCCGATCAGGAGTTGTGTACACCGGCCAGCACGGCCAACCTGATCGGCAGCAGCCTCATCGCTCCGGCCACCGGTCTGTGGACGCTGGTGAGCGGGAGCGGCACGATCGCCGACCCCACCTCTGTTAGCACCTCTGTGAGCGGCCTGGCCGTTGGGGAGAATATCTTCCAATGGACCGTGAGCAACGGCCCTTGTGCCAACGGTATCACCACGGACCAAGTGAGCATTTTCGTCTTCGATGAGACCAATGCCATCGCGGATGCCGGGGCCGATCAGGAGTTCTGCACTCCGGTGGCGACCACCACCCTGGTGGGCAGTCCGGTGAGCTTCCCTGCAGATGGTCGTTGGGAACTGGTGAGCGGTAGCGGCACGATCGTGTCGCCCGGCAGCGCCACCACGGACATCACGGGAATGTCGGTCGGTGTGAACGTGTTCCGCTACACGGTGAGCAACGGTCCATGTGCCAATGGCCAGACCGTGGATGAGGTGAGCGTGTTCATCTATGATGCGGCGAACGCTGTTGCAGATGCCGGTCCCGACCAGGAGCTCTGTACCCCGAACAGCAGTACCGATCTGGCTGGCAGCAATGTCATTGTGCCGTCCTCCGGTCTGTGGACGCTTGTGAGCGGAGGTGGCACCATTGCGGATCCCACCTCTCCTTCGAGCCAGGTCACGGACCTCCCTGTGGGTGAGAACGTCTTCCGATGGACCGTGGACAACGGCCCCTGCGACAACAGCATCACCTTCGATGAGGTCAGCATTTTCGTATACGATGCGAGCAACCCGGTGGCTGAAGCCGGCGATGATCAGGAGCTCTGTACACCGAACACGATCACCACCCTCGTCGGCAGCACGCTCATCTTCCCTGCGACGGGTACCTGGACCCTCGAGAGCGGACAGGGAACCATCACGTCGCCCAACAGCCCCACCACCACGGTGACCGGTCTCGGGGTTGGGGAGAACATCTTCCAATGGACGGTGAGCAACGGACCCTGTGCCAATGGTACCACCAGCGATCGGGTGAGCATCTTCGTCTTCGATCAAGGGAACGCCCAGGTGGATGCCGGCGCGGACCAGGACCTGTGCTCGCCGGTGGCCTCCGTGTTCATGGCCGCCAGCCCTGTAACATTCCCTGCGGTGGGCACCTGGACGCTGATCAGTGGCAGCGGCACCATCGTGGATGAGAACTCGCCGACCACGGAGATCCTTGCTCCCGGTGTGGGTGAGAACGTGTTCCAGTGGCGTGTGGACAATGGACCCTGTGAGAGCGGTGCGGGTGCGGATGTCGTGGTCATCCGTGTGTTCGATGAGAACAACCCGCTGGCCGATGCAGGGAGCGATCAGGAGCATTGCTCGCCCAACATCTTCTCAACGCAGCTCGAAGGAAGCCCGGTCATCTTCCCTGCGGTGGGGACCTGGACCTTGGTGAGCGGCACCGGGACCATTGCCGATCCGAACAGTCCGAACACGGCGGTCTTTGATATCGCCATCGGAGAAAGCGTATTCCTATGGACGGTGGATAACGGACCCTGCGCGGGCGGTATGACCACCGACGAGGTCCGTGTGCGGGTGTTCAACGAGAACGATCCGGTCGCAGCGGCTGGTGATGACCTGGCTTTCTGCACCCCGGTCAGCTCGGCGGCCCTCAATGGCAGCGCGATCACCTTCCCGGCCACCGGCACCTGGACCATCGTGAGCGGCAGCGGTGTGGTGGCCGATCCCACACAGCCGAACACCACCATTACGGGTCTCACACCCGGTATCACCGAAGTGGAATGGACCGTGAGCAGCGGCCCCTGCGCCAATGGCATCACCAGCGACCAACTGCTGATCACCCTCTTCGATGCGAACAATCCCGTGGCCGATGCCGGGGTGGACCAGGAGCTCTGCACACCCAGCGGGACCACCACTGGCACTACGCTTCAGGGCAGCACCGTGATATTCCCTGCGGTCGGGACCTGGTCGCTCGTGGGAGGGACCGGTGACATTGCCGACCCGAACGACCCGAACAGTGCGGTGACTGGTCTGAGCATCGGCGAGAACGTGTTCCTGTGGACGGTGAACAATGGCGTATGTGACGATCCGATCAGCACCGATCTGGTGAGCATCTTCGTCTTTGACGAGAACAACCCTGATGCTGTGGCGGGACCCAGCCAGCAGATCTGCACCCCCGTGACCAATGCGTTCATGAACGGCAGTCCGGTCACCTTCCCAGCCGTGGGTACATGGACGCTCGTGAGCGGCCAAGGAACCATCGTGGACCCCAATGATCCGGAGACGGAGATCACAGACCTGGGCATCGGTGTCAACGTGTTCGAGTGGACCGTGGACAATGGAGCCTGCCCCAATGGTGTGACCAGTGATCTGGTGAGCCTGGTGCTCTTTGATGCCCAAGCTCCACCAGCGAATGCAGGCGTCGATCAGGAACTCTGTGCGCCCGATGACAGTGCCGTACTGGTCGCCAATCCGCCGGTGGGCGCGGCTTTCGGCACGTGGAACATCGTTCAGGGCGCAGGTAGTGTGGCCGATGAGTCCAGCCCCAGTACGACCATTTCAGGGATGGAGGTCGGGGAGACCATCCTCACCTGGACACTGAGCAGCGGTGTGTGCGTGACGACCGTGGACTCGATCAGCATTTTCGTCTTCGACCCCAACAACCTCGACGCCTTTGCCGGGCTCGATCAGGAATTGTGCGTGCCGCAGGACAGTGTGTTCATGGCGGGCAGCAGCCTCATCTTCCCGGCGATCGGTACCTGGAGCGTTATCGAGGGGACCGGTGTGCCTGTGAACCCCAACGACCCGGGTACGCTCATTGGAGGCTTGAGCACAGGAGTGAACGTGTTCCAGTGGGAGGTCTACAACGGCCCCTGCGCCAACTCGCTCACATCCGATCAGGTCACCATCACGCTCTACAGTGACAGCACATCGGCAGCGAACGCGGGACCCGATCTGGAGACCTGCCTGCCGATCACAACGATCAATCTGCAAGGCGAGCAGCCCATCGCACCGGGTGAAGGGACCTGGACCCTGTTGAGCGGCAGTGGGACCATTGTGAGCCCCAACGACCCCAGCTCGCAGGTCACGGGATTGGCGCAGGGTGAGAACGTATTCGTCTGGACGCTCGAATGGGATCCGTGCCCCAACAACGGTCTGCTGACGGATACGATGACCGTGCGTGTGTACGATCCTTTCGCACCTGCAGCGAACGCTGGACCCGATCAGGAGTTGTGCAGCCCGCAAAGCACCACCACGCTTGCGGCCAATGTGCCTGTAACGCCCGGGGTGGGTACCTGGACCGTGATCGGCGGAACGGCCATCGTCGCCTCGCCGAACGACGCCACGAGCGAGGTCTCCGGTCTCACGGTGGGAGTGCATGAACTGGTGTGGACCATTTACAATGGCAACTGCGGTTTCGGGCCGCCAAGCTCCGATACATTGCTGATCCGTGTTTACGACAGCGAGGCAGGTCTTGCACAGGCGGGATCCGACATCAGCTGGTGCACGCCACAGGACAACGCGGTCCTCGTGGCCAACGATCCCGTCTTCCCCGCTGTGGGAACCTGGACGGCGATCGGCGGAACAGGCACGCTCGCCGATGTTAACGATCCCAACACCGCCGTCTTCGGCCTTGGCGTGGGTCAGCATGACTTCGTGTGGACGATCGATAATGGTGCGTGCGGTACCAGCAGCGATAGCATCAGTGTATTCATCTTCGATGGCAACAGTGAGCCGGCCAACGCGGGTGGAGATCAGGCTCTGTGCCTGCCTGAGACGAGTACCACGCTTGAAGGGAACGCACCTGTCTTCCCCGCCAACGGGTTCTGGGAAGTGGTTTCGGGTGCGGGCACCTTCACCGATCCGACCGACCCCGGCACAAGTGTCAGCGGACTTGTCCAGGGTGCCAACACCTTCCGCTGGACCATCGTCAATGAGCCGTGCGGGACCACCAGTGACGAGGTGACCATCCTGGTGTACAGTGATCAGCAGGCACCGGCCAATGCCGGTCCGGACCAGCAGTTGTGCACCCCGGAGAGCACTGCCACATTGAGCGCGAACAATGCGACCTTCCCCGCCACCGGCACATGGTCGGTCGTGAGCGGTACAGCGACGATCGCGAATGAGGCCGATCCTTTCACCAGCGTAAGCGGCCTTGGTGTGGGACAGGTGGTCCTGCGTTGGACCATCGACAATGGTCCGTGTGCGGACGGGCTCACCAGTGATGAGGTCGTCATCAATGTGTTCGATGGTTCAGCTCCAACCGCCTCCGCAGGTCCCGATCAGGCATTCTGCACACCGATCGACGAGCCGGTGACCATGTTCGCTTCCATCGCACCGTTCCCTGCGACAGGGACCTGGAGCCTGGTGAGCGGACAGGGCACCGTGAGCAACACAGGCGATCCCTTCTCAGCGATCACCGCGCTGGGAACCGGTTCCAATGTGTTCCGTTGGACCGTGGACAATGGTGTGTGCGGCAGCACCAGCGATGAGGTGCTCATCGCCGTGTTCGACCACACCGCACCATCCGCTGATGCGGGTGCCGATCAGGAATTCTGCCAGGATGTGAGCAGCACCTTCCTTGAGGCGGTGCCGGCCACGAGCACGGCAACCGGCATCTGGACACGCATCGCGGGCACCGGCACCATTGCATCGGCGAATGATGCGGAGAGCGAAGTGACGGGTCTGCAGCTTGGCAACAACTGGTTCACCTGGACCATCACCAACGGACCGTGTCCCTCCTCGGTGGACAGCGTGATGATCTTCATCCGTGATTGTCTGACCATCAACATCCCGAACGCGTACTCGCCCAACGGTGACGGCGTGAACGATGTGTTCCGGATAACCAACATCGAGTCCTATCCGAAGAGCTCGTTCCAGGTCTTCAATCGCTGGGGCAGCAAGGTCTTTGACCAAAGCCCGTACGCCAATGATTGGGATGGCACCAACCAGTTCGGTTCGGCGTTCGGCGAGCAATTGCCGGAGAGCACCTACTACTACATCCTGGACCTCGGTGACGGCAGCGAAGCCTACACCGGCTACATCTACCTGCGCCGATGAACACCCGCGTCCGTTCAACCTGGAGCCCCATGCACCGATCACTCCACCGTCTTGCTGCACCGCTGCTCGCCTGCGGTCTGACCACCGCGGCGCTGGCCCAGCAGGATCCCCAGTTCACGCAGTACATGTTCAACATGCTTGCGTTGAACCCTGCTTATGCCGGCAGTGCAGAGCGTGTGAGCGTGAAGGCGCTCAGTCGACATCAATGGGTGGGCTTCGAAGGTGCACCCACCACGCAAACGCTCACGCTCCACAGCCCCGTATGGCATGAGAGCCTCGCGCTCGGTGGAACCATGATGCGCGACAGCCATGGCCCGATCACTCAGTACACCTTCATGGCCGATGTGGCCTACCGCATCTTCATGGGAGAGAACAAGCTGGCTTTTGGCATCAAGGGAGGGCTGAACCTGCTGCAGGGCAAGTTCGGTGAACTGAGCCCCGAAATGGCCGGCGACGCGGTCTTCCAACAGAACGTCAATACCAAGCTGGACCCCCAGTTCGGTTTTGGCGTGATGTACTACAGCGACCGCTACTACATCGGCCTGAGCACACCGAAGTTGCTGCGCACGGAGTTCTTTGACACGGACTCGCTTGCCTTCATCAGCGAACCTGGTCAGCGGGCGCATTACTTCCTCAGCGGTGGATATGTCTTCGATCTCGGCCTCTATCACAAGTTCAAGCCAACGTTCCTTGTGAAGGCGGTGGAGGGCGCGCCGATCAGCTTCGACCTCAGCGCCAATTTCCTGTTCCTGGAGAAGTTCTGGCTTGGTGCGATGTACCGTCATACCGATGCGGTCGGTGTGCTTGCACAGTACCTTCTAACGAACGACCTCTCGGTGGGCTATGCCTATGATTACCCGCTCTCCCCGTTGCGAAATTTCAGTGGTGGCTCCCATGAGATCATGATCGGCTACGAGTTCGGCAAACTGCTGAAGGGCATCCGTTCACCGCGTTACTTCTGACCATGCACCCACGCACGTACCTCATGAGCCGTCAGTTCCTCACCACGCTCCTGCTCGCGGCCGCATCGCTCACCGCCGTGAAGGCTCAGAAGTTGCAGCACCGCATGGTGGATCGCTACAGCGATGTGTTCGATTACCCCAAGGTGGCCGCGATATGTGAGGACCTTGAGGCCCGTGGTAAGGCCGACATCGGCACCCTCCGACGACTGGCGCTGGCCTACCGCAAAATGGACCGTCCTGGGGATGCCGAGGGGGTATATACCCGCATGATGGCCACCGGGGCTGCGCAGCCGGATGATGTCCTCATCTATGCTGACCTTCTCCGCGCCAATGGCAAGTACAAGGAGGCGCTCGATTGGTATGGCAACTACGACAGCCTCAACCCCGGTAATGCACGGGTGCAAGCCTACCTGAAGCAGCCGCAGTTGTTCGAGCGGATGATGCGGGACAGCACACGGTCCAGCATCCGAACGGTTCCCATCAATTCGGCTCAAGCAGACCTTGGCATGAGCGTGCTCGATGAGCTGTTGCTGTTCTCAAGCGCCCGGGGCGAGGGGGCCGGTGGCGGCCGAACCTACCGTTGGGATGAACAGCCTTATCTGAACCTCTATTCAGCGCTGCTGAAAGGCACCACAGCAGAGGAGCCGTTGGTGATGCGCAGTGACATCAACAGCCGCTATCACGATGGTACCGTGAGTTATGATTCGCTGGCCAAGCGCATGTACTACACGCGGAACAACTATTTCTACGGAGTACTGGAAAAGAGCCAGCGGGGTGAGCTCAACCTCGGCATCTACTTCAGTGATGTCGTCACCGGGGAGTTCGGTCAACAGGAGTGGGGCACGCTCATTCCCTTCGATCACAACGATCCCGACCACAACTACGGTCATCCCTTCGTTTCACCGGATGGACGACGCATGTACTTCACCAGCGATCGACCGGGAGGTGAGGGAGGCACCGATATCTGGTTCTGCGACAACCTCGGCAACCAGTGGGGCGCGCCCCAGAACATGGGACCCAAGGTGAACACCCCGGGTGATGAGATGTACCCGATGATCACCCCGGACAGTGTCTTCTTCTTCGCCAGTGACGGTCATCCCGGACTGGGTGGTCTCGATCTGTTCCGCACCCGTCTTGGCACGACCGGACCCGGCTACGTCTTCAATCTGGGCTACCCCATCAATACCCGCTGGAACGATCACAGCCTGCTGTTGCTCAACGATAGTGTTGGATTCCTCGCCAGCGACCGCGCGGGCGGCATGGGCAGTGACGATATCTATGGCTGCACCATCGCGCCACCCATGCTCTACCTCGCCGGTCGTGTCATCGACAAGGAGACCAAGCAGCCGATCGATGGCGCGCTCATCACGCTCAAGGACGGTGATGATCGGTTCGTGAAGAACCATACCGTGACCCCCGAGCCGGAGGGTCGTTTCACCATCGCCACAGAGTACTACGATCGGTTCGAGGTGCTGGCGAACAAGGCGGGATACATGCAGGGCAGTATGAAGGTCATCACGGACCAGGATCCGTTGGAGGACATCGTGATCGAAATGATGAAGTACGACTATGCTGCTGAAGGTGT
This sequence comes from uncultured Chryseobacterium sp., assembly GCA_964476665.1. Lineage (GTDB taxonomy): Bacteria > Bacteroidota > Bacteroidia > Flavobacteriales_F > PHOS-HE28 > PHOS-HE28. The sequence continues at coordinate 9,741 of CAYZBO010000043.1, read as the reverse complement.
GGTGAAGCATGGTGAGACCGGTGTGCTCCTGGACAGTGCCGTGGTCACCTTGACCGATGTGCAGGGCAATGTGCTGGCAACCACAACCACGGACAACAGCGGTCGTTATTCCTTCCCCCTGAAGCCCGATGCGGATTATCGCATCAAGGTGGAGCGCAACGGCTTCTTCAAGCAGAGCACACGCTTGAGCACCAAAGGCCGCGCCAATGGCATCCTGCGCAATGACTTCAACCTCTTCCCGCTGGCATTGAACACGGTGGTGAGATTGGAGAACATCCTGTACGACTACAACAAGTGGAACATCCGCCCGGATGCTGCACTGGAATTGGACAAGCTGGTGGAGACCCTGCGCGAGAACCCCACGGTGAGCATCGAGTTGAGCTCGCACACCGATTGCCGAGGCAAGGACAGCTATAACCTCGGCCTCTCTCAAAAACGGGCAAAGAGCGCGGTTGACTATATCATCAGCAAGGGCATTGAGAAGACGCGTGTGGTGAGCAAGGGTTACGGCGAAAGCAAGCCCGTGGAATCCTGCATATGTGAAAAGTGCTCCGAGGAGCAACATCAGCGCAACCGACGTACGGAGTTCACCGTGCTCGGTCTGTAGAGAAAGGTCTCGGGTTTTGGGACCAAGGGCGGGAGGGGGCTGCAGCTCAAGCTGTGGCCCCCTTCCCGTTGCTGCTCAACCGAGGCGCAGCTTGAGCTGCTGGTGAAGGGTGTGTTGCATCGCTCTTCGCAGCTCTTCGATGCTCAAGGGCGTTGTCCTGCCGCGATGTATCAATGCATGGCATGTGGGACACACGGGCACAAGGTCCCGTTCCGGATCGAATTCCTGTACCTGGCCGTCATCGATCGGACGGAACAGCTGATGTGCCTCGATGTGGCTATCTCTGAACGTGCCATCGCTCCATGACACCGAAATGATAAGGTAACAGGGATGGCGGTGGTCGGCACCTTCCTGAACGGGACCATGATCGATCTCTATCGCAGGCATACCTTTCTTTTCAGGTGAATGCGCATGGCTCGAGCTTCAGAACGAACGGATATCGGGTCAATTGCCACATCCTGACGCGGCAGGTCTCCCAAGTCCTACAGCCGCATGGAGAAAGGAGTCACAGAAAGGGGAAAGCGGATCGAGAAGCATGGGGCCGGGCCACCCTCACGATCAGGAGAGGATGAAACTGCACGCATTCACCACGATGAACTCCTCCCAGCAGACCTGAGCGGTTCCCCAACCCCACCCGTGGCGATGTGCTGAACTTCAGCCTGAGCGCTGTGGATGCCGGTGTGGAGAGCGTGAGCTTCGACATCTACGACCTCAGCGGCAAGCGTGTGAGCAGCCGTCAGCTGCCCGTGAACGCCGGTGCGGTGAATACGGTGATCGAACTCAACAGCGAACTGTCTGCTGGCATGTACATGGTGAACATCACCGCTGGTGAGCGCCTGTACACTGAGCGCCTGATGGTTCAGCCCTAAGCGATCGACACGGCTTCAAGCCCATGGCAGGGCGCCCACCGAAAGGTGGGCGCCTTTGCTTTTGGTGTGAACGCATCTCTGTAGGTCCGGTATCGATCGAACCCTAAGATGATCCTGACCGCATAAAGCGACCTGGCCAAAGCCCCGGGATCCCGCAGCGAGCGGTGTGTCCCGGGGCTTTGTCGCTTTCGTACCGAGCCTGTCGGCTTTCCCAGTTCAACCCTCTATCGGACGACCTACCCAAGAGGCTGTGACCTAGTTTCGCCACCCAACTGGTCTCCATGGAACGTATTCTACTCCTCGCCGTACTCGCCACCCTCGCAGCCCTCCTCCTTACCAGTGGGACCTCCAACGATGATGGGCGCGCAGGCCGCACAGGTTCGCCAGGAGAGCAGACGTGCGTGAACGGCTGCCACAACACCTTCACCTTGAACAGCGGTGCGGGGTCCATCACGCTGGGCAGTTCGAACATGGTCGATTGGCAGTACGAACCCGGTGTCACCTACAACATGACCGTTACCGTGTCGCTCTCGACCAGCAACCTGTTCGGCATCGGACTGGAGTGCCTCACGGCGGCCGGTGCGAATGCGGGCAACCTGGTGATCACCGTACCTGAAGACACGCGCACGCTCAATGCCGTGGTGTCCGGCAACTCACGCCGCAACATCGTTCACCAGTTGAACGGCGGCGTTGCAGCCGGCAGCAAGACCTTCAGCTTCGACTGGGTGGCACCCAGCACCAACATCGGCAATGTCACGTTCTATTACGCCGGCAATGCGGCCAATGGCAATGGCACGAACTCGGGCGACCGAATCTACACGGGCAGCCAGGAGGTCACGCCGCTTATCACCACCGGTATCCGTGATGAAGTGGATGGTTCAGCTGCCGTGCGGGTGGGTCCTTCGCCGTTCGATACCCAGTGCCGCGTTCAGTACAGCACACGCGAGGGCGGTCGTGCGCGCGTTACCTTCCTGGACCCGGGCGGCCGCACCCTTACCCACATGGACCTCGGCTATCGCGCACCAGGTTCGTACAGCGAGACGCTCACCGGTCTGGAGGTGTTGCCACAAGGCGCCTGCCTGATGGTACTCGAGGTGGGCGAACTGCGCAGTGCGCACAAGGTCTTCCGTACCGAGCTCTGAGACCGGCTCCGGAGCCCTTCCTCGCGTGGGTTCAGCGTTGAACGCCGCACGTCAGCGAGCCTGATAGTATCGATTGATGTGCTGTCGCAGCGTTACGTACCGATAGATGCCGAACAACAACACCAGCACGCTCAACACCCAACTCACGTGCCCCACGCTGCGCAGGTAGGGCGTATCTCCCAGCCCGATGAGCGTGAGGCCGCCGACCAGCAGATAGAGCGTGCTGCGGATGTAGCTCAGCAGCGTACGCTCGTTCGCCAGGCGCGTGCGTACCAGCGCCAGGTGGTCCCGAAGGATCAGTTCCTCCCGTGCGTCATATCCATGATCTGGGCGGAGCCACTGCAATGCCATGGTGCAAAGATCGCATCATCCTTTCGTTGCAACGCCGACCCACATGGTCCAAGGCGTTCGCACGCACCGCATCACGCCTGCCATTCCGCCCAGCTCGTGGCGGTCTCCTGCAGTCGTACGGCATGGAGCTGCACGCTGGATGGCAACGCAGGCTTCAGCCGCGCCACCACATCGAGGAGGATGTTCTCACAGGTGGGCTGCCAGGGTGTATAGATCGTGCGTCCGAAGAGCGCTGCACCCTCCATCACATGTTCCCGCTCCCGCTCATGCAGCACCAGCGCGTGGTCGTACCGCTCCACCACCAGCTCCTTTACGATGTGCTTCAGGTCGGCGAAGTCGATCACCATTCCATCCTTCGGATCGCCCGGTGAGTCCGCGGGCACACCGCTCAGGCTCACATCAAGCACGTAGCTGTGCCCGTGTATGTTGGCGCACATACCATCGTGGCAACGCAGGGCATGGGCCATCTCGAAGGTGAAGCGCTTGGTGACGCGCAGGTTCCGCTGTTCCATGCCGCGAAGGTGCGCACTGTGGGCCAAATGGGGGAGGAGGGCACTTTCAGACCTACCCGCACTTCGTTCCCCCGCAGCTCCTGCACTTCAAACAGCCCTCCTCGTAGTACAGCCCATCCTTGTCGCCGCATTCCTGGCACTTGCGGCCCAGGGCCTGCGTGCCATCGGGGATGTAGCGCGAGAGGGCGCGCACCACACCGTTCTTCCAGGTGTTGAGGGTGCTGTCGTAGAGGTTCAGGTTGGCCACCACGTCCACCACCTGAGGCACGGGCATGCCCTGGCGCAGCATGCCGCTGATGAGGATGGCGTAGTTCCAGAACTCCTTGTTGAAGGTGCGGCTCAGGCCCTGCACGGTGACGCGATAGCCCTCGTCATCAGCGTACTCCAGGTCGTAGCGGTTGGTGCCGCGGACCTCGTCGCGGCGCTTCACCACCCAGCCTTTGCTCACCCACCTGGGCAGCTCGAAACCGCCGTTGGCCTTGCCGGTGAAGATCTCGTAGGGGCGGCCGTCCAGCAAGCCCACCACGGCGATCCAAGGTTCGGTCTCGTTGTTGAAACGGAGGACGTCGGCTTCCAACGTTTCGGGGCGCGGCAGGTGGTGGGCTGGTTGGTCGGCGCCCTGGGTCGACGCAGCCCCGGTGTTGTCGGTAGCGACCAACACGCCGCTACGGCTACCGTCGCGGTACACGGTGATGCCCTTCAAGCCGTGGTGCCAGGCCTCCAGGTAGATGCCACCCACCTCGTCCACCGTGGCGGTGCTGGGCAGGTTGATGGTGCTGCTGATGCTATGCGTGGTGTACTTCTGCACCACCGACTGCATGCGGATGCGCTTGTGCCAGTCGATGTCGTTGGCGGTGGCGCCGTGGTACGGGCTTTCGGCGGGGTCGCTCTTGCCGGTCACCTGCATCCAGTCCAGCACACGCGGGTGGTGTACCGTGAACTCCTCCCACTGGTCGCCCAGGTCGTCGGTGAAGGTCACCTTCGCATTGGGGTCGCCGGGCACCACTTTACGACGGCGCGTGTAGCCCAGCATGTACACCGGCTCAATGCCGCTGCTGGTGCGCGTGAGCAGGCTGAGCGTGCCGGTGGGCGCCACGGTGCTGAGGCTGATGTTGCGACGGCCGTGGCGCATCATGCGATCATGCACTTCGGGCAATTCCTTTTCCAGCATGGCGGTGAATTCGCTCGTGCGCTCCACGGCGGGTGCGAAGCCCTCGAAGGCACCGCGCTCAATGGCCATGTCGATGCTGCTGTCGAACTCCGCACGGCACTTGGTGCGCAGGATGTCCTCGGCGGCCTCGATGGCTTCATCGCTGTCGTACTTCAGGTTGAGCGCGGCGAGGGCATCGGCCAGGCCGGTGAAGCCCAGGCCCGTTCGGCGGCCCTTCTTCCCGGTGTCACGCAGCAGCTCCCAGGTCTCGCGCTCGGTGCGCTTCAGCTCATCGGGCTCGGGGTCGGCGTTCACCTTGGCCAGGATGCGGTCCACGGCCTCCAACTCCAGGTCCACCAGGTCGTCCATCAGGCGCTGCGCCTCGTAGGTGACCGCCGCGAAACGCTCGTGATCGAACCACGCGCGGTGGGTGAAGGGCTCGTTGACGAAGCTGTGCAGGTTGATGGCGATCAGGCGGCAGCTGTCCCCGCCCTGCATGGCGATCTCGCTGCAGGGGTTGGTGCTCTCATTGCGGAATCCGGGGTACACGCTGCTCGTGCTGTACAGGTGCTGACGGTCCCAGAAGATCACGCCCGGCTCGGCGGTGGCGTGCGCGCAGGAGATCAGCGTGTTCCACAGTTCGCGCGCCTTCACCACCTTGGTCACAGTGGGCTTCTTCGAATCAATGGGCCAGCGCAGGGTGAAGTCCGCATCGGCCTCCACAGCCTTGAGGAACTCGTCGCTCACGCGCACGCTCACGTTGGCGCCGGTCACCTTGCTGAGGTCCTGCTTGATGGTGATGAAGTGCTCCACGTCGGGATGCGCGATGTCCATGGTGAGCATCAGCGCGCCGCGACGTCCCTTCTGCGCCACTTCGCGGGTGGTATTGCTGAAGCGCTCCATGAAGCTGACGGCGCCGGTGCTGGTGCGCGCGGCATTGCTCACGGGCGCACCCGAGGGACGCAGCGTGCTGAGGTCGAAGCCCACGCCGCAGCGGCGCTTGAAGAGCTGGGCGAGCTGCTGGTCGTTGTGGAAGATGCCTCCGTAGCTGTCCAGCGGCGAGGGGATCACCACGCAGTTGCTCAAGGAGGCCAGGCGGTAGGGATCGCCGAGGGAGGCCATCACGCTGCCTTGTGGCACCACATCGCGGAAGCCATCGAAGAGTTTGAAGATGCGCTCCTCGTCCAAGCGTTCGCGTGCCTGTCCGTAGCTGGAGAGCAGCGCACGCTTCTCGGCCGGCACCGCTGTGTACTTCGCTTCGATGCGCGCGAACTCGCGGGCCATGCGATGGTGCATGTCGGCCGGGCCGCTTTCCACCAAGTGGCCATCCGCATCGCGCAGGGCGTACTTGTTCATCCACGTGGTGGCGGCCAGGTCGTCGCCTTTGAAGTAAGCCAGCGCGTTCTTCAGCACCTCCTCCTGGGTGTAGGTCCGCTTCACGGGGCTGTCGGTCTTGCGCTTCATATCAGTTTGAACGGGAGTACTGGCGGCGGTGATCGTGGACATGATGGGATGGCTATGTAAAGTTCGTGGGGCGACGAAAGTGGACCGTGAAGCAACGTCGATCGGTGACGATCATCATCCCAAATTGCGCACGGGATCCAACACCGTTATCAACCGGGGCAACAAGCGCCGATCGGTGCGGGGATCGGGAGCAGCACGGCCGGAAAGTGCCGTGGATCGAGACCTTTCAGGATCACAGGCATGCCCATGGCGGCTTTGCGGAGGCTTTCCACGGACTGTGGATGGGGAAGGAAGTTTCCACGGTGGATCGTGGGATCGATCGATGGATCCCGGAGAGTTTGGCATGCTTGATCCAATGGACCGATGTAGAACAACAAAGGCGCCCTTGCGGACGCCTTTGCTGACTTTCACCGTCACCAACAACAACTCGGACGGTACGAGGGGGACGGGCTTATTGGGGTGGCAGCAGGACCTTGTCGATCACGACCACAAGGCCGTTCGCAGCCGCGGCCGTGCCCAGTATCTTGGCACCATTGATCGTCACGGTGCCATCCTCGGCCACGGCGAACTGTGTATCCTTCAGGTTGGCCATGTTGATCTTGCGACCGTTGGTCATCTTCTCTGGCTGGAAAACACCCAATGCGACGTGATACTCCAGGATGTCCTGCAGCTTCTCCTTGTTCTCGGGCTTCAGCAGCTCGTCGAGCGTTCCGGCGGGTAGTGCATTGAAGGCCGCGTCAGTGGGCGCATACACGGTGAAGGGTCCGGCATTGGAGAGCACATCCTCATACTTGATATGCTGCACGGCGGCCACGAGGGTGGTGTGATCGGGTGAACCCACTGCAACACCCACCACGGTGGGCATGCTATTCCCGTCAACCACGGCACTTTGCCCTGGGGCCGGTGCGTTGGGGGTGGCAGCCGCAGGTGCGAATCCCCCCTCGCCACCACAGGCAGCCAGGAAGGGAAGCATCATCGCGGCCAACGTCAACTTGAACAGGGGGGGTCTCATGGGGGGTGGTTTGGTAGTGTGGTTATTGAACGCCACGAATATCCTCGGACTTGTTTGTCCGCTACATGACCTGCATCATCTTCAGGCCTGCATTCCGTCAGGTCACCCGAAGTACCCCGGGTGCCCTACTCGAAATACTGGTCGAACCGGGCGTTGGAGCTGTCCAAAGCCTCCAACAGGGTCCGTGCGCTGTCACCGGTGGGTGCGGTCTCCAGGCGCTGGAGCAGCGTCATGTGCGGCATCAGCCATTCGTGCAGCATGTCGTGCGCAGGACCTTGCATATCACAGGCGCGCACCAGCTCATCCATGTCCATGAACAGGCTGTCCGCCAGGGCGCGGGGCGCATCGGGTACATCCAGTTCCTGGGTTTCCACTGCCGCCATTCGCTCCCGCATGCGGCGGATGGGCACCATCATGTGGGGGCTGACCGTCCACTTGCGGCCGTTGTCCAGCGAAAGGGCACCCTCCTGTGGGGCGGCCACCTCCGCACTGTCCTGCAGGGCCGCCGCTTCGCCAGATGACGTACGCTCCCCGCAACCAGGGAGCACTGCAACGGCGAGCAGCAAGGCGAAAAGGTGTATGAAGCGTACCATGGTCAAAGGTCTTTGCGGCGGAACACCCGGAAGGAGAACAGTGCGGGCAGGCCCACCCAGAGGAGCAGGATAAGCCCTGCCACGACCATGCCCATGGTACTGCCGAAGAAGTTCTTGTAGATGGCACCGCTGTAGCCCATCATGGCGGCAAGGTCGATCTCCAGCATCACCATGATCCGCGCCAGGTCGATGGGATTGAGGCCCGCGAGCGGCACGATGAACGGCTCGATGGGATAGTCGCTGAAGGCGAACATGCCCCACATCAGCAGCGCATCGTACACCAGCACAAAGAGCAGCCAAACCACCAGGGCGATGCCCACGCCGCGCGCCTTCTCGCGCTGCCGCAGGGCGATGAGCGCACCCAGTGCCGCGAACACAAGCACCAGTCCGGATCCCGCCAAGGAGAGGATCAGGGAGGCCATGGTGGGCGCATGCACCAGCAGCGGAAGTCCCAGCCCGAAGGCCTGCGCGATGAGCAGCGCCACGGCCAGCGCCAGCAGCTGTCCGCCCAGGATGGAGCGCCGTGCAATGGGCTGCACCGCAAGCAGCTGCGTGAACTCCTGGATATCGTACATGTACACCACGGTGAAGACCAGCGCGATCAGCGGTACCAGCGCCATCACCACCTGCACCAAGCTCAGCAGCGCCTTCATGGGGTCATCCTCCAGCACGAACAGCCCCTGCGCCATCAACAGCATCAACAGGGCATAGCCCATCACGAAGCGGTTGCGCGTGAGGTCGAGGAGGGTGTATTTGAAGACTTTCAGCATGGGGTGAATGTCCTATGTCTTATGACGGTTGACAGTTGCGGGAAGCACCCGGCCATAGGGATAGTGGTCAACTGTCATAGGACATTGGACAATGCATTTGCCTCCAACATCCTCGGCAAGGCTTCCGACAATCGCTTCGCGCCAGTGCTTTCGAGGATCTCCTGCACAGGAAGCAGGAAGCGCAGGGTGCCATCCTCCAGGTAGGCCACCCGGTCGGCGAGGCTTTCCACTTCCTCCATGAGGTGCGAGGTGATGAGCACGGTCCCGCCCGCATCGCGCAGTGCCCCGGCCTGTTGCAGCACACGGTGTGACGAAACGGGATCGAGGCCGGCGGTGGGCTCGTCCATCACCAGGATGCGCGGCGATGTGCGGAAGGCCAGCATCGCGCTCACCTTCTGTCGGGTGCCACCGCTGAGGGTGTTCAAGCGCTTGTCAAAATGCTGCTTCAGGCCCAGCTCTTCCACCAGGCCATCCTGCAGTTGCGCCGCATCCAGGCCACGGATGTCGGCCATCATCTCCAGCAGCTGGCCCACGGTGAGCGAGGCTGGGAACTGGCTGATCTGCGGCATGTAGCCGATGGTGCTGCGGTAGGCTGGGTCGGGCGGAGCGGCCTTCGCATCGATGCGCACATCTCCCACGGTGATGCTGCCCTCCGAGGGATGGACCAGCCCCAGCAGGCATTTGATGAGCGTGGTCTTCCCACTGGCGTTGGGGCCGATGAGCATGACCACCTCACCCTTTCGGAAGCTGCAGTCCACGCCACGCAAAGCCCACAGCTTGCCATAGCGCTTGCCCACACCGGAGAAGGTGATACCTGCGTCAGCCATGGTTCGGTCGAAGGTGTGGCACAGGGAAGTTGAATGGATGATCCCTGACCACCTGGTCAGCTGCCATTTTACATTCTTCATTTTGTATTCCACATTCTTCATTCCCACCAGGCTGGGCGCGAATGAAAAATGTAGAATGTAGAATGCAAAATGATGAACGCTTGTCTGCCGTCATCTGCCTTGCATTTTTCGGCGGCCGCATCAACGGCCGATCATCCTTCATGTCCTCGGGGCTCAGGGAAGGGATGAGGCGCTCGGCACGGTCCAGCAGCGACACGAAGAGGCTGCGGGAGAAGACCATGGCGTAAGGCATGCGCTCCACCAGCAGGGTGAAAAAGCCCAGTGGCCGGTGCGGCACATCGCCGTGTCCATCGCGGTCCAGGTCGTAGCCGGTGTAGCGGTCCCAGTAGTTGCCCTCGAGCGTATTCAGCATGAGCGACCCGT
>CAYZBO010000042.1:0-25581 GCA_964476665.1 uncultured Chryseobacterium sp. | reverse complement strand
CCTCGAAGCCGGGGTTCACCACCAGGTTGGGCATGGTGTCGTTGGCGAGCGTGCGTTCCAGCAGGTTCTGTGCGTGCAACGCAGCAGGGGCGAGCAACAACGTAAGCGGGAGCGCTATGAACGGGCGGTGCATCATGGGAACAAAACTACCGGAGCGGCGAGGGGATGTGGAACAAGGACCGGGCCGGGTTTGAACAGCGGTGGGTGGATGGGTGCGCGGCAGGGTCGGGGGACGTTCCCGATCGTCCGACCTTCGCACGGGGCAACGCGTTGCGCACGGCGCGCGTCACGCTCATCCGCCCACGTGCCATGACCCTTTCGCGCCTCATCGCTACCATCAAGGAAAGCCTGCGCAGCAGCGAGGACCAGGACTACACCACCATGGGTGTGCGCCGGGCCATTGTGTTGCTGAGCATCCCCATGGTGCTGGAAATGGCCATGGAGGCGCTTTTCGCCGTGGTGGACATCTTCTTCGTGAGCCAGTTGGATGATGTGCATGCCGTGGCCACCGTGGGGCTTACCGAGAGCATCCTCACGCTGGTGTACTCGTTGGCGTGGGGCCTGGGTATGGGCATCACCGCTGTGGTCTCACGCCGCAGCGGCGAGAAGGACAGGGACGGGGCGGCCCGATCGGCCCTGCAAGGGGTGCTGCTCGCGGTGTTCCTGGGGCTGCTTATCGCCATCCCCGGTGTCTATTTCGCCGGCGACATATTGCAACTGATGGGCGCGGAGCCGGAAGTGGTGGCGAAGGGATCGCCCTTCGCCCGCATCATGCTCGGCGGCAACGTGATCATCCTGCTGCTCTTCGGCATCAACGCCATCTTCCGCGGTGCGGGTGATGCGGCCATGGCGATGCGTTCGCTCTGGCTCGCCAACATCATCAACATCGTGTTGGATCCGCTGCTCATCTTCGGTTTGGGACCGTTCCCGGAGATGGGGGTGACCGGTGCGGCGGTGGCCACCAACATCGGGCGCGGTGTGGGTGTGGCATACCAGCTCTATTTCCTCTTCGGGCTCAAGGGGCGCATCAGTTTGCGCGGCATCGCCCTTCGCTTGGACATGCCGGTGATGGTGAACATCATCAAGGTATCGGCGGGTGGCGTCGCGCAGTTCATGATCGCGAGCGCGAGCTGGGTGTTCCTGGTGCGCATCGTTTCGGCCTTCGGCAGTGCGGCGGTGGCGGGCTACACCATCGCCGTGCGCATCATCATTTTCTCCCTGCTGCCCTCGTGGGGCATGGCCAACGCGGCCAGTACGCTGGTGGGGCAGAACATGGGTGCCAGGGAGCCGGACCGTGCGGCACGATCGGCCTGGTTGTGCGGCCACTATAACATGATGTTCATGGTCGGTGTGGCCATCTTCTTCTGGATCACCGCTCCCTGGCTCATGAGCTTCTTCACCAGTGAACCGGTGGTGGCAGAGTACGGCATCATGGCCTTGCGCATCATCACGCTGGGTTACTTCTTCTATGGCTATGGCATGGTGCTGGCCCAGGCCTTCAACGGCGCAGGCGATACGCTCACACCCACGTGGATGAACGTGATCTGCTTTTGGTTGGTCGAGATCCCGCTGGCGTGGTTCCTGGCGCGGGTGCTGGGCTGGGGACCGAACGGCGTTTTTGCATCAGTGGCCATCAGCGAAAGCCTGCTGGCCGTGCTGAGCATCTACCTGTTCAGGCGCGGGAAGTGGAAATTGATGCAGGTGTAGGACCGCCGACCCTCCTTGCCACAGCCTACTCCGCCTTGAACTCCTTCGGTCGTCCCGCCTTGTACCACTTCAGCAGCGTGTCGATCATGTGCTCCATCTTGCGCGCATCGGCCCAGGTGGAGCGGAACACGAGGTTGCCGTCCTTGTCCACGAGGTAGGCACCGTTGGGGGCCTTGCCATAGGCCGTGTACACCGCGTCGTTCAGGCCATCCACCAGCACGGGGAGGGTGCCCAGCGCAGCGAATTCCTTCGCATACGCCAGCTTCTCGGTCTCGCTCTGGGGCTGCGGGTACTTCTTGAACTGCCTGCCATCGCCGGGGTGGAGCTCACGACCATAGATCACGAACAGGTCCACGTCCTCGCGGGCGTACTTCTTCGCCAGGGCGCTCCAGCGCGCCAATTGCACGCGCGAGGGTGGGTTGCTGATGCTGCCGAACATGAAGGCCCGGATGCGGCCGTTGTGGTCGAGCAGCCGGTAACGGCCTTCCTGCTGGGCGAAGGGCAGGTCGAAGTCGTGGGTGAACGGCTCCATGCCTCCGCCTTCACTGTACGTGCGCAGCTCGCGGTAGGTCTGCCGCATGAGCTTGTCGAAGTTCATCCGCCAAACGCTCACGGTCCTGCGCATGTCCTTGATCTCGCTCTTGCTGTAGGCGTTGAGGTAGTAGTCCAGGTCGTCGTGGAAGACCAGCGCACTGTCCGATGCGTACCACGAGGGATCCCAGTTGTTGAGCTGGGCGCGGCCAGGCAGGCTGGTGAACAGGAGGCAGAGCGCAAGCAGGACGCGCATGGGACCGATGGGGATGAGGGGCGTGTAAAGGTACTTCGCGATCTTTAGGCCATGAACCGCCTTCTCCTGATACCCGCACTGTTGACCGCTGCCTTGCTGCAGGGCCAGGGATACACCAGTTGGTTCCTTGGCAACGGGCAGGATGCCGCAGTGAGCGCACTTGGTGGCGTATGCCTCATGGGCGGTGCCACGGAGCACGACGAAGCCATGCGCTGGTTCCTGCGCCGCGCCAACGGAGGCGACGTGCTGGTGCTGCGGGCCAGCGGCAGCGACGGCTATCAGTCCTACTTCCACAGCGAGCTCGGCGTGCCGGTGAACAGTGTGGAGACCATCCGCTTCGACCAGGCCAGCGCCGCCAATGTGGCGTATGTGCATGAACGGATCCAACGGGCCGAGGCCATCTGGTTCGCCGGTGGTGATCAGTGGAACTACGTGAACTATTGGCGCGGCACCGCCATCGACAGCCTCATCAACCGGGGCATCGAGGATCGCAACATGGCCATCGGCGGTACCAGTGCGGGCATGGCGATCCTGGGTGGCCACTACTTCAGCGCGCAGAACGGCACCATCACCAGTGCCGCCGCGCTCGCCAACCCCTTCGCCGCGAACCTTACCGTGAGCAACACGCCCTTTCTGCGTGTGCCCTATCTAGCCAGCGTGGTCACCGACAGCCACTACGATTCGCCCGACCGCCGGGGCCGCCACCTGGTCTTCATCGCCCGCGCTTCAGCCGACTCCGATACCGAGGTGAGCGGCATCGCCTGCAATGAGTACGTGGCCGTTTGTGTGGACACCACCGGTATCGCACAGGTCTACGGCGAGTGGCCGGCCTACGAGGAGTACGCCTTCTTCATCCAGGGCAACTGCCTCTTTCCGGAAGGACCGGAGAGCCTGCAGCCGGGTGTGCCGCTCACATGGTTCCGCAACGGCGCTGCTGTGAAGGCCTGTCGCGTGCCAGGCACCATGCAGGGGATCTACACCTTCGACCTGAACGACTGGCGCACCACCAATGGCGGCGAGTGGCAGGACTGGAGTGCGCAGCAAGGCGTCTTCGCCAGTGCGAACGGAACGCAGGCGGCGGACTGCCTCACGGCCGTGGGTGCCATGAACGCCCCAGGTGGTGCGCTGCACCTCGACGCGGTGAACGGACTGGCGGTGCTGAGCGATGTTGATGATCTGCAGACGGTGGAGCTTTACGATGCCATCGGCCGGACAGTGACGCATACGCTGCAGCGCACTTCGGATGCCGCGCAGGTCCGCATCCCCGAAGGTGTGCGCGGCCCGCTGCTGCTGCGGGTGCGCTCTGCGGATGGGTGGCGCACCTGGCGCTTCATTCTGCGCTGATGCTGTTCGGGGTCCATCGGTGATGCACGTCACTGTCAGGAGCTGACCGGCCTGTCGACCTTTGTGCGATGAAACGTTGGATGCTCTACGCCCTCTTCATCGCCTTGGGCGCGGTGGCCGGATGGGCCTACTGGAACTGGTATGGTTGCACCAATGGCTGCGCCATCACCGGTCGTTGGTGGACCAGCACGGCGTATGGTGCGGTGATGGGATACCTCACGCTCGGCCTTGTCATCCCTGAAAAGAAGAACGACCATGGCAACTGAACCCCTGACCGCCCCCAGCTACGAGGTGGTCGACTTCGAGGCACAAGTGATGGAGCGCAGTGCCGAAGTGCCGGTGCTCGTTGACTTTTGGGCGCCGTGGTGCGGTCCGTGCCGCTTCCTGGGGCCGATCATCGAGAAGCTCGCTGGCGAGGCCGATGGACAATGGGAGCTGGTGAAGGTGAACACCGAGGTACATCAGGACCTGGCCATGCGCTTCCAGATCCGCGGCATCCCGAACGTGAAGCTGTTCCACAAGGGCGAGGTCATCGGTGAACTGGCCGGTGCCTTGCCGGAGCCGCAGTTGAAGCAATGGATCGACATGCACCTGCCCACGCCGGGCCGTGCATTGTTCATGAAGGCCATCGCCGCGTTGGAGCAAGGCCAGGAAGCCGAGGCCCGCAGCGTTTTGCAGGAGGTGCTCGACATGGAGCCTGAGCACGAACAGGCCCGCCTGTTGCTGGCCCGTCTCCAGGTGCTGAACGCACCCGAAGCGGTGGAGCCCCTGTTGGCCCATCACCTCCACCTGCCCGATGCAGAGGCACTGCTCGACCTGGCCCGGGGCGCGCAATTGACCGCGGAAGAACTACCTGCGGGCGTTGCACGGGAGGAGGTGCTCAAAGGCATTGCCGCGCTGCGTGCCAACGATGCCAACGCCACCTTGGAACATTGGGTGCGCGCGGTGGAGCTGGACAAGCGTTACATGGATGAACTGCCCCGGCGCCTGTGCGTGGCGCTGTTCAACCTGCTGGGCAACGAACATCCCGTGACCCGACAGTGGCGCAGGCGCTTCGACAGCGCGTTGTACTGATCTTCGGGCTTCACCCCAGGAAGGCCACTTCCACCCACTCATCGTCGGCCAGGCGCAGGTCGCGGAGCCGTAGCTCCACGGTCCAGTAGACCACGGGCGCATCCTTGCGCAGTTCCACGGGCTTGTAGGGCCAGTTCCGCACCTTCAGGAACACCGGCTCCGGCCAGCTGGCATCGTAGAGCACGCTGAAGCGCAGGGCCTGATGGTCCACCACCAGCCTGCGGTCGCGCAGGTCGTGGGCGGTGGTGGTGACGAGCAATGCGGCGGGGTACAACCTGCGCTGCCAGGCCGGGTCGGGGCTGCGGAACAGGGTCTGCCGGAACTCGAGCCGGGGCATGCTGGTGCCGCTGAGCACCGCCACGGGGTTGGCACGATCGAGGCGGACGTGTTGCAGGGCCATGGCTGTGGATCAGAACTTCCAACGGAGCTGCAGCTTCAGGTCGCTGCGCGTGTTGCCCGGTATCTCCTGCAGCCCGCTGCTGATCACGTCCTGGTCCTGATAGATGAAGGCACCGTAACGGACCCACAGGTCCACGCCGCGCGCTGGTGTGAGGCGGGCCATGGCGTACCATCGGATCCCGCGTCCGTAGTACGGTGGTATGGCGAACACACCGATCAGCTCGCTTTCGTAAGCGTACAGGCGCGCATCATAGCTCTCCGTATCGAACAGGGCGAAGCGGAGGCTGAGCTCCAACGGGCTGCTCAGCGGGCGGTGGATGAGGTCCTGGTAGATGAGCATGCCGTGGCGGAGCGGCGCCGTTCCACGCTGGAAGTCGATCGTCTCCACACGTGTGCGCAGGCTCACGGAACTGCTCACCTTGTACGTCGCGTTCACCCGGTAGTTGGTCTGTTCCACACGGACCAGGGGGTCGATGCCGTCCACATCGTCCGCGGTGTTACGGGCGCGGTCCTGGTGCCGCACACGAGCGTACAGCTCCACGCCGCGACTGGGCTTCCAGTTCACCTGTGCCAGCCAGTCGAAGCCATCGGACGGCGCATCGGTCTGGAAGCGTAACCAGGGGAAACGGAACTGATCGAAGTAGCCGTTGAACGACCATTGCCGGTTGGGCCGGATCTCGATCCCCGTATAGATGCCACGCTCGTTCCAGGGATTGGTGCCCTCGGCGAACGCCACGCTGTACAGGCCATGGAAGTCGCGGCGGTAATCGCGCAACAGCAGGCTCAGGCTCACTCGACGGTCCAGCGCCACCACTGCACCCGTGTTCATTGCCAACCCGCCGTTGGCGCTGCGGGCCACCTCGCCGAACCAGGTGAGGTTGCGGTACAGCACGTTCCAGTCGGTGCTGATAGTGGTGTTGCTGCGGCCTTGGAAATCGAACTGATTATAGGGCTGCAGGTTGCGGCTCAGCTCACCACCGAAGTCGACACGTGCGGCAGTGACACCCATGCTGAAGGTCGGACGCTTGTACCGCAGGTGCCCCCCCACGATGCGCTCGTCCACGGCATCCTTCTTCTCCATTTCGCGGACCGTGCGATGGAAGCCATCCTCCTGGAAACTGCTGAAGATGACCTCTTCGATGGCCGTGCCGAGGCTGTCCGCGCCGGTTACGGAGGAGACATTACCGTCCAACTTCTTCTTCGAGAAGAAGCCGGTGGCCTCCCAATTCCGGGCGAGGGCGTACGTGGCTGCCACGCCGCGCATGAACAGGTTTTCGTTCACACTGGTATACGGGGCCAAACCAACGGCATTGCGTTTCACGTTCATCGTGAAGCTGCTCTTGGCAGCGAACGCGAGCCCGTTCCAAAAGGCCAGGCCCTGACCGAACTGGGCGCTGTAATCTCCCACCGCGATGGCCTTGAACCGCCCGATCTCACGCAGGAAGAGATGGGCGCTGTAAAAGTCGAAACCGTTCGGCTGGCTGCCCCGGAAGAACTCCTCGCCCTCGTCCTTCTCCGCCGTGAACCCGAAGCTGATGTTCTGCCGGTACCGGAACCGGTAGCGGGTGTAGATGCGGTACGGGCTGCCCAGGTAGATGCGGTTGTTGCGCTTCAAGGAATCCACCACGTTGGCATCGTTGAGGTCGGGGAGGGCATCGCCATCGGGATCGAAGTACTCCTGTCCGAACGGGTTGGTGCGGTGCTGGAACCCCCTGCGTTCCTCGATGTTCATGGTGCTGCGGAGGGTGATCTCGTGCGCCCCTTTCAACAGGATCTCCTTCAAACTGGCATTGCTGCCGAGCGGGTTCTCGCGCACGGTGATGAACGGCCGCACCATGGCGATGGTGTTCACATCCCATCCATTGATGGACTGCAGCTCGTAGAGGCTCAGCAGGCGGCCGTTCCGCTTGATGTGGCTGAGCAGCGTGCTCACTTGCAGATCGCTCAGCAGCAGCAGCGTGTTCAGTTCTTCCGCCGTGGTATGGTTGAGGTCGATGGGGTCGTTGTAGCGGTCGGCGAGCAGCTCGAAGAGGTTGGTGAGGTCAATGCTCTCGTCGCCGCCGAGTTGTTCCACCGCCGCTTCGATGCGCTGCTCGATGAGGTCCTTGGGAATGCCATCCACTTGCGCCTGGAGCACAACGGACAAGCATAAGCCAACCAACAGCGCGACCGATCTCATTCGAACCGGTAGTTGATGCCGATGACCGGTGTGGGTCCGAGCTGCGAGCGCACGGCCAGTGCCAGGTCGATGTCGAGCTGCTTCAAGCGGAAGCCTGCACCGAAGTGGCCTTGGACCGGACCGGTGCTGATGCCCGTGCGCAGGTAGAGCACCTTGTTGGGGTTGTACTCCAGGCCGATGCGGAAGCGTTCGTCCTGGTCGATGTCCTTCTCGGCCTCCACCAGCATCTGCAGCTTGGTACTGAAGGTGTAGCCGAGCCCTGCGCGGAGCAGCGTGGGTAAGCGTTCCTCCACCACCACGGCACCTTCACCGAGGCGGCCCAACAGGCTGCGCGTGGGGTTGTACAGGTGTGCGCCTATCCACAAGGCCTCGGTGAGCCTTGCCTGCACACCGAGCTCCGCCACCACCGCGCTGGTGTTGCCGTAGTTGTTGCCCAGGCGCACGCCCAGGTGCTGCAGTTGCACCGCCGCACGCAGGCCATCACCGAATTTCATCGCGTAGCCCAGGCTGAGGCGGGTCTCGTTGTACAGCTCGTACCCGAAGCGATCGGCCCCAACGCCCAGCGCGCCCTTGCCCAGCGGCACCACGGCGGCCAGGCCTTGCTGGCTCAGCTCGCGGCTCAGGAAGTGCTGCTGGTGTACCAGTCCGATCACAGGACGCTCCAACGCTGCCATGCCGGCCGGGTTGAGCCGCACGCTCCACAGGTCGGTAAGGGTGAGGCCTGCATATCCCAGGCCGGCGGCCCGCGCGCCCAGGGGTAGGTGTTCGCCGCCGGCCCGCAGCACGGCGCTGTTCAGCACGATCAGGAGCAGAAGGGTGCCACGCATCGCCCCGAAAGTAGGGCTTGGACGTGAACTCCACGTGGTGCACTGGCACCATGTGGCAGCCTGTGTTCCTGAGCACGTTGCCTACCTTCGCAACCCTTGCGCCACGAGCGCAGCGTCACCATGCCCACCGTTCGCCTGCACGATCTGGAGTTCGAGCCTTACATCAGCGAGGCCGAGGTGCTCGCCGCCGTGGACCGCGTGGCCGCCGAGATCGAAGCGCATTACGCGGACAAGCGACCGCTCTTCATCGGCGTGCTCAACGGTGCGTTCGCCTTCGCTGCGGAACTGATGAAACGGCTCACCATCGACTGCGAGATCACTTTCGTGAAGGTGGCCAGCTACCATGGCACCAGCAGCAGCGGTACGGTCACCGACCTCATCGGTTTCAACGAACGCATCGAGGGGCGCCACGTGGTGGTGCTCGAGGATATCGTGGACACCGGCAACACCATCGTACACATCCTCGAGCTGTTGAAGGAGCGCCACCCGGCCAGTGTTCGTGTGGCCAGCCTGCTCTTCAAGCCCGAGGCCTACAAGAAGGACGTCATCATCGACCACGTCGCCCTCACCATCCCCAACTACTTCGTGGTGGGCATGGGCCTGGACCACGACGGACTCGGTCGCAACCTGCGCGGCATCCACCGCCTCATTCAGAACTCCCAATGACCAAGCTGAACCTCGTGCTCTTCGGCCCCCCAGGCGCTGGCAAGGGCACTCAGAGCAACTTCCTCATCGAACGTTACGGCCTCGTACACCTCAGCACCGGCGATCTGCTGCGCGCCGAGATCAAGGCCGAGAGCGACCTGGGCATGAAAGCCAAGCTGCTCATGGACCGCGGGGAGCTGGTGGGCGACGATATCGTCATCGGCATGATCCGCAACAAGATGGAGGCCCATCTCGATGCCAAAGGTTTCATCTTCGACGGATTCCCGCGTACCCAAGCCCAGGCCGAAGCGCTCGATGCCATGCTGGCTGCCAAGAACGAGCCCATCGTGGCCATGCTCGCCTTGGAAGTGCCCGAGGAGGAGCTGGTGACGCGCCTGCTGGGACGTGGCGCCACCAGCGGTCGTACCGATGACCAGGACGAGGCCGTGGTGCGCAATCGCATCCGTGAGTACGAGAAGAAGACCGCGCCCCTGAAGGATTTCTACCGCGCACAGGGCAAGTTCAAAGCCATCGAAGGTGTAGGCAGCATCGCGGAGATCACCGAGCGGTTGGTCGTGGCGATCGGCTAGGCTTACTCCTTCACGAACCGCATCACACCTCCTTCGCCTTGCAGCTGTAAGGTGTAGGCGCCGGTAGCCAGTGTGCCGACGTTCAGTTCACCAGATGCGGTGGTGCTGCCGGTCATTACAGTGCGGCCCGTTACATCGCGCACGGTGAATGGCCGGGCGTGTGGTCCGGCATCCGCTGCGTTCAACCAGAGCACATCACTGGTCGGGTTGGGCCATAGGCTCCACGAACTGCCCTGCTCGTCATTGAGGCCGGCCAGCACATCCACCGTGAAGATGGCCGGGGGAGTGATGATCGGCTCGTTGAAGTCGAAGATGATGTGGGCGATGTTGGCGATCGTTGCGCCGTTCGCGAGGGTGGGCTCTGGTTTGATGCTGAAGCGGATGAAACCGTGGCTGTTGGGCTCGTCGCTGGTGCTGTCGGGCAGCATGATGTCGTTGTGGATCACGTGCAGCACACCGTTGGTGAGGTACCAGGTGTTCGCGTGGCTGCTGGCGAGGAATTCGATGCTTTCGAGGATGAGCCCTGGGGGCAGCGTATCCAGTATCAGTACACGCTCGGCGAGGTAGGTGCCCGTGTTCTGGAAACGGACGGTGTATTCGATGCGCGCTTCCGGATCCTGCAGCTGCGCGGGGCTCATGGTCGCGGGGCTCAGCAGCTTGTCGTTGGGGTCGTAGCTGCCAACGACAACGTCACTGAAAAGGGCCGCATTATCCATCGGTGTTTCATCACCAAGCACAGGGCCGGCGGTCAAGGTGTGTTCGATCGGAGTGCCCAACGGTACGGTCGCGGGCGTGCTCAGGTCAACGGTCAGGAGTCCTTGGTCGGAAATGGCCAGAGTACCGAGGTCCCACGTGGCGGTAGTACCCGATACAGTGCTCGGGGTCACTGAACTACCCACCCATTGCTGGTCGGTATCCCATTGCAGGGTGAGCGTCGCGTTCGCTGGGATCGTGCCATAGTTCTGGTAGTTCAGGAAGATGCGGTTCTCGAACCCTGGGCGTGCCGGATCGGCGTAGACCCATGCCCGTAGGTCCTGAACGTTCGGCATTAGTGTGGCGGCGAAGTGGTTGTCGGTATCGATGTCTCCCATGTTGGGCACATTGGCGATGTGGTTCCCAGGTGCATAGGAAAGCACATACGGATAGCTGGACGAAGGCGTGATCGTATAATTTCCAGGAGCAAGGCCGACTTCCCAGTAGCCATCTGCACCGCTTGGGACCGTCACATTTCCTGGTTGAAGATGGATGTATGTGCCACTTGGGTTTGACTCATTGCCACTTTGGACCCCATTTCCATCCACGTCGATGAAAAAACTTCCTGATATCCCTGGATAAGAATTCGGGCAGTCTGTGTTAAGAACGGAACAGAAAATGGGCTGCGCACCTGCTCCGTATATTTCATTATGATAGAAATTTTCATCATTAAGCATCGATGGCCAGTTGGGCAAACATTCAATCTGAGCTGATGATATGTAGAGATAAGAAACACTATCTGGTAAGTTCGGTATGCAGCCAAGGTCTGAGTCAATGATCGTAAGACTCTTCAAGTTGATGGGCCAATTCACTATCTTTCCATAGTTAAAAGCTAAGTTTATAGTATCTATGTTATCTGATAGGATCATTTTGTTATAGCTATTGGTCGACCATTCAATTATCTCAAGATACACTATTGAGCTATTTCTAAGATCAATACTATCAAGGTCGCTGAACCCGTAAATAAATGCGCGATCGATCGTTGATGATGGGAGATGGATGGATCCGGAATAAGCATAATCATTACTGCTGTTGAATTCTCTGAAATGAGGAGTCCCGTTCCATGTAAGTTTGCGAAGATCGGAAGCGTCAAAAAAATCTATAGTATCTGGCATTTGGTTAATATCGCAATATGATCGGTCATCCAATTCCAAATAATCTCCGAATGATATGACAAATATATCCATTATTGAAGGCATGGATGGTAGTTGAATTGGATAATCTGAATTTATGTAAAATCTGCGCAAATTATTTGGTAACGCATTTATGCTTAGTTCGCCTGATTGATGAGCTTGTACACTAATTATCAAACGCAAATAGTTCAAACTACTTAAATAAGATAAACCATCTAGCGATAAACTTAAATACTCTTCTTGAATAAATAAAGTACAAACAGTTGAATCAATATTTGCGATGCCAACATGTAATGTGTCCATTATGCCATTCTCATCAACCAATCCAGGTATCAGGCTGTTCAGCCACGTGCGCTCATACTCCGAGGAGATGAACACCTGACCGTTGGACTCCATGTTCACCACGACGAGCGCTGCAACGATGAGAAAATTGCGGAGGAGGAGTGTGTTGCGCATGACGATCGATGTTCTCTGGGTGCGTGCTTCGTAAAGATAGTGGTACCGTTCGTGGAAGACATGATAAGTGCGGTCAACGCTGCCTGTGTTTTTCCTGATCAAGTCCATGGCATGCTTTCCCGACCTTTGCGACCGCATGAACTTCATCGACCACATCCGCATCCAGTGCCGCAGCGGCAAAGGAGGGCCCGGCTCCCGGCACCTGCGCCGTGAGAAGTACATGCCCAAGGGCGGTCCCGATGGCGGCGATGGCGGTCGCGGTGGACACATCGTACTGCGTGGCAATGGCCAACTCTGGACCCTGCTCCACCTGCGTTATACCAAGCACGTGATCGCCGAGGACGGTGAAAGTGGCAGCAGCAACCAAAGCTCCGGCAGGGCGGGAGCGGACAAGGTGATCGAGGTGCCGCTGGGGACCGTGGTGAAGGATGATGAGACCGGCGAGGTGCTCTGTGAGATCACCCGCGATGGGGAGGAACGGGTCCTTTTCCAAGGCGGGCGCGGTGGCCTCGGCAACCAGCACTTCAAGTCGTCCACCTTCCAGACCCCCCGCTTCGCACAGCCCGGCGAGCCCGGTGTGGAGCGCTGGGTGGCCATGGAACTGAAGGTCCTCGCCGATGTGGGTCTGGTGGGCTTCCCCAACGCGGGCAAGAGCACCCTCCTCAGTGTGATCACTGCGGCCAAGCCCAAGATCGCCGACTACGCCTTCACCACCCTCACACCCAACCTGGGCATCGTACCCTACCGCGAGCACCGCAGCTTCGTGATGGCCGATATCCCCGGCATCATCGAAGGCGCCCACGAAGGCAAGGGCCTCGGCCTCCGCTTCCTGCGCCACATCGAGCGCAACAGTGTGCTGCTGTTCATGATCCCTGCGGATAGCGCTGACATCCGCCACGACTACCAGGTGTTGCTCGACGAGCTGAAGGAGTATTCCCCCGACCTGCTTGACAAGGACCGGGTGCTGGCCATCACCAAGTGCGACATGCTCGATGAGGTGATGATGGAACAACTGAGGAAGGACCTGCCGAAGGGCGTGCAGACCGTGCTCATCAGCAGTGTGGCGCGCATCGGCCTCGATGAACTGAAGGACCTGCTGTGGAGGAAGCTGCATGGGTCCTTCCCGGCCGATCACGTGGAATGAGCCTGCTGGAACGCCTCGATGCCCTGGACCGCGCGGCCTTCCTGGCCATCAATGGGCTCCATGCGCCCATGCTCGATGACCTGATGTGGCACATCAGCGAATTGCAGCTCTGGATCCCCCTCTACGTGTTCTTCCTCTACCTGCTGCAGCAGCGCTGGGGCTGGCGCGGATTGGGACTGGCCGTACCCATCATCGCGCTCATGATCTACGGGACCGACAGTGGTTCGGTAATGCTCTTCAAGAACACCGTACAACGGCTGCGCCCCAGCCATGTGGCCGAGCTGCAGCCGCACATCCACCTGCTCCACGCAGCTGATGGGACCCTGTACCGCGGAGGCACCTTCGGCTTCGTCTCGTCGCATGCCAGCAACCACTTCGGCATTGCCGCCTTCATGATCGGTGTGCTCGGGGCCCGGCCGCGTTGGGCAGTGGCGGCGCTCCTGGGTTGGGCGGCCCTCATCGCCTACAGCCGCATCTACCTCGGTGTGCACTATCCCGGCGATGTGCTTGTGGGCGGTGCCTACGGCGCCCTCGTGGGGCTCTTGTTCTTCCGTCTGTTCCGCAGGTTGCACCTTCACTTCTCCTCGCCACGCACATGATGGTCTGGCTGGCGGTGTTCCTCGGCGGTGGCATCGGATCGGTGCTTCGGTTCGGTGTATCGCGCATGGTGAAGCTGATGGTCCCCGACGCCATGTTCCCCTGGGCCACCCTCATCAGCAACCTACTGGCCACTGCACTGCTCGCCTGGTTGGTGCTGCGGCTTCAGTTGCACCAGCCCGGACGCGAGCATTGGCAGGCCCTTTTTGCCATCGGGTTGTGCGGCGGCTTCAGCACGATGAGCACCTTCAGCATGGAGAACCACCAACTGCTGCGCGATGGGCAGTACGGTTTCGCCGTGGCCAACGTTCTCATTACGGTAACAGCGGGTGTCGCCCTGTTCCATCTATTTGCACGCAGTTCCTGAAGGATGAATCAAGCCAAGCACCTGATCCATGCCCTGGCGACCGCCCTGGCCGTCGCATGCACCACGGCCGTATCCGCCCAGCAACAGCTGCCCTCCTGGCAGGATCCGCCGCGCCTGGTGGTGGGTATCGTGGTGGACCAGATGCGCGCCGACATGGTGCAGCGCTACTGGTCCAACTACGGGGAAGGTGGCTTCCGCAGGCTCGTGCGGGATGGGGCCTACCTGCGCAACACCCACTACGACTATGCCCCCACCTACACGGCGCCCGGCCACGCCAGCATCTACACCGGTACGACACCCGCCTACCACGGGATCGTGGGCAATGACCTCTACGACCGCAGGTTGGGGAACGAGTCGTACTGCGCGGTGGATGCCGCTGTGAAGGGTGTCGGTTGCGACGATGCCTCCGGTGCGCGGTCGCCCCAGCGCCTGCTGGCCACCACCCTGGCGGATGAGTTGGAGCGCCGCACTGAACGCCGTTCCATCACGTTGGGCATCTCACTGAAGGACCGTGGCGCGATCATGCCCATCGGGCGGACCGGGGATGCCGCCTACTGGTTCACTGGCGGTGTGGACGGAGCGTTCGCCACCAGCACCTGGTACCGACCCGAGCTGCCCGCGTGGTTGCAACGCTTCAATGCCGAAGGCCGTGCGGCCAGGTACCTCGATCGTACCTGGGATCTGCTCCTCCCCAGGGAGCGCTATCACGAAGTCCTGCCGGACGACAATCCTTACGAGACACCCCTGAGCGGTGCCACAACCGCAACCCTGCCGCAGGACCTGGCGGCGCTCCACGGTGCCGCCGGCTCCACCGGCATCCTCGCTTACACACCCTGGGGCAATACCATCGTGACGGACATGGCGCTCGCGGCCATGGAGGGCGAAGGCATGGGTTCGGATGCGGTGCCGGACCTGTTGGCCATCAGCTATTCATCGCCCGACATCCTCGGCCATCGCGTGGGACCCCGTGCATTGGAGTTGGAGGACATGTATGTGCGGCTCGATCGCGAGTTGGAACGCCTGTTCAAAGCACTGGATGACCGGGTGGGGGCGGACCGGTACGTGGTCTTCCTCACGGCCGATCATGCGGCGGCGGATGTGCCGGCCTATCTGAAGGACCTTCATGGGAGTGCCGGTTATGTACCCATCGCAGAGCTCCGGGCCGAGGTGGAGGCAGCCTTGGATGCCCGGTTCGGCCCCGGGGACTGGGTGCGCCATGTCCTCAACGAGCAGCTCTGGCTGAACGACAGCCTTCTGACCCTGCGCGGTCTGGATGTCGCCGAGGTGCAACGCGTGGCAGCCCGGAGGCTTCAACAACGGAGCGACATCGCCTTCGCTTTCGCGGCGGAGGACCTGCAGCACACCGTGATGCCGCCTGGCCCCGGGCGGGCCCTTCAACGCGGCTACCGGTCGGCGCGGTCCGGTGATGTGGCATACGTGATGCTCCCCGGGTTCTTCGATCGGGTTGGGGAGGGGCCCGGACGCGGGACCACCCACGGCTCCATCTGGAACTACGACACCCATGTGCCGTTGTTCTTCATGGGGCGTGGCATTCGACCTGGTGAAGTGGTGCGACGGACCAGTATCACCGACATCGCACCCACCCTCAGCATGCTCCTGGGTACCGCACTGCCCGACGCCGCCATCGGAGACCCCATTCCGGAGGTCCTGCGCTGACCACGATCCGGGCTGGATCAACACCGGTTGTGGACAATGTGTTGATGACCTGTGCGTTACATTCATGTTGGGTGGATATTTTGCGGCATGATCGATCGGGGAACATCCGCTTTCAAAAGCCCCTTTGAGCTCTGGCGTGAGGATGGCGTGCTCCATCTTGTGCTGGCGCCGGGTGCCGTCATGCAGATGCGCGACATGAAGGAAGTGCTGCGTGTGATCGGTGCGCTGGACCCCAGCGGCCATGCTCCTGTCCTGCTGGACTATCCCGATCGGTTCGCCGTGCGTGCGGAGGCGGGTGAGCTGCTGCGGCGGGTCTGCGGGGTCCACGGTCATCCCGTGGCCTTCCTTACACGCGACCCGCTCAGCAGGCAACAGGGTGAGCGCTTCCTTCGGCTGAAGCGCCCCGCCTTCCCGTTCCGCATCTTCGATGACCACACCAAGGCCTACGCCTGGGCCCGCGAACGGATGCAATTCGCGGAGATCATGGGCTGAGGTGCCCTGTTGATAAGAACGTTCGTACTTCCGCGAACCACCTCCGGAAGGCCCCTGCCCGTCCATGTAAGTTCACGCTCTCAATGGAGCGTCGTGCGGGTTCCCTCTTCGGCTGGCTGGTCGGCCTGCTGCTGCCGGGTGTGCTATATGCACAGGGCACCGTGCTGCTCGATGGTGTTTCGCAGGACGGCCAGGTGCTCGTGCAGGCCACCCTGGAAGGTACTGATCCCGTGCTGCAGGCCGTGTGGCGCGGGGTGCCGGGCGGGCGGGCGGTCATGCAGCTGCAGCACACCCTGGCGGTGGCACCGGACGTCAACGTCATGCTCGATCGCCTTTTATTGACCGGCATCGGAGCTTATCTCGATGCTCGCATCCATTTCCGGCACGATGGAGTACAGGCTGACCTGACGGCAGAGGCCATGGCCTTGGAACTGGATGCCATGGTGCGGGCGGCGGCGGAGGAACTTGGCTTGGAAGGGGCGGTGCCTGGGCTTTCGCAGGCCACGCGCGAGCAGCTCGCCAAGCTCACGCACATCAGCTGGGAACAGGCCGGCAGGTCAGTGAACGGGACCGGTGAACAGGATAAGTACCTCGCCATCTACCACTTCGTGCGTGGCCAACGCGAAGAGCTCGAACGCCAGTTGAGGGCTGACCTGTTGCCGCTCGCCACCGTGACGGTCCTGAAGAACAGGCCGGCCGATCCATGGACCACCGTTCAGGTCAATTCCACCTGTGGTACCGTCTACGACCAGGAGAACTACCTCTGTGCTCTGGACCTTCAACTCGCATCGAACGGGGAGGGAGCGATCGAGCCTTCCCTCGGTGCGCAGATCATGTCCTCCATTGAGCGCAATGCCATGGAAACGCCGGCCGCATCGCCCGTACGCAAGCGGGACCGCTGGTTGAAGTCGGAGCTGGATGCCATCAACCAGCGCATCGACCGCATGGACCAGCGTCGCGAACTGTGGGAATTGCGTGATCGACTGGAGGACCTGGAGGATCGGCTGGCTGGGGTGGAAATGCTGGTGGAGCAACAAGGCGGCGCAGCTTCCGAACGGTCCGAGAATCCATTGGCCGATCTGAGCAACCTGACAAGGAGCAATATCACGCTCCGGTTCGCGCGTGCATCCGTGCTGCTCGAAGGCGAGAGCCGGGTCTTGTTGAACGAGGTCTTTGAGCAGCTCGCTCGCTCACCGTTGGATCGTGTCCTGATCACCGGCTACACGGATCGTTCCGGAGATCCTGCCGTGAACCTGCGACTGAGCGAACAGCGCGCCAAGGCGGTGCGCAACTACCTTCTTCAGCGCGGTATCGCCCCTGAGCGCCTTCTGGTGAATTACTATGGCGATAGCCGCAGCACCGGCCGTGATCCGAGCGAACGCCGCGTGGAGGTGGAGTGGCTCCGGTAAGCTTGGGCCCTGCACGTTCGTCCCATCCCTGTTGATCCCTGTTCACGGCATGTGCATGCCAGCAGCTCGATCCATCCAGGCTCCCGATCGGATCCGCTGACCAGATCCACCGTATGGTTCAGCCATCTGGTTGATAGTGCGCTCACAATGGCGATGGTGCGGGAAAAAGCCACCGAAGAGCGCATGCTGGATGCGGCGCGCAGGGTGTTCCTGAAGAAGGGCATGATGGGTGCGCGCATGCAGGAGGTGGCGGATGAGGCTGGTATCAACAAAGCCTTGCTGCACTACTCTTTCCGGAACAAGCAGCGTCTGTTCGAGGAGGTCTTCTGTGTGTGCGGCAGGCATGGACTGCAAGGCGTGTGGTAGGAACTGACA
Source organism: uncultured Chryseobacterium sp. (assembly GCA_964476665.1). Taxonomy (GTDB): domain Bacteria; phylum Bacteroidota; class Bacteroidia; order Flavobacteriales_F; family PHOS-HE28; genus PHOS-HE28. The sequence continues at coordinate 7,626 of CAYZBO010000042.1, read as the reverse complement.
CACGACAGGCATCTGTTCGATGACATCCTAGCCTTTGTGGCAGAATTTCACGAGGCGATCCAGCGGGAACCCCTTTTCCCACAGTTCCTTCTGAGCGAGTTGCAGCGCGACCCTCTGCATCTGCTCAAACTACTGGACCTTGGCAAGGGAGCCCGCGAGCACTTTTTTCAAGCAGGTGATCGAAGCGCAGCAGAGTGGTGAGATCATCCCCATCGACCCCCGCCAGTTGATGGTCAACATCATGGACTGGTGTCAGTTCCCGCAGATCGCTTCACCCATCATCAAGCATGTAGGTGGCATGGACCAGAGGGCCTTTCAGCAATTCCTCAACGAACGGAGCCGCACCGTTGCCGCGCTCATCATCCGATCCATACGCGCATGAACGACCTCCTGAAGCGTAGGTTCTCCCTTATCCTCAGGCTTCTCCTGGTCGTGGGAGGTGTCGGTACTTGCAAGAAATTGGCGGGCAGCAAAGCCTAGCCACCGCGCAACGAGGCACCAGCGCAGGCCCGTGCAGTGCGCACGCTCTACGCGCAGAACGGGCCTGTGCGCCTCTCCATCCCCATCGCCGGCTGCCTGCGTGCCATGGACCGTATGCTCATCAACGCCGAGGTCAGCGGAACGCTCCAGCGCGCCGGCGAAATGGACCAGCGCATCGCACGGTGGCTTCGCTGGCCCCGGCTGGACCTTACCGCTGCGTACGGTGTCAGTGATCGGCAGATCGGGGTGGGGCGTGTGCTCGGCACCTACACCCAGGGCATCAATGCCGGCCTTTCCTTGAGCGTACCCCTCTTCGATGGCGGGCGCCTCGGAACACGTGTCGAACAGGCGCGTCTGCGCGCGCAGAACGCCCAGCTGGCCGAGCAACAGGCTCGGCTTCAAGTGGAACGCGATGTGCGCAATGCGTTTACCACTTGGAACAGCCAGCGTGAGATGCTGCGAGCCAGCGGTGGGTTACTCGGCGCCTTGGGTGTCGGGGATGTCGTTCGTTGAACTGTTCCAGTTCTTCCGAAAGAGCACTTCGAAGGTTGCCCCGCGCGCTCCGCTGTGCGTGTGCAGCGAACCGTTCATCTGTTCTGCAAGTGCCTCCACGATCTCGAGCCCCAGCTTGCCTTCCTGCTCGATCCGCTCCACCTTGAGACCTGTGCCATTATCACGGACGATAAGCCGGTGCAGGTCGCTGTCCACCGCTTGAACGGCAATGTCCACATGGCCACCCGTTGCGTACGGGAAGGCGTGCTCATAGGTGTTCGTGACAAGCTCGCAGAGAATGATGCCCAGCTCGATGGCCGTATCCTGGTCGACCTTCACTCCCTGCGCCTTTACCTCGTGGCTGACCGAGCGGCGCATCGGCTCATGCATGCGGCCCAGTGCTGCGATCAACTGTTCGAAGAATTGCTGAAGATCGACGTTCCGCAGGTCCTTCAGGTCGTACATGCGGTGGTGGACCAGGGCGATGATGTCGATCCTCCGTTTGCCGCGCAGGAATTCGCTGCGGACAGGGCCTTCCTCCAGCCGCGAGGCCTGCAGGTTCAACAGGCTGCTGACCACCTGCAGGTTGTTCTTCACCCGGTGGTGCACCTCCCTGTTCAAGACATCGCGTTCACCGGTCGCTTTCGCCAGCCGACGCTCCGTGGTGCGAAGCTTGCGTGCTGTCTGCCTGATCCGTTCGCTTCGTTCCCGTTCCCTGATCACCAACCAGAGCAGCAGGACCCCGATCAGCACCAACACACCCGAAGCGGCGAGCAGCACGATGCGCTCCACGGCCACCCATTCATCAACGAACGCCGGGTCGAGCAGCAGCAGCGTGTACAGCAGAAGGCCGTTCAGGGGGTGCTCCTTGACCTGGGCATGGAGGACGCGCTCCCCGTCATTAACCTCGAAGACCGCGTCGTTCTCCGGGTCGAACTCTCGCTCAAGGAGGCGCTGCGCCGCACTGGCATCCGTGATCACCGGGCTGGACCGGGTGTATCCCAGCAGTTTCTTTCCCGCGTCGAACAGAATGCCGTGCAGCGCACCGAACGCAAGGGTGCGCGTATCCAGCCAGCGGGAACCGCCCGGGGATACCTCGAGCATCATGACCTGCAGCGGCAGGCTGTCGGTCGATGGGCGGATCAGGCGCGATACCTGGAGCACCAGCTCGGTGTTACTGCCTTGTGACAGTGTCCAGGCCGGTGCTCCCTGGTTGTCCTCCAGGGCCCGCGCGAACCAGGCCTCGCGCCGTGGATCGCGGGCCTCCTCTGAAAGCCACAGGCTGTCCTGCCCAGCGGCATCCGCAGCACGGTGGGTCTCGATCGCAGGCCCTTCCACGGACCCCTTGAATACCACGCGTTCCAGGAGCCCCTCGCGTGTCCTGAGGAGCGTATGTTCATCACCCCATTGGCTGGCAAGCGAAATGCGAAGAATGGAAGGATGCGAAGCCAGTAGAGGCTTCCAGCGCTCGAACAGCACCTGCGAAGTCTGCTCGTCCATCACCGGCAATGCCATGACCTCTTCGCTCAGGTTGTCCTCCATCCCAAGGAAGAAGCCATCCAACCGGGCATGAAAGGACTGCTCCTGACCAGCGAGGTAATTCTCGATGAGGCGCGTGCGCCTGTCATCGAGCTTCGTATAGGCCCAGAGGGTCACCAGGATACCGCCCAACAGCACCATGGCAAGGGATGCCATCAACGCCCGGTCCTTGCTGTCGCGCTTGGCGCTCATGGGCAGGCGCCGGTCTCCTCCACCGCGGTATTGGTCAGGTCAACCTCCACATCACCGCTCCGGATCTGATCGCTGGTGAGCCGTTCAGGGCGGAAGTACAGGCCGTTCACCCGCCCGTTCAACACCGCACCTGCCTTGATGCAGGTATCCGCGCTCAGCAACTCCACGGTGAGTCCCTGGTAACTAAGGTCGACCTGCAGGGAAACCCGGCGGTCACTGCGTTCCATGTTCTCCATTCGGATGAGCAGTTCGCTGGGCTTGCCTGCCGGATGCCGCCAGCGATAGGCGAGGTCCACCCCGTTGATCCGACCTTTCTGCACCAATTGTGCCTGAGCGCCGACCGATGTCGCGAGCAGCATCAGGAGAAGGAATTTGCGTGCCATCAGGGGCGAAGTTCGGCCAATGCACGGATCGCTCGATCCAAGGCGTCGTCACCCACGTCCAGATGGGTGACGAACCGAAGGGTGGATGGACCGAACGGCAAGGCGCGCACACCTTTTGACGCCAGCAAGGGCAGCACCTTGTTCGATCGAAGACCCGCCCCCAATTCGGCAATGACGATATTGGTGGAGACCGGAAGGACCTCTGCGACGTAGTCCAGCCCGGCAAGGGCGGCCCCGAGCCGTGCCGCCCGTCGATGATCTTCAGCGAGCCGTTCGACATGGTGGGACAGCGCATATCTGCCTGCCGCTGCCAGGTAGCCCGCCTGACGCATACCGCCACCCATGCGCTTGCGGATCCGGCGGGCTTCGCTGATATGGTCCTTTGAACCCAGGAGCACGCTACCCACCGGTGCCCCCAGGCCCTTGCTCAGGCATACGCTCACGGTGTCGAAGGGTGCGCCCCACGCGGCTGGTCCATGTCCATCCACTGTCATGGCGTTGAAGATCCGCGCACCATCCAAGTGCAGGGCCAGGCCGTGACGATCGCACACGGCCCGTATGCGATGCACCTCCCCAAGGTCCCACACGGCTCCCCCGCCACGGTTGTGGCTGTTCTCAATGTTCACCAGGCGTGTCCGTGCCACGTAGCTATCCGCTGCGTTGTTGATCGCGGCCTCCACCGCCTCAGCCGTGAAGCGTCCGCGGTCGTTCGGCACGAACCGAACGCTGCAGCCGCTGTTGGCCATGATGCCTCCCCCCTCATACCGGTAGATGTGCATGCCCTCATCGCCGATCACTTCGTCGCCCGGGCGCGTGTGCAGCCGGATGGCGATCTGGTTGCTCATGGTCCCGCTGGGACAGAACAGCCCCGCCTCCTTCCCGAACAGGTCGGCCACTTCCTGCTCCAAAGCATTGACCATCGGGTCCTCCCCGAACACATCGTCACCCACCGGCGCCTGCCACATGGCATCCAGCATGCCGGGTGTGGGGCGTGTCACCGTATCCGACCGCAGATCGATCTCCATTGGTGCCAAGATAGACGCCTTCACAGTTTTCGGCTCACCAACGCACCATCCCGGATGGTCAACAACGTGCTCTCCACCCGGGGGTCGTCACGAACCTGGTCGGCATAGGCGGTCAGTCCGCGCGTCTCGGCGTCCTGGCAGGAGACGTCCTGCAACACCTTCCCGCTCCAAAGCACATTGTCCGCAATGATCAAGCCCCCTGGGCGCACCCGGTCAACCAACCGCTCGAAGTAGGAGCAGTAGTTCTGCTTGTCGGCATCGATGAAGACCAGGTCGAAGGTGCCCGGCAACCGGGTGATGAGCTCTATTGCCGGTGCGATGTGCTGGTGAATGCGCCCGCTCATTCCTCCGCGGGCCACGTAGCGCGCCACCAGGTCGGCGTGGCGCCCGTCGATGTCCACCGTGTGCAGTTCTCCGTCCGGTGCCAGACCCTCCGCCAGACAGAGTGCGCTGTATCCTGTGAACGTACCGAGTTCGAGCACCCGCTGCGGACGTGTCAGATGGCTGAGCAGGCTCAGGAAGCGTCCCTGAACATGACCGCTCAACATGCGCGGTGCCGTTGATACCCGCCTGGTCTCTTCCGCAAGTTCGGTGAGGAGCACGGGCTCGGGACTGCTGTGGGTTGCGGCGTAGTGCTCCAGTTCGGGTAGGAAGTCCATGTCTCAAGGGGTCTTTACGAGGCGGTGCCGCCGTTCCACGTCCCCTTCGATCAGGAGCACGTACGATCCGGGCGCAAGGCCGCTCAGGTCCAGCATCTGGGTGGAAGGAGGCCACCGCCGTACCTCTTGACCACTGTTGGTCACAAGGCGAAGAAGACGGTCGGTGGGCAACAGCGCGGCGGCCACGTGCACAGGTCCTGATGTCGGCACTGGGAATGGAGCCGGTGATGCGAACGACCCCTCGGTAATGCGCACCGGCAGTTCCAGTGTCCACCAATCCTGGTATCGCTGGGTGGCATCGCTGCCGGTTCCGAAGTAAAGCCGCCCCCCGGCCTCCACCAGAACCGCGCCCCGTCGGGGACCCGATGGCAACGGTGGCATCGCGGACCACGCATCGGCCCAGGGATCGTAGCGCCACACCTCGCCACGCACCTCCAATGGAGGTCCTGTGCGCACACCACCCAGCAATACTGCACCCGCATGCACTGCGGATGCATCGCACGCGTAGCGTCCATCGGGCAGGGCTGCAAGCGAGGACCAGACCGCTCCGTTCGCATCATACCGCAGGTGCTGATCCGTTCCCTCGAAGTCCTGCGTGGCGCCTCCTGCCACATGCGGTCCATCGCCCAACACAAAGCCTGCTGCGCGGTGCACGCTCATCGGCGGTGGTTCCGCAAGGCTCCACGTGCCAGCCAGAACATCGTGGACCTGGTGAAGGGCCGCGACCGTTCCGTTCGAACCGATGCCGCCGATGACATGCAGCTGTCCCTGATGAGGACCACCGGCAGCCGCCAGCACCGCCGTCAACAAGGGCGCCTGCTGGCTCCATTGGTCAATGTTCGCATCGTACCGCCATACTTCATCCGTGGCCTCCGCACCGGTCGTGCCACCGATCACGTAGCCATGGCCGTTGGAAGCCATGGCCAGCGCGTACTGTCGGCCGCCACCGGGCATCCCGGCCACCGGGCTCCAGCTCTGATCGATCGTGTTGAACCGGTACCAGTCGGCCGTCAGGTTGAAGCCCACGTCCATGCCGGTGCCCACATAAATGTCCGCTCCAAGCACAAAGGCCGCTGCGTCATCCCGCGGAAGTCCCGGAAAGTCCGGCAGCGTCGTCCACTCCTGTCCCAGGAGCGACCCGGGCAGGCAGCACAACGACCAACACAGGGTACGCATGGTCCGAAGGTAGACCCCGATCTTTACAGCAGCACATGCAGTGGATCGATCGTTCATTCGTCATCGGTGGAACGCGTCTCGCGGCGCGCTCCGGAAGGGTGGGGGAGCGGCCCGCTCCGTACACCTTGGTGTTCCTGCATGACTCCCTCGGCTGCATCACCACTTGGCGCACTGTTCCAGAGGTGTTCGGACATGCGCTCAACTGCGATGTGTTGCTTTACGACCGACAGGGCTATGGCCGCTCCGACCCCTTCGGACCCGAACCGCGTGATGCCGGGTACCTGCACCTCGAGGCGGATGTCTTGCATGCCGTGCTCACGGCCGCTGGCATCGAACAGGCGGTCCTCTTCGGCCACAGTGATGGGGGGACCATCGCCTTGCTCGCGGCCGCCCGCCACCCGGACCGCGTCGCCGCGGTCGTCACGGAAGGCGCGCACGTGTTCGTGGAGGAGGTCACCTTGAACGGGATCCGCGCCACCGAACGCATGTTCCACACCACGGACTTGCGCGAACGGCTCGTGCGCCATCACGGCGAACGTACCGATGCGCTCTTCCAGGCATGGGCGGACACGTGGCAGGCACCCTTCTTCCGCGGATGGGACATCACATCGGAATTGGCGGGCATCAATTGCCCTGTTCTGGTGCTTCAAGGCGTGGACGACCAGTTCGGTACCGAGGCACAGGTCCAGGCGATCGCAGCCTCCACAGGTGCGAACGTGCGCACCTACATGGTCCCCGGTGCCGGCCATTCACCGCACAAGGACGCCCCCGGCATCACCCTTGACCTAGTGCTTCAGTTCGTGCGCTCGATCTGATCGCTCAGCCCAGGAGTCGATGCAGATCGATCAGCAGTGGCAGCTCCTTGGCGTTCACGCCGTGCATGGCGTTGGCCACCGCCTCTGCACAGATGTAGATCAATTCCTTACGCTCACGTCCCAAATGGTGGCGATGATGGCTGAAATAGTCCCGGAACGATGCGTACGCGTCCTCGGATGACATGCCGCGGTCCAACAGCGTGTCGAACTCGAACTCCGTCACGTAGGCCTTGTCCGTTCCGTGGTGGTCAACACCGGGCTCCACAGGGACCAATAGGTCCTTCACCAACCACTTCAAGGTTTCGACCTCTTTGGCGCTCACCTTGCCATCCACCGCAGCGATGGCATAAAGCAGCCTTCCCAACTCCTTGTAATACAACGTCGCTTCCATGCGATGAAGATAGGGGCGGTCCGGTCATCCGGGACCTGAGAACGGTCAGGTCCAACTGCTCGTGTGCCACGGCCTGAGCGAGAGCGATCGCTGGGTCAGGTCCGAAGTGGTCGCTTGATCCCTCCCGCTTCGTTCGGGCTGGGTCATGGAGATGCTTCGAGCTTTGCCAAGACCGAGATACGGTGCGCCGAGTCGTCGGATCAAAGAATATGACCGTAGCGACACCGCATGTTGGCTGCCGTCACATCATCCCGGTCCTGCTCAATAGCAGTACTTTCCCTCCGCGATCATCTTCTTCGCGATCGCCTTCCGCAGCACGGCCGTGTTCAGCGGCGTGTTCTTGCTCCAGCGCTTCGCGCCCATCAGCATGGCCTGGCGCTCGTCGCCGTCAGCGAAGTTGCACACCGCCTCCTTCGCCCACTTGTGGATGCGGTCCGCCGCGTCGTGGATGTACAGCTGGCACATGGCGATCTG
>CAYZBO010000041.1:0-26396 GCA_964476665.1 uncultured Chryseobacterium sp. | reverse complement strand
GGCCAAGCGCAATATCCAGGCCTTGCTGGATGTACGTCCGGATACCGCGAACGTGATGCGCGATGGCGTCCCGGTGGAAACTCCTGCCGCCGAGGTGAAGGTCGGTGACACCATCCGCATCCGCGTGGGTGACCGTGTGCCATTGGATGGCAAACTCCTCAGCGATAAGGCTTCCTTCGATACCGCTGCCCTCACCGGCGAAAGCGTACCACGCACCATCGTGAAGGAAGCTCCGGTGCTCGCGGGCATGATCGCTACGGACAAGGTGGTGGACATGGAAGTGACCAAGCCCTTCGGTGAAAGCAGCCTCGCACGCATCCTCGATCTGGTGCAGAACGCCGCGAAGAGCAAGTCACCCACGGAGCTCTTCATCCGCCGCTTCGCACGGATCTATACGCCCATCGTGGTGGCACTGGCCGTAGGCATCGTGCTGGCACCCATGCTCATCGTGGATCCGTATGTCTTCAACACCTGGCTCTACCGCGCGCTCATCTTCCTGGTGATCTCCTGCCCGTGCGCGCTGGTCATCAGTATTCCGTTGGGCTACTTCGGCGGTATCGGCGCGGCAAGTCGCAAAGGAATCCTGCTGAAGGGGGGCAACTACCTCGACGTGCTCACGAAGGTGAACACCATCGTGATGGACAAGACCGGCACGCTCACCGAAGGTGTGTTCGCCGTGCAGGAGGTGAAGCCAGCGACGGACATCAGTGAAGGCCGCTTGCTCGGTGTGATCAAGGCGATGGAAACGCACAGCACGCATCCCATCGCGCAGGCGGTGCTGAAACATCCGCAGGGCGATGTGGTCGGCGATGCGACCAACGTGGAGGAGATCAGTGCGCACGGCATGCGCGGCACGGTGGATGGCAAGGAAGTGCTCGTGGGCAACACGCGCCTGCTGAAGAAATTCAACGTTGCCTATCCCGCCGAAGTGGATGCCATCGAGGACACCATCGTGGTCTGTGCCATCGGTGGCACGTACGCTGGTTACCTCACCGTGGCTGACAAGGTCAAAGCGGATGCGAAGGATACCATCGCCGAACTGAAAACGCTCGGCGTGCGCGACATCGTGATGCTCAGTGGCGACAAGACCGCGATCACGCAGCGGGTGGCCGCTACGCTCGGCATCACCAAGGCTTTCGGCGATCTGCTGCCCGAGGACAAGGTGACCCGGATGCAGGAGGCCAAGAAGGATCCCACCGCCGTGGTGGCTTTCGTAGGCGACGGCATCAACGACGCGCCCGTGCTTGCCCTAAGCGACGTGGGCATCGCCATGGGCGGCATGGGTAGCGATGTGGCCATCGAGACCGCCGATGTGGTGCTCCAGAACGACAAGACCAGCAGCATCGCCCAAGCCATCCGCATCGGCAAAGCCACCAAGCGCGTGGTGACGCAGAACATCGTGCTGGCTTTCGGCGTGAAGGCTATCGTGCTGGTGTTGGGTGCGGGCGGCCTGGCCACGCTATGGGAAGCGGTTTTCGCTGATGTGGGCGTGGCACTGGTCGCGATCATCAACGCGGGCAGGATGCGGTGATCAATGGGACCGGCCGAATTGAGGAACTCAGGCAGGGGCTATCACATCGGGCGGGATCCTCGCTCATCTCTATCTGTTGTTTGCGCCCGACCTGCGCATTACCTTCGCCCCCCGATGCGCAGTGCCCTCTTCCTCCTCACCCTCGCCTTCTATGGCTTCAGTGCCACGGACATGCAGGAGTGGGTGCGCGTGCCGCAGGTGCTCGTGCATCTGCTGGAGCACCACAGCGATCTGGGCCACCACCATGATGCGCCCGAAGAGCATGGCCATAGCGACGAGGAAGGTCATGATCCCTTCAGTCCCGAGCAGCACGGTACCTGCGGCGTTTCTTCCTTGGTCTGCCTGCCGTGCGATGCCGACGTGATCACGTTGACCGCACCCACGAGCGCACGTTCCCTCGGGCGGATGGAAATGGCCACGGCCTTGTCCGCCTTCTCCGGTTCCAAGTGGAACCCGCCCAAGCAGGCTTGAGTTCGCGGCCATAGTTCCGCTTGCGCCGATCCGGCGCTGTGCATCACCCTGTGATGCTCGTTCATCATCGTTCGTTCCGTCGCACATTTCCGTATTCGCATGCTCGACCGCATCATTTCGTTCTCCATCAAGAACAAGCTCGTCATCGGGCTGTTCATCCTGGCCCTCATCGGCTTCGGGGCGTACAACGTCACGCTCCTGCCCATCGATGCGGTGCCTGACATCACCGACAACCAGGTGCAGGTGATCACCGTGTCGCCCTCGCTCGGTGCGAGCGATATAGAGCGCCTGATCACCTTCCCCATCGAGCAGGGCACGCGCAACATTCCGGGCATCACCGAGCAGCGCAGCTTCAGCCGCTTCGGCCTGTCCGTGGTCACCATCGTCTTCGCCGAAGGTGTGGACGTCTATTGGGCGCGCCAGCAGGTCACCGAAAAGATCGCGCAAGTGAAGGTGCCGGAAGAACTCGGCACGCCAGACCTCGCACCCGTCACTACGGGCTTGGGCGAGATCTTCCAGTACGCGGTGAAATGCGCGCCCGGTTATGAAGGCCGCTACGACGCCATTGAACTGCGGAGCATACAGGACTGGATCGTGCGGCGGCAGTTGCTCGGTACCGAAGGTGTGGCCGACGTGAGCAGCTTCGGTGGCAAGCTCAAGCAATACGAGATCGCCGTGGATCCCATGCGGCTATCGGCGCAAGGACTCACCATCGCCGATGTGTTCGAGGCGGTGTCCCGGAACAACAGCAACACCGGCGGTGCCTACATCGAGAAGGGTCCTGTTCTGTATTACATCCGGTCCGAAGGTCTGCTCACGAACATGGACGACCTCCGCAGCATATTGGTGAGGACCTTGGCCGATGGCACACCGGTGATGCTGCGCGACGTGGCCGAAGTGCGCATCGGGAACGCCACGCGCTATGGCGCCATGATCTACGGCACCGAGGGCGAGGTGGCCGGAGCGGTGGTGATGATGCTCAAGGGCGGCAACTCCAGCCATGTGATCAAGCTGGTGAAGGAGCGCATTGCGCAGATCCAGAAGTCGTTGCCCGAGGGCGTGGTCATAGAACCCTTCCTGGATCGCACCAAGATGGTGAACAACGCCATCGGCACGGTGGAAACGAATTTGTTGGAAGGCGCGCTGATCGTGCTCTTGGTACTGGTGCTCTTCCTCGCGAACCTGCGCGCGGGACTTGTGGTGGCCTCGGTGATCCCGCTGGCCATGCTCTTCGCCGTGATCATGATGAACCTCTTCGGGGTGAGCGGCAATTTGATGAGCCTGGGCGCGCTGGATTTCGGCCTCATCATCGACGGCGCGGTGATCATTGTGGAGGCCGTGATGCACCGGCTGCACCACAACAAGCGCTTCCGCGAATTGCAACGGATACCGAACAACGAAATGGACCAAGAGGTCGGCAGCGCGGCGGGCCGTATGATGCGCTCGGCGATGTTCGGACAGATCATCATCCTCATCGTGTACCTGCCGATCCTTACCCTGCAAGGGATCGAGGGCCGCATGTTCCGGCCCATGGCGCAAACGGTGGCCTTCGCGGTGCTCGGTGCCTTCCTGCTCTCGCTCACCTGGGTGCCCATGGCCAGCGCACTCTTCCTGAGCAAGAAGATCAGTTTGAAGACCACCTTGACCGATCGGCTCCTGGAACGGTTCAACCATTTCTACCAGCGCATCCTCGATCGCTCGCTGCGCAAACCGGTGCGACTGGTCGGTGGTTCGGCGGTGTTGCTTGCCATCGCCTTGGGTGTGCTGAGCACCATGGGGGGCGAGTTCATCCCCCAGTTGGAAGAAGGCGACTTCGCGGTGGAATCGCGCATGATCCCCGGCAGCTCGCTCACGAGCATGGTGGAGAACGGAACCAAGGCAGCAGGTCTCCTGATCAAGAACTATCCGGAAGTGGAAAAGGTGGTGATGAAGATCGGCAGCGGCGAGATCCCCACCGATCCCATGCCCATCGATGCGGCGGATCTGATGATCATCCTCAAACCCAAGAAGGAATGGACTTCAGCCAAAACCTTTCCCGAGCTCGAAGCGAAAATGGGCAACACGTTGTCCGATCTACCCGGCGTCACCTTCGGATTCCAATACCCCGTGCAAATGCGCTTCAACGAACTGATGACCGGCGCCCGGCAGGACGTGGTGCTGAAACTCTATGGCGAGGATCTCGACACGCTTTCGCTCTACGCGAAACGCATCGGCGCACTGGTGGAGACCGTGGAAGGCGCGACGAACCTGTACGTTGAAACGGTGAGCGGTCTACCGCAGATCGTGGTGAAGCATGATCGCGCGGCGCTTGCGCGTTACGGCTTGGATGTGATGGACGTGGATCGCGTGGTACACACCGCTTTCGCGGGCAGTGTTGCCGGACAGATCTACGAGGGCGAACGCCGTTTCGACCTGGTGGTGCGCGCCGCGAACCAGAGCAGAACCAGTGTCGAGGATGTGCAACGCCTGCTGGTGCCAACACCTTCAGGCCAGGCCGTTCCGCTCTCCCTGCTGGCCGATGTGCGCATCATCGAAGGACCGAACCAGGTGCAACGGGAAGACGCGCAACGGCGGATCATCATCGGTTTCAACGTGCGCGGCCGCGATGTGCAGAGCATCGTGCAGGAGTTGCAGGGCAAGGTGGAAAGCGGCATCAAATTGCCACCCGCCTACTTCGTGACCTACGGCGGCCAGTTCGAGAACCTGCTGAAAGCGCGTGCCCGCTTGATGATCGTGGTGCCCGTTGCGCTGCTGCTGATCCTGCTGCTGCTGTACTTCGCCTTCGGTTCCATGCAATTGAGCTTGCTCGTGTTCAGCGCTGTTCCACTCTCGATGATCGGGGGCGTTGCCGCGCTGTGGATCCGCGACATGCCCTTCAGCATCTCGGCGGGGGTGGGCTTCATCGCGCTCTTCGGCGTAGCGGTACTCAACGGCATCGTGCTCATCAACGAGTTCGAGCACCTGCGCAAGAACGGTTTGAACGATGTGCGTGAACGCATCGCGCAAGGCACGCGGGTGCGTTTGCGACCCGTATTGATGACCGCCGCTGTGGCCTCGCTCGGTTTCATGCCGATGGCCATCAGCATGGGCGCCGGTGCCGAAGTACAGCGCCCGCTCGCCACCGTGGTGATCGGCGGATTGATCAGCGCCACGTTGCTCACCTTGCTCGTATTGCCTGCGCTCTACCTGATGGCGACCCGACGGAAGTCGCGCAGGGAGAAAGGCGGATCCGCTGCCCCGGTGATCGCTGTGATCGCGTTGTTGATGATCGTTCCATCGTTCGCACAAGCACAGGACCAGGCACCTCGTATCACGCTGGAACAAGCGGTGGACAGCGCGGTGAAGAACAGCCCCTACTTGCGCGAAGCGATGCTGCGGGCTGACGCGGCCAATGCCATGACCGGTGCCGGTTGGGATATTCCCAAGACTTCCGCAGCATACGAGTACGGACAGATCAACACCGATGCGAACGACGAGAAGTTCATTGTGAAACAGGATATCGCCTTCCCCACGGTGTATGTGCGCCAACGCCAGATGCTGAAGCATACGGCGGAAGGGCGACGCTGGGAACTGGTGTTGCGCCAGCGCGAAGTGCGCTCGCAAGTGCGCGAGGCCTACTACCGCATGTTGCTGCTGATGGAACAACAGAAGCTCTTGCACGAGGCCGATAGCCTTTACACCGGCGTACTTGCTGGACAAGAGCAACGCTTCGCGCTCGGTGATGCCAATGTGCTGCAACGCTCCTCGGCACGCACACAGCAACTGCTCACGCGCGCGGAACTCCAGTCGGTGAACGTGGATCTGGAACACGCACGGCTGCGTTTCGCGCAACTGCTGAACACGCGCACCTCCTACCTGCCGGAAGCCGGTCAACTGCGCTACACCGTAGCACAGATCCCGGCGGACAATGCTGCGCAGCAGCACCCGCTGTTGCAAGCCGCACGCGAACAGCAGGCCACGGCCGACGCGCGCTGGCAACTGGAACGCGCACGCTGGTTGCCGGACCTCAGCATCGGCTGGGCGCAGCAGACCTTCCGCAACTCACCCTCTGTAAGCGATCCCAGCCGCATCTATGGCAACAGCGACAAGTTCACCGCCGTGCAAGCGGGGATCTCCGTGCCGCTCTTCTTCGGAAGTCAGCAAGCGAAGGCCAAGGCCGCACGCATCGGTACCGAAGAAGCCGAAAGCGGAACGCTCGCCGTGACCTTGGAAGTGACCACACGCTTGCAACAGGCGCGTCAACGCTACGAGGCGGAACTGCAACGCGTGAACGCGCTCGACGAAGGCGTTGCGCAGGAAGCCTCGCTCTTGCGCACCGCTGCCGCCGACGCCTTCAGCAATGGCGACATCAGCCAATTGGAATGGACCCTGCTCACCGGGCAGGCCATCGACCTCAGCATGGCGCGCTTCGATGCGCTGCTCGACCTGAGCCGTGCCGCTGCCGCCCTCGACGAATTCAACGACCGCTAACCCGAACCCATCATGATCGCCACTCGCATCATCCCTATAGCCGCTCTCTTCTTTCTTTCCGCATGCGGAAGCGCCCCCGCCGAAGAACCCGCAGGCGCTGAAGCCGAAGCCGCACCCGGCGCGGAGAACATCGTCACGCTCTCCGAAGCTCATCGCGCACAAGCGGGCATCGTGCTCGGTGCGGCCGTACAGCAGGTCATCGGCACCGCACTGCCCGTGCAAGGCAGCATCGACGTGCCGCCACAGAACCTCGTGAGCGTGAGCGCGCCCATGGGCGGCTACGTACGCACCACCGAACTGCTGCCCGGCATGGAAGTGCAACGTGGCCAACAACTCGCCGTGCTGGAGGACGCCAGCTTCATCCAGATGCAGCAGGATTACCTCGTAACGAAGGGCCGCGTGGCGCTGCTCACAAAGGATGTGGAACGCCAGACCGCACTCAATGCCACCAAGACCACGAGCGACAAAGCGTTGCAGGAAGTGACCACGGAACTGGACGCCGAACGGATCGAAATGCATGCTTTGAGCGAGAAGCTCCGCTTGATCGGCCTGGACCCCGACGTGCTCACAGCGGAGAACATCTCGCGCGGTGCGCCCTTGCGTTCGCCCATCCACGGCTGGGTGAGCCAGGTGCATGTGAACATGGGCAAGTACGTGAGCCCCACCGACGTGCTCTTCGAACTCGTGGATCCATCGGACATCCACCTTGCGCTCGCCGTGTTCGAGAAGGATCTCGCGCTCGTGCATATCGGGCAGAAGGTGTTCGCGCATCCCACCTCACAACCCGACAAGAAATTGGAAGCCGAAGTGCTGCTCGTGAGCCGCAGTTTGGACAACGAACGCAGCGCCACCGTGCATTGCCATTTCAAGAACATGCCCAAGGACCTGGTGCCCGGCATGGCCATGACCGCCACCATCGAGACCACCAGCGACAGCGCGTGGTGCGTGCCCGAAGCGGCCCTGGTGCGCACGGGGGATCAGCAGAACGTCTTCATCGACAAAGGCGGCGACCAGTATGAAATGATCCCCGTGACCACGGGCGCGAGCGATGATGGCATGGTGGAATTGCGCGATGCACCCGATGCCGTGAAGACCGGAAAGCTCGTGGTGAAGGGCGCGTATGCGTTGCTGTCGTTGAAGCTCAGCGGCGAGGAGGAATAGCCCCACGAACAGGGATCCCAGAAGCCTTTACAACACTCAAACCCCAAACACATTCGTCATGAACAACCAAACCTTTCCTCGTGCTTCCGCGAACTGCGGACTTCTTTCAATGACCGCTCTTTTCATCGCGCTCGTGCTGTGCAGCGTTTCCATGGCGCAATCCCCGGCACAGCGCGCCCCGCACGGTGGTGCCTTGGTCAAGACCGATGGTGGCTACTTCATCGAAATGCTGGCTGCTGGCGATGCGTTGCACTTCTATGTGTTCGACAAGGCGATGCAAGCGTTGCCGACGGAGGGCATCACCGGTAGCGTTGCGTTGCAGTTCACCGATAGCACCAGCACGGACGCGGTGCTCGAAGCACAGCCCAACGGCTACTATCGCATGGTGGTGATGAACTCCAGTGATTTCGTCGCGGTGGCCAGCTACAAGGTGAAGGGATCGGTGCAAACGGCGCAGTTCCCTTCCGGTCCGCGTACACGACGCACGGGTTCGCATCCGCATCAGCACAACCCGGACGGTAGCCACGTGCATTGAGCACGGGACCGATCAAGATGTGTTCGTGTTCTTCCACACAACAACACTTCGATGTACGCATCAACGAATGTCCCCAACCAACCGCTAGAGATGAGATCGCGTATCGGAAGGACCCTACTGCTCGTACTGCTTGCCGTGATCGCCTGTTCGATCCCCGAAGTGGCGTTCGCACACGGCGTCTCCAAGTCCGACGCATCGTTCCTCACTGGCAACCAAGGCACGGCCTGGCTCGCGTTCCTGTACCTGGGAGCGAAGCACATGGTGACCGGTTACGATCACCTGCTCTTCCTCGTGGGCGTCATCTTCTTCCTGTACCGACTGAAGGACGTGGCCATTTATGTGAGCCTCTTCACCATAGGGCACAGCATCACCTTGCTTGCGGGTGTGCTGGGCGGCATCCATGCGAACGCTTACATCGTCGATGCGATCATCGGACTTTCCGTTGTCTATAAAGCGTTCGACAACATGGGCGGGTTCGAGCGCTTCCTCGGCGTTCAGCCCAACACGAAAGCGGCGGTGGCCATCTTCGGTTTGTTCCACGGCTTCGGGCTCGCCACGAAACTCCAGGAGATCAATCTTTCGCCTGAGGGGCTGGTGACGAACATGCTCAGCTTCAACGTCGGCGTGGAGATCGGCCAGTTGCTGGCACTGTCCGCCATCCTGATCGCGCTCACGGCATGGCGCCGGAACGCGAGTTTCCTGCGCCATGCGTTCGTCACCAACACGCTCCTGATGATCGGCGGCTTCCTCTTGATCGGTTACCAGCTCACCGGCTATTTCACGCAATAACACATGAACGAACCTGTACAGTCCCACCCCTTGCATCCGAGCAAGGGATCCATCCTCAAGGCCAGCGCGATCGCCCTCGTGGTAGCGCTGGTGGTCCTGATCACCGTCGTGCTTCCAGCGGAATACGGCATTGACCCCACCGGTGTGGGAACACGGTTGCACTTCACGCGGATGCACAGTGCGAAAGTGATGCAAGGAGAAGGCGGAAGCACGGACCCGCATCACCCGGAAACGCATGCCTATCAGCAGAACACGGTGGTCCTGCGCTTCGAGCCGGGCCAGGGCTTCGAGTACAAATTCCGGATGGGACCCGGCCAGGTGCTCGTGTATTCTTGGAGCGGCACCGGCTTGGTGGAGTACGACTTCCACGGCGAGATCGAAGGCGACAAGTCGGGCGCGTTCACGAGCTACGAAGCGAAAACCGCAGACTCCGCCAAGGGATCCTTCACCGCCGCGTTCGATGGCGCGCACGGCTGGTACTGGTTCAACGCCACGGACAACCCGGTGACCATTACGCTGAACACGGCAGGGTACTACACGATCAAGGGGGTGATCGGCGCTCCGGAGGATGTGATCGTAAGCGAAGGACCGGAGCCGGAGCGGGGTGCCGTGCCGCACGCGCATACGCATGATCATTCGCGCGGGGAAGAGCATCAGCATTGAAGCATCGATGATGCCCGAACGCGAATTCCATCGTACCATGAAGCAGCTGATCAATGAGCTATGGAGCAAGGGCGAGGAAGCGCGGATCAATGAGAACCTCGCTTCCATTTGCCGCGAATTGGACCGCTACATGCCCCGGATCAAGGAGAACGTTGAACACGGGGCTGCCCTCACCGATGAAGACACCAAGCGGATCCAACAGTTGAACGATGCCTACAATGCGAACATCGAGCGGTACAAGCGGTTGAAAGGGTTCAAGTAGTCGACCTGTTCCGGCATCGCCAAGACCATAGCACTAACAACATATCCCAATTCCAGTAAGGACGATGGCACCCACAGCAGTACAAACTCCCGCCCCAGCGAAGACCAACTGGAGCGCCTTGATGACCCGCGAGCGCTGGATCGAGGTCGCGCGCATCGTCCTCACCGGCATCATCATCCTGCTGCACTGGCAAGGTGTGCTTCCGCTCTGGTGCCTGTACATCGCGGTGGCCTTCGGGTTGTATCCGCTGGCGAAGAAGGGCATCATTGACCTCATCAAGGAACGGAAGATCGGCACGGAGATCTTCGTCACCATCGCGACCCTGATCGCGCTCTTCGGCGGCGAAACGATCGCCGGTGCGGTGCTGATGGTGATCATCCTCATCGCCGAGTTCATCGCCGACCTGAACACCGATCGGGCGCGGGCATCCATTCGCGGGTTGATGGGGTCGGTGCCACATACCGCAGTGATCCGGGAGAACGGCACCGAGCGAACGGTCGACATCGACCAGCTGAAACCCGGCGACATCGTGCTGGTGCGTGCTGGGGAAAAGATCCCCGTGGATGGACTTGTCGCGGCCGGTAACGCTTCAGTGAACGAAGCCCCCATCACCGGCGAAAGCGTTCCCAAGGAGGCCAGTCAAGGTTCGGTGGTATTCGCGGGCACGGTGGTGGAGTCCGGTGCTTTGGATGTGGGTACGGAAAAAGTGGGCGGGGATACCACGTTCGCGCGGATCGTGAAGCTGGTGGAAGAAGCGGAAGGCTCGCAAGCCCCCGTGCAGAAACTCGCCGATAAGGTCGCGGCCTGGCTCATTCCGGTCGTGCTCGTCTTCCTGGTCGTCGTATTCATCATCACCCGTGATGTGCGATTGATCGTAACGCTCTTGATCTTCACATCGCCCGCCGAACTCGGTCTTGCCACACCCATGGTGATGATCGCCGCGATCGCGCGGGCCGCACGGAGCGGCATCCTGGTGAAAGGGGGTGCCCATCTGGAAGCACTGGCGAAAGTGGATGCCATGGTGTTCGACAAGACGGGGACGCTGACGGTGGGCAGGCCAGCGGTGCAAAAGCTGGAGGTGTTCGGTGGTGCGATCGTGGAGAACGAGCTGCTGCGTTTGGCTGCCGCAGCGGACCGACGCTCGGCCCATCCGTTGGCCAACGCGGTCCTTGAACACGCCGCGAAGCGCGGCATCAGCTATCCGGAGCCCGAAGCGTTCGCTTCCATCCAAGGCCGGGGCGTTGACGCCACCGTAGAGGGCAAGCGCGTATTGGTGGGCAATGCGGCCTTGCTGAAGGACAACGGGATAACGCCACCCCAAGCCAGCGAGGCCGGGATGAGCATCGTGTATGTGGCCGTTGATGGAAAAGCGCTTGGGGCCTTGTACATCGCTGATGCCGTGCGGCCCGGTGCGCGGGAGGCCATCGCCAAGTTGAAAGCCAGCGGTGTGAAGCACATCGTGATGCTCACCGGCGACAACAAGGCCACGGCCGATGCCGTGGCCGCGCAGCTCGGTGTGGACGAAGTGATGGCCGAACTCCTGCCCGAGGGCAAGGTGAAAGCGATCGAAGCCTTGAAAAAGCACCCGCACCGCGTGGCCATGATCGGTGATGGCGTGAACGATGCGCCTGCGCTCGCCGTGGCCGATGTAGGCATCGCTATGGGCGGCGGAGGAACACAGGTCGCACTCGAAGCAGCGGACATCGCCTTGATGACGGACGACCTCGAGAAGATCGTGCTGGCGCGCGCCATTGCCCGTCGCGCTTACCGCACCATCCAGGAGAACCTGATCGTCGGCGTGGGCGTTGTGCATGTACTCGGGATCACCGCTGCGCTCATGGGCTGGATCGGCCCGGTGCAAGCGGCCTTGATCCACTTGGGGCCTGATGTGCTCGTATTCGTCAACTCCATAAAACTTCTGCATGTACGGATCAAGCCATGAAGCGCAAAGCGGTGCGCAAGGCTGAAGGCCAAGGGTGAGAGAGTAAGAGGGTTTTCTGCTCTTACCCTCTTACTTTTTCACCCTTGAACAGTTCTGATGTTCAATGCCGCCTCAGTATGACCATCGATCCCAAAGAAATCCTCAGCGAATTCGGTATCGACGTGGACGGGAAGGACCCGGACGGCCAGTACCAGTGGAAGATGCTCTCGCTTCGAGCGGGCAGCGAAGAGCGCAAACGCCTGGAGAAAGCATGGTCGGCATTCGTGCTGGGTCGCAAGGCGGTGGTTGTTCCGAAGCCTGCCAACGCAGTGAAGGGATCGGGCGCACTGGACTGGATGAAGAAGCGCTGGATGGTGCTGGC
The DNA here is from genome assembly GCA_964476665.1 of uncultured Chryseobacterium sp. Classification (GTDB taxonomy): domain Bacteria; phylum Bacteroidota; class Bacteroidia; order Flavobacteriales_F; family PHOS-HE28; genus PHOS-HE28. The sequence continues at coordinate 14,211 of CAYZBO010000041.1, read as the reverse complement.
GTCAGCGGTGATCGGCATCGGTGTGCTGGGGTGGTTGCTGTTCGATCACCTCGGTCACTACGATGTGGCGGAACCGCATACGCACCAAGCCCCGGCGAGCGAATGGCGACCGAAGTACGAAGCGATCAAGACCATGCTTGACACCAGCGGTCACCAAAGTGAGCACCACGATGAGTTCGTGCTATTGGCCGAAGCCGCCAGGGCTGCGATCCAGGCCGGGCAGGGCGCGCAGCTATTGGAGCAGATCAACGCTGACCTTGCTGCCGAACGCACTGGGAGCGGTCCCCAGCGTATGGTGGAACTGGCCGCGCACAAGGCGCAATGGAAGGTGGTGATGGAAGCACTGATCATGAACAAAGCGGAACTGCTCGATCATGAGAAGTTCGAAGGGCATCATGAAGGGGAACTGTGAATTCCACCACGGCCCGATCTTTGACACCACCCATGTTCGTGAAAAGAAGTTAGATCCACCGGAAGCCGACCAGCAGAACCTACCTTAGAGCCATGCGGAAGTCCATCGCCATCGTCACCTCGCTCGCCATCTTCCTGGCCAGCACGGGCACGACCGAGTGGGTGAAGGTGCCGCATCTCCTGGCGCACTTCGTCGAGCACGTTGCACAGGACGGCGGTTCGTTCGCCAGCTTCCTCAAGGACCACTACGAGCACACCGCTCAGAGCCATCAGGACAAGCACCACGACAAGGGCTGCCTTCCATTCCAGGGCGATCACTGCCCGGTGCATGTGAGCAGCCTCGCTGTTTCAGATAAGCCGGCCGGGGGTGTGGAAGTGCCCAAACCATGCACGGATGTGCATGCCATGGCCACGGCCTATCTCCGCCATCCGCCTGCCAGCCCCTTGCTGGCCGGGGTGTTCCAGCCTCCGCGCTTGGGTTGATCGGGGCTTATGCCCTTGCGGTCGCGTGCGCTTCACAGGATGCGCCGAGGCGGCCCGCCATCCGGGAGGATGGTCGAAGGATCAACTCAAACGCAGAACAGAACATGGAACCGAACATCTTCCGATCGCTCACCGCCCGCTGGGCCCTGAGCATCACCCTCGCCGCCACCAGCTTGGCATTGGCGGCACAACAGGATCAATGGCCCGTCCGCTTCGAAGCCAATGGAGCCAAATACCAGGTCTTCGCCCCTCAGCCGGAGAGCATCACGGGCGAGCGCTTCACCGCACGCATGGCCGTGGGCGTGCAACGCGCACAGGATGAGCAGCCTGTTTTCGGTGCCATCTGGGGCGATGGCGTGCTGGCCCTTGAACCCGGCGCGCGTATCGGACCCCTCGCATCCTTCACCGTCAATGATGCACGATTCCCCAGCCTGAGCGATGAAGCGGAACTGGCCGCGATCCGCGAGGCGATCACCGCTGAACTGCCGCGCGCTTCAGGTCCCATCAGCACGGAGTGGCTGGCCTCCACGTTGAAGAAAGAGCAACAGTTGGGCAGCAGCTTCGCCAACGATGCACCCGAGATCATCTACACGGAGAAACCCAGCGCACTGGTTTACATCGATGGCGCGCCGCGTTATGAGCAGATGAAGGAGTCGTTGAACGACAGCGATCCAGTGTACGCCACCAGCGGCGGTATCGCCATCGAGCGCGTAACGAACACGCCATACATGATCATGCGTCCGATGGGCGGCGATCACTACCTCTATGGTTCCAAGTTGTGGTTCCGTTCCCGCGCGATCGAAGGCCCGTGGCGTCAGGTGGATAACGTGCCGGCGGACCTGCGCGCGATCGGCGAGAAAGCTGAGAGCACTGCGGAAGTGACCGCAAGCGATGACCAGCGCAAGGTGCCGGAGATCGTGGTGCGTACCACTCCTGCGGAATTGCTGGACCTCGATGGCCCGCCGCAGTTCGAGCCGGTGCAGAACACCTCTTTGCTCTACGCCACCAACACCAACCGCAACTTCTTCCTGGACATCGGCACGCAGCAGTATTACCTGCTGGCCAGCGGTCGTTGGTTCGCCACGCGCGATGCGAAGAGCGGACCGTGGAACTATGTGCCTTCGGACAAGCTGCCCGCAGCGTTCGCCTCCATTCCTGAAGGTTCGAAGAAGGATGCGGTGCTCGCTCACATCAGCGGTACCGATGCGGCACTGGATGCGTCGCGCGATGCCAACGTTCCGAAGACCGCGCAGATCGATCGCAGCACGGCGAGCGTCACGGTCACCTATCAGGGTTCGCCGGAATTCGCGCGCATCGCCGGCACCAACGTGGAGTACGCACGTAACGCCAGCACCAACGTGCTGCGCATCAATGGCCGCTACTACGTGTGCGACAATGCCGTGTGGTTCGAAGGAGATTCTCCCGACGGCCCGTGGATGGTGAGCACACAAGTGCCTGCTGAAGTGAGCAGCATACCGCCGAGCAGCCCGGTGTACAACGTGCGTTACGTGTACATCTACGACAGCACGCCGCAGTACGTCTATGGCGGTTACACACCCGGCTACCTGGGCAGTTATGGTTTCGGCGGAAGCCTCTTCTATGGCACCGGCTACAACTATGGTGGTGGCTGGGGCAATTACTACAACCCGTGGCCTACCACCTGGGGCTTCGGCATGGGCTATGATCCGTGGAACGGTTGGGGCTTCGGTGGCAACTGGGGCTGGGGTTGGAATTACGGCGGCTATGGTGGGTTTGGCCACCATGCTTGGGGCCATGGCTGGTGGGGCTCGGCCTACAACAACCCGCACTACTTCGACCCGCACCACGGCGGCTACTACGGCCACCACAACAACGGATACGGTGGGTACGGGCAGCATGCGTACAATGCGCAATCATCCCACGCTTCACGCCCGGTCGGGGTGTATGCTGGTCGCAATGGAGCAGGCATTCGTCCTGCACCGATCGCAAGGCCATTGTCCGGTTCCAACATGAAACCCGCAGGCGCGGACGGAACCATTGGACGCCCCATGACCAAGCCCGGTACACGACCCGCTTTCACGGATGCTCGCGGGAACACCTTCGGGGCGAGCGTTGACGGCACGAAGCCGACAACCGCTTCCATCTGGGGCCGCACCCCGGCGCAAGGTCGTCCGGCAGTGGCACCGAGCACGACCACGGTCGGGACCGACCGACCGGTGCAACGGCCCATCACCGATGCGCGCGGCAATACATACCGCCCCAACACCGGCGATGCTGTGCGCAACGACAACGGCTCATGGGGCCGCGTGGCTCCACCTGCGCCTGCACGTACGGAGTACAACACTACCCGGCCGAACAGCGCGCGACCCGATGTGCAGTCGCGCCCGAGCGGCAACCAACGACCAGCGTACCAACAGGATCCGCAACGCCAAGCCCCCCAGCGCAACTACAGTGCGCCCAGCGCACCGCGGTACAACAACGGCACGCAGCGCGGGAACAGCAACGGTGGCTACCGTCCGCAACAAGCTCCGCCGAGCCGCACGTACAGCGCGCCCAGCGCGCCACGCAACAATGGTGGAAGCCGTGGCGGCGGATACAGCGGTGGTGGGAACCGTGGTGGCGGGGGTGGTTCCATGCACAGCGGCGGCGGCGGTGGAGGAAGCAGAGGTGGTGGATCGATCGGTGGCGGAAGTCGCGGAGGAGGTGGAGGTGGAAGTCGCGGCGGAGGTCGCCGATAGATCAACAAGTTCCCGCCGGGAGGAGAACTCCCGGCGGGAGCGACTATTCATTACCGACAACGAACATGAGGAACGTGATCAATGCATCCATGATCGCCATTGGCCTGTTGAGCAACAGCTCTATCAGCCTGGCACAGGACCGGCCGAACGCAGCCCCACATGGTGGCGCAGTGGCCAAGGCGGGCAACTACCACATTGAAATGGTGAAGAGCGGCGATGCCGTGGAATTCTACCTGCTCGATGCCGCGAAGAAGACCTTGCCCAACAAGGGCATCACAGCGAACGCTGCGTTCTCCTTTGCCGATGGAACCACGTCGACCATGGACTTGGAAGCGATCGGTGATGACCACTTCCGCGTGGTATTGTTCACCGCAAGCGAGTTCAAGGTGACGGTCACCTTCACTGTGAACAAACAAACAGTGAGCGCGCGACTGGACTCCGGCGCAAGGCAGCCTGTGCCGCGAGAGAAGCCGCATTCTTCATCCGACGGCCACCAACACTGAACGCTACGCATGATGTCCACCATCCGCACCCTCACTTTTGGCGCATGCTTCGCGCCCCTATTGCTGCTCGCCCAAGCCCCCACTTCACGGAACGGGCCGAAGCTGGGTCTGAGCATGGCTTCCATCAGTGGTGGCTCGTTCTTCTCTTGGAGTGGCCAGCCGAAGTTCGGCCCGCTTGTCGGTTGGAGTTTTGAAGCCCCCTTGGCGAACCAGGCCAGTTTGTTGATCGAACCGATGCTCATGAGCAAGGGGAGCGTTTCGGTGAACAGCACCTTGAAGACCCGCTCGAGCGTATCACAGACCTATCTGGAAATGCCGTTGATGCTGAAGCTGAGCACCAACCCCGATCCGCAAGGCGTGTTCCTCTCGGCCGGGATCATCTACGGCTACTTCCTGCGCGGCAAGGTGCGCAACTACCAGAACGGCACGCTGCTTTCGGAGTATGCCTTCTCAACAGCGCAGAAGAACAGCCAGTGGAGCATGGGCCTCGGTCTCGGTCGCGAGAAAGGGAACTGGCTTTGGGAGGTACGCGCACAGAATAGTTTCCGGTTCTCCCGTTACATCACCGCACATAACATCGTCATGAGCCTGCAAGTGGCCTGGCGCTTCCCCCAAGAGGGCCGCAAGAAGAAGCGTGCGCAGGGGACCGAAGAGGAAGAATGAGCGACTGTAACCTTAACAACCCGCATGAATGACCCATCCCATGTCGGATATCCCCGGTGAATTCCTGATCGCGCTGAAGCTGCTGGCCGCCATGGTGCTCGGCGGTCTGCTCGGATACGATCGTGAGCGGCATGGTGCCGATGCCGGACTGCGCACCTATGCTGCCGTATGTATGGGTGCCACCTTGTTCACGGCGGTGGGGGAACACTTGGTTGATGGGACGGCGAGCGGGCGCGTCATCGCCAGCATCATCCAAGGCATCGGTTTCCTATGTGCGGGCATCATCTTCCGGAATGCGACAACAGGTGAATCCGTCGGCCTCACTACCGCTGCCACCGTGTGGGCCACTGCCGCTATCGGTGTGGCCGTGGGCTTGGATATGTACGTGATCGCCGTGGTGGGTGCCCTCATGCTCTACTGGCTGATCTCCTTGCACCACCGGAAATGGTACATGGCTTGGAAAGAGCGGTTGAAGGAGAGCGAGAAATTGAAGCCCGATGGCCACCGTGAGCGATAAACAAGACCCGATGGAAAGCAACAAGAACCATCCACGCACAACTCGGCGCAGGACCCGGTACATCGTTGCACTGGTGCTCCTTGCTTCCGCGACAATCGGCAGTGCCCAGGCACCCACCTACGCTGCATTGGACACTTTCGCTCCGGGGCCCACAATGGTCCCCGGCATATATGCCGTAGACGGCACTTCGGAACCCACGGAACTGCTGGCCACCTTAAGCAGCCGCACGCGCCTGAAGGGGATCTTCGGCATGGCCTTCTCCTTCGGCCTGGCCCGTGCGCGCGCACTGGCCTACTTGCAAGGTGATCGCGCACCGGTGCGCGCTTCGCGCGAGGCGACCTTCCGGTTCCGCTTCGATCCAACGGCGTCCGCTTTCGGGCGCGATGCGCATCTTCCTTCGTCCGTACCCACCGCAGCCAGCCCGGCAGAGTTCATGCTGGTGCGCATGGAAGCAACGAGGGGCGACCGCCGTTTCCAATACGCGCGCTACAGCCTGGCCACCTCGGAAACCGGTGCCACCGCCGAAGCCAATGTTCCATTCACCATCCAACGCACCGGCACCAGCGAGTTCGAAGTACTGGCCAGCGATCTGCCTCCCGGCGAATATGCCTGGGTGTGGCTGGGCGACCTGAACCACGGCGGCGGCCCTGTGCGCGTGCATGCGTTCGGTATTGATCCCTAGAGTACCACTTCATAACGATCTGCGTTCGCCGCAGCCCTATCATGAAACCCTTCCTCTTCCTCCTGCTCATCATTCCCGCATCCATGGCCAGCGCGCAAAGCGGCCAGCGCGCCCGCACGCTGTTCAACGCCCCGGCTGATTCCATCACCGGTGGCTACATGGCCTTCAGTAGTTCGGGCACCACCTTGTTCGGCGAACAGGCCATCTTCCTTGGCGGCCGCATCGGGGTTGGCGTTGGGCACCGCATCGCCTTCGGTCTGGCGGGCCACGGACTGGCAAACCCGCAGCGTAATCCATACTACAACACCTACCGCGCGGAGGCTGGCGGTAACGTGCCCGATGATCTTGCCTTCCGCACCGGTTATGGCGGCTTGTTCGTGGAACCGATCCTGGCCGATCACCGTGTGCTGCATGTGAGCTTCCCGATCACCGTGGGTGCCGGGTCGGCCGCATACGGCTACCGCACTTCATCCGGCCGGTACTACCAAACGATCCGAACCGATGCGCAAGCCTTCTTCTTCGTGGAGCCTTCGGTGGAAGTGGAGCTGAACATTTTGCAAGCCCTGCGGCTTTCCCTCGGGGGCGCTTACCTCTACACCTCCGATATCGATCTTCCCGCCACCGACCCGGATGTGCTCCGGCGTTTCATGCTTCGCGTTACTTTGAAGGCCGGTCAGTTCTGATCCACCAACATGATCCCGAAAGGAAACCTCACCCAACACGTTTGGCGCGCTGTGCCCTCGTGGGCTGCTCTTGCACTGATGGCCTGCATGCTCTCTCCGATCATTGCCTCAGCGCAGAAGGAACGCCACGGCAATCTGTTCCAGATGCGGCCATACACCTTGGGCGGCGGCGTGGAAATGAATATTCCTGTGGGCGATTTCGATCGGGTATGGGCCCGCAATTTCATCGGCTTCGGTGCCGACTTCACCTACCCCATGCGCAGGCTTCCGTTCGACGCAGGATTCGGATTCGGCTACGCGGCAATGGGCAAGAAAGGCGCCGCAGTGACCGTCCAGAGCAGCACACACGGTGCATTGCCCGGCGAGCTCACGGTGAAAAGCAAGGTCATGTCCTACATGGGCCGCCTACGGCTACGCCCGATCACTGGGCGCGTGAGCCCTTATGCTGAAGGCCTGCTGGGCCTACGCCAGTTCACCACTTTATCCAACGTGGATCTGGAGGATCCGAATGCAGCGGACATCAGTGAGCGCAGGGCCAACGCTGTGACAGTTTGTTACGGCTGGGCTTTGGGAGCGCTCGTGGGCTTCGGACCGAAATCGCAGTTCTATGCCGAAGGCCGCGTGGAACGGACTTGGGGCGGCCGCGTGAGTTATGTGGATACCGAAAGCATCACGATCGCCAGCAATGGTGAGGTGGACTACGGCACGCTCTCTTCCGCTACCGACATGGTAACGGTGAGGCTGGGCGTGGGAGTGAAATTCTGAACGCACCGGCCGACAAGTTCATCCTCCTACTATTCTTTGCATGCAGCGGACAAGGCATTTCATGGATGATCATTCAGCAGCACTTCACCCGCTACGCCACCCGCACGAAGCTGATCGCGGGCACCCAGCTATCATGCTCGCAATATGGACAAGCCGAGGGCGCCAGGCCTTGTACCACCGTATAGCCACAACGTCCACAACAGACCGGGCCGTCAGCAGGGGTTGCGCTCGCATCACCTGCGGCCAATGCTTCCGGAGCAATGGGCAGGCCAGGCCGGACCTCATCATCAGGGTGGAAGAAGACGCTCAACTTTCCATCGATCTCCACGTACGCCGCCTTCACCTGGCCCAGGTGCTCCACGTGCAGGGCGCGCAGTTCCCCAAAGAACTCGTCCGGTGACATGCCCTCCGTGTCCAGCGCCTTCAGTTCCACGATGCCATCGAAAAACACGCGCGTCACGGCACCTTCCACCATGGCCTCCACGCGCGGCGCTCGATTCGTCCACTTGTTCACGGCCCAGTATAACAGCAGGGTCACCGCCATGGCCACCACCGAGGGCAGCACGGGTGAGGTGGTGTAGATCATCGGATCGCTCAAGGCCGAACCCAGGCCGATGATCACGATCAGTTCCAGGATGCTGAACTGCCGCACCTCCTTCTTACCAGTGACCTTGAAGAGCACCAGGGCGATCAGGAACATCAGCCCGGTCCGCAGCGCGCACTCGGCCAGAAAGATCCACGGGTTATCATCGCCGAGGAATATGGTGCGCCACCCGTTCATGTTTGTGAAGCTAACGCGCCGCCAGCCTGTACTGCATACGCGGGCTTTCTCCAATCCAAATATAGCCGACCTGCTCCACGCCGCCCGCTTACATTTGGGCGCACTTCAGAACAAGCAGTAAGTTATCTCTCGCACGTACTGTGGGATACACCCCCCCAACCAACCCAACGACCTCAAATGAAATTCGTATTCGCATTTCTCGCACTCGCCATCCTGCTCTTCGCCTGCGGTGATCGTGGTGGTACCGATGCTTCGAAGCATAAGGACGGCACCATCCATACCGATGGAGATGTCCGTGATGGTACCAAAGACCACGATGAAAAGGACGGCCACAGCCACGACGATGGCGATGCGCACGAAGAAGCCGCGCACGATACCACCGATGGTCACAGCCACGACGACGGACATACGCATTGATGGGCAGCGAACACGACCATAGCAACGAAGCGAAAGCAGCAGGAACCCCAAGCGCGTGGCGCGCCTACAGCCCCGCCATCGCCTCCTTCGTCCTGCTCATAGGCGGCATCGCCATTGACCAGCTTGCGCCGCAGTTCTTCCAACCGGAATGGAAACGCCTCGCATGGTACCTCGCGGCATACCTGCCCGTGGGCCTGCCCGTGCTGTTCAAAGCGATCAAGGCCATTGCCAAGCGCGATGTCTTCAGCGAGTTCTTCCTCATGAGCCTGGCCACGATCGGCGCTTTCTTCATCACCGAATATCCCGAGGGCGTGGCGGTGATGCTCTTCTATGCCGTGGGCGAACTGTTCCAGGACGCCGCCGTGGATCGCGCCAAGCGGAACATACAAGCGCTGCTGGATGTGCGGCCCGATACCGCGAACGTGATGCGCGATGGTGTCCCGGTGGAAACGCCCGCCGCCGAGGTGAAAGTCGGTGACACCATCCGCATCCGCGTGGGCGATCGTGTGCCTTTGGATGGCAAGCTCCTCAGCGAGCAGGCCTCCTTCGATACCGCAGCGCTCACAGGTGAAAGCGTGCCACGTACCATTGTGAAGGAAGCACCGGTGCTCGCCGGCATGATCGCCACGGACAAGGTGGTGGACATGGAAGTGACCAAGCCCTTCGGCGAAAGCAGCCTCGCACGCATCCTCGACCTGGTTCAGAACGCCGCGAAGAGCAAGTCGCCCACGGAGCTCTTCATCCGCCGCTTCGCACGGATCTATACGCCCATCGTGGTGGCACTGGCCGTAGGCATCGTGCTGGCACCCATGCTCATCGTGGATCCGTATGTCTTCAACACCTGGCTCTACCGCGCGCTCATCTTCCTGGTGATCTCCTGCCCGTGCGCGCTGGTCATCAGTATTCCGTTGGGCTACTTCGGCGGTATCGGCGCGGCAAGTCGCAAAGGAATCCTGCTGAAGGGGGGCAACTACCTCGACGTGCTCACGAAGGTGAACACCATCGTGTTGGACAAGACCGGCACGCTCACCGAAGGCGTGTTCGCCGTGCAGGAAGTGAAGCCCGCTGCGGGCATTACCGAAGGCCGCTTGCTCGGCGTGGTGAAAGCGATGGAGACGCACAGCACACACCCCATCGCGCAGGCGGTATTGAAGCATCCGCAGGGCGATACCGCGGGCGAGGCCACGAACGTGGAAGAGATCAGTGCGCACGGCATGCGCGGCACGGTGGACGGCAAGGAAGTGCTAGTGGGCAACGCGCGCTTGCTGAAGAAGTTCAATGTCGCATACCCTGCGGAAGTGGATGCGATCGAGGACACCATCGTGGTTTGTGCCATCGGCGGTGCGTACGCGGGCTACCTCACCGTTGCTGACAAGATCAAGGCCGATGCGAAGGAGACGATCAGCCTACTGAAGGCCCAAGGCATCCGCGAGATCGTGATGCTCAGCGGCGACAAGACAGCGATCACGCAACGCGTGGCCGCGACCCTCGGTATCACCAAGGCCTTCGGCGATCTGCTCCCCGAAGACAAGGTGACTCGGATGCAGGAAGCGAAGAAGGACCCCACCGCCGTGGTGGCCTTCGTGGGCGACGGCATCAACGATGCGCCCGTGCTCGCGCTCAGCGATGTGGGCATCGCCATGGGCGGTCTGGGCAGCGATGCGGCGATCGAGACCGCAGACGTGGTGCTACAGAACGACAAGCCGAGCAGCATCGCTGAGGCCATCCGCATCGGCAAAGCCACCAAGCGCGTGGTGACGCAGAACATCGTGCTGGCCTTCGGCGTGAAGGCCGTTGTGCTCGTACTCGGCGCGGGCGGTTTGGCCACCCTTTGGGAAGCGGTCTTTGCGGATGTGGGGGTGGCGCTGGTGGCGATCCTGAACGCGAGCAGGATGCGGTGAGCGCATATAGAACAACACACAACGACCCCATGAAGTTGCACTGGACCATGCCCTCCAAGATCCGGCCCCACTACTTGGCCGAACTGAACAAGAGCGAGCAAGCGCGGGTCATCGGCGACCTGCGCCTTGAATGGTACCACCTGGAACGCGCGCATATTCTCGGCCAACGTTGGCCGCGCGAACACAATGCCGTTCACTGGCGCATGCTGAAGTTCGGCCTCCGCACCAAGAACACGCGCGAGATCATCGGGCAATTGCCTCGACTGGTCTTTGGTGGTGTGAAGAGCTTCGTAGGAACGGTGCCGATCGGAAACACCGGCGGTGCCAATGTGCCTGCGCTGGATTCGTTGGCGCTGCCAGACGACCTCGCGATGATCCTAAATGACACCTGACTAGTTCGGCCCATAGTGCGATCGCGTGTCGCGAAGTGAATGGTGGTGGCGTGCTTTTCAGGGTTACATATTCCTTCTGTACTGTCCACCAACTTCGAACATCGCCGCCGTCAACTGCCCAAGCGAACAGTACTTGGTTGCTTCCATGAGCACAGCGAACATATTCTCATTCCTGATAGCAGCTTGCTGCAGGTCCTTGATCGCCTTCGCCGCTTCGGCGCTGTAGGCCGCGCGCAGGTTCTCCACCGTGGCGATCTGCGCTTCCTTCTCTTCCTCCGTGGCGCGGATCACTTCCTTGGGAAGTACCGTAGGTGAGCCCTTGCTGCTGAGGAAGGTGTTCACCCCGATGATCGGATACTCGCCGGTGTGCTTCAGCGTTTCGTAGTAGAGGCTTTCCTCCTGGATCTTGCCGCGCTGGTACATGGTTTCCATGGCGCCGAGCACGCCACCGCGTTCGGTGATGCGGTCGAACTCCAGCAGCACGGCTTCTTCCACCAGGTCGGTGAGCTCTTCGATGATGAAGCTGCCCTGCAGCGGGTTCTCGTTCTTGGCCAGACCGAGCTCGCGGTTGATGATGAGCTGGATGGCCATGGCGCGGCGCACGCTTTCCTCGGTGGGCGTGGTGATGGCCTCGTCGTAGGCGTTCGTGTGCAGGCTGTTGCAGTTGTCGTAGATCGCGTACAGCGCCTGCAGCGTGGTGCGGATGTCGTTGAAGTCGATCTCCTGCGGGATACCGCACATGAACACAGAAACTGTGCGCAGTACTGTTCGCTTCGGAGTGCCCAACCTTCCGCCGATATCGAGGAAGACGTAGCCCGATCACAAGGTCATTCTGGCCTCGTGCTCTGCACAGTCCGTCCGGAGTTCTGCCAGCGCCAGTTCCTTGCCGAGTAGTTCACAGTGGTGCTTGCCATGTCGATCACCTTGATAATGCGCACAGGTCCAGCACATGCGCTGCACCTGCACATCGCCATTGGCCAATAAAGTCTCCAACAGCCTCATGAGCGCCAGAAGCAAGGTTTCGCGCTCGCTCAGCGGAAGCTCGGCTATCGCTGCCGCAAATGGCTCCGTAGCCGGCAGTTGCTTGCGGCCCGCGACCGTGAGGCGCAGGGCATGGCTGCGTCCATCGTGCGGATCGGACTTGCGGGCCAGCAGACCACGGTCCACCAGCAGCTTCACACTGTCGCTCACCGTGGGGGGTGTCACCTGCAGTTCTTCGGCGAGGCGGGCCACCCCCACGGACTGCCCGGCATGATCCGCCACGAATCCCAGAATGCGCAGCTGCAGTGGACTGAGGCCCGAGCCGGTGGCCTCCTCCCAACGCATGGCGCGCGACACCTCACCGATGCGCTCCAACAGGCGCGCCAGATGGGCGTTCAGGGGATCTTCGCTGTGCGGCTTGCGGGACATGGCGGAAAGGTATTGCACGCAGAGGGACCCGGCACTTGTCGCCGGGTCCCTTTGTATCATTCCTACGCGGTCAGAACTCGCCTTCGTTCACATAGGGTTGGCACCATAGCGTGGCGGTCATGGTCACGGCTTTGAACCAGGCGGCGTGCATCTTTTCCACATCCTCCGCGCTGTGTCCCTTCTTTGCCAGAAAATCCTTCATCGTGGCTGTGATGGGGAAAATGAAGCCCACCAGATAGCGCATGTGGATGATGGGTTCGGCTTGTACGCCATCCGTAGCGTTCTTCTTGGTGCTGTGATGGCGCAACGCGATCTCGTACTGGTAGTTCAGCCAGTCCTGGTCATAGGGTCGGTTGCAGATGTCCATGATCCACTGACCAAAGCGGGCGCGAACGGCGGTCAGGTATTCCATGTCCGGCTGCCCCTTATGCGAGAAGTAATGCACCAGATGCGGGTGGCTGCCCACGTAGCCGTACCACAGATCGAGCACGGCATCGGTCTGGTCCTTCAGCACTTCGCCTGCCATGCGCAGGTACCTCTCGTCCTCAGGCCCGAAGAGCACTGTGGCCTTCAATGCGTCCAGGTCCTTCATGGTGAACGGCGATGCGCCCACCTTTCCATATGTGTATCCTTTGGGTGTTTCCATGGTTGTTGAGGGTTTGGTCTGTTCCGGGGAAGTGGTCTTGTTTCGCTGGGCGAGCACGGGGAGCGTGGTCAGTCCCATGGTGATGATGATGGCTGTTCTTCTCATCTGGGTAGAGTGTTTGGGAGTTTCGGGCAGAAGGGATCGCGATCCTTCGGTGGCAAATATAGTTAGGATACCTTACATTTGTTCCGACCGATCGAATTCCTGCCATGAAACCCCTTCTTACCCTCCTACCAGCCCTCCTGATCGGGATGGCCGTACAAGCCCAACAACGCATGAACATGAACGAACAGACGAAATCGGCCGAAGTAGCCGTATGGGACACGTACGTTACACGCAAAGACGGCCGGGTGATGCACTTCGACATCATCGCACCGAGCAGCCAGCGCGACTCCGCCGTGATCCACGCCTACGGGAAAGCCTACCTGGAGCGCAAAGGCGAAGGTGGGCAGCCGCTCACCTCTAAAGAGTGCCGCTTCTGCCATGTGCGCACACTACAACCCAAATGGGAAGCCGATATCCACCGCCAAGGCTTCTTCATCCTGGAGCTGGAGAACTGCGAGTGAGGTCTGTGCGGACATGGCCAGGCCACTTTTTGACCGATGGCCAGAAAGGTCCAGTGAAAGTCCTGTGTCACTGGCTGGGATGAAGTCGTGGCCTATACCAGCTGGGAGATAGTCAGACTGCGAGCATACGCTTCACATATTCCTCCGGTACTGCCCCCCCACCTCGAACATCGCAGCAGTAAGTTGCCCAAGCGAGCAATACTTCGTAGCCTCCATCAGCACCTCGAACATATTCTCGTTCCGGATCGCTGCCTCCTGCAATTTCCGCAGCGCCGCCTTCCCTTCTTCGGCATAAGCCTGCTGCACGTTCTCCACCGTCGCGATCTGCGCCTCCTTCTCCTCCTCGGTGGCGCGGATCACCTCCTTCGGCAGGATCGTGGGTGAGCCCTTGCTGCTGAGGAAGGTATTGACGCCGATGATCGGGTATTCGCCGGTGTGCTTCAGCGTCTCATAGTAGAGACTTTCCTCTTGGATGCGGCTGCGCTGGTACATGGTCTCCATGGCGCCGAGCACGCCGCCGCGTTCGGTGATGCGGTCGAACTCGCTGAGCACGGCCTCTTCCACTAGGTCGGTAAGCTCTTCGATGATGAAGCTGCCTTGAAGTGGGTTCTCGTTCTTCGCCAGGCCGAGCTCGCGGTTGATGATGAGCTGGATGGCCATGGCGCGGCGCACGC
>CAYZBO010000040.1:0-26840 GCA_964476665.1 uncultured Chryseobacterium sp. | reverse complement strand
ATCGCCATCATCGCCCACGTCGACCACGGTAAGACCACCCTGGTCGACAAGATCCTGCACCAGTGCCAGCTGTTCCGGGATAACCAGGAAACGCAGGACCTGCTGCTTGACAACAACGATCTGGAGCGCGAGCGGGGCATCACCATCCTGAGCAAGAACGTGAGCGTCCGCTACAAGGGTGTGAAGATCAACGTGATCGATACCCCCGGCCACAGCGACTTCGGCGGTGAGGTGGAGCGCGTGCTGAACATGGCCGATGGGGTGATCCTGCTGGTGGATGCCTTCGAGGGCCCCATGCCGCAGACCCGGTTCGTGCTTGGCAAGGCCATCGAGATGGGTTTGAAGCCGGTGGTCGTGATCAACAAGGTGGACAAACCCAACTGCACGCCCGATGAAGTGCATGAGGCTGTTTTCGATCTCATGTTCGCATTGGATGCGAGCGAGGATCAGCTCGACTTCCCCGTGGTGTACGGAAGCGGCAAAGGAGGATGGATGGGGCCAGATCCCAAGACCCCGACCGAGGATGTGAGCTACCTGTTGGACGTGATCCTGGAGAAGGTCCCTGCCCCGAAGAAGGTGGAAGGCACCCTGCAAATGCGGATCACCAGCCTCGACTACAGCAGCTTCCAAGGCCGCATCGCCGTGGGCCGCATCAGCCGCGGCTCGATCAAGCCCGGCCAGCAGGTCACCTTGGTGAAGAATGACGGCACCTTCCAGAAGGGCCAGGTGAAAGAGCTGATGACCTTCGAGGGCCTCGGTAAGATCAAGGTGAAGGAAGAGATCGGTTGCGGTGAGATCGTGGCCGTGATGGGCCTCGAGAACTTCGATATCGGCGATACCATCGCTGATGCAGAGAACCCTGAAGGCCTTGCCAAGTTCAAGGTGGACGAACCCACCATGAGCATGCTGTTCACCATCAACAACTCACCTTTCTTCGGCCGCGAAGGTCAGTTCGTCACCAGCCGCCATGTGCGCGATCGCCTCTTCAAGGAGATCGAAAAGAACCTGGCGATGCGCCTGAAAGAGACGGACAGCCCGGACCGTCTGCTCGTGTTCGGTCGCGGTATCCTGCACCTGAGCATCCTGGTGGAGACCATGCGCCGCGAAGGCTACGAGTTCCAACTGGGCCAGCCGCAGGTACTGTACAAGGAGATCGACGGCCAGCGTCACGAGCCGATCGAGACCCTCACTGTGCAGGTGCCCGAGCAGTTCAGCAGCCGCGTCATCGACCACGTGACCCGTCGCAAGGGCGAGATCCTGAACATCGAACAGAAGGCCGACCGCACGGTGCTGGAATTCAGCATCCCGGCACGCGGCATCATCGGATTGCGGAACACGCTGCTCACGGCCACCGAAGGGGAGGCCATCGTGGCGCACCGCTTCAAGGGCTACGAGCCGTTCAAGGGCCAGATAGCTTCACCGCGTTCGGGCTGCATCGTGAGCGCTGAGACAGGTACCGCCATCGCCTATGCCATTGACAAGCTCCAGGACCGCGGTAAATTCTTCATCGAGCCCGGTGAAGAAGTGTACGCCGGCCAGGTGATCGGTGAGAGCCCCAAGCCCGGCGAGGAGCTCGGCGTGAACGTGATCCGCGTGAAGAAGCTCACCAACATGCGCGCCAGTGGCAGCGATGACAAGGTGAGCATCGCACCCGCCGTGAAGTTCAGCCTTGAGGAGTGCATGGAGTACATCGCCGAGGACGAGTACCTGGAGGTGACGCCCAAGAGCCTGCGTATCCGGAAGATCCTGCTGGACGAGAACGAGCGCAAGCGGGCTGCGAAGAAGTTGCAGGAGGCATAGGGCTGTTCCGTACCGGGTAGCGCGGCCGCGTGAGCCAGTGTCGTGTACGCCCGTGATCGGACCCCTTTGGCACGGATGCCTTGCCGCACCTAGCTTCGCTGGTGGCATGCGCTGGGTCTCTGCATTGTTCGTTCTGCTGGTTGTAAGGACCCTTGCGTGTGGGCAGGGTGCTCCAACGTTCACGCTGCTGACAGTGCCCGGCATCGAGGGCGCCCAGATTCGCTCCGGTGTGGTCGATCGCTACGGTGCATTGTGGCTCGCCACGGATAGGGGCGTACACCGCTTTGACGGTGCCCGCACGGAATCGTATCTGAACGATCCATTGGACAGCCTGTCGCTTACGGACGACAGCGTCTTCGAGGTGGCCCTCAGCCCTGATGGACGCGTGTGGGCGGCCACCTTTCTCGGTGCATGGTGGGTCGACCCCTTCAGTGGTGAGCGAGGGCGTGTGCCCTTGGTCTTTGATGATGGTCGCACAGGGCCCTATGAATGCCTCGACCTGGAGTGGGCCGATGACGGAACGCTTTGGGCCTTCTGCAACCGGGGCGGATTGGCCCGACTAGGGCCCAACGATGAAACCCTGCGCGTGGTTTGGCGGCCGGCCGGGGTGTCGGTGAGGGGTGGGCATGTGGCATCCGATGGGGTGGTCTGGTGCACGGAACAGCGTTACCTGATGGCCTATGATCCACATGCGGGAACGACCGTTCGCTTCCCCCTCAACCTTGAGGAACAGATCGCGCCACCCAAGACATTGCTCCTGGATGTGTTGCCCGATCGACATGATCCCGACGCCCTGTGGTGCACTTCCTGGGGTCTGGGGCTTGTGCGATTCGACATGCGTCAGCAGCGGTTCGAGCAGCAGTTGGTGATGCATCGGCCGCTGAGCGATCTGCAGAACATCGTGCATGATGCGGTGCAGTTGGGACCTGACCGCTGGTGGTTCACCTGCGATGGCGAAGTGATCGAGGCCGGAGCGGGTCCAACAGGGCTTCAGCGGGTGCAAGGGATGGCAGCAGCAGAAGGCGCACGCACCAGCTGTCTTGTATTACTCGAGGGCGAAGAGGTGATGCGAGGTGGGAACGGCATAGTGGATCTCACCAAGCAGGTCGAGCAAGCGTCACCCGCGATCACGAGTGGTTTCACGCGCAAGCCTTCATATGTCACCACTGCGGTCGACGGTGTCGGTCATTGGCTCGTCACCCTCTACGCTGACCGGGCGCTCTTCCGGTTGGATGAGGACGGACACACCCTCGCCAAAGTGCCTTTGCCACAAGCTCACGGTCCCTATGAAGCGTTCAAGATCGAGCAGACCGCCGACGGGGTGGTGTGGCTGGCGACCACGCATGGGTTGATGCGTCATCGCCCTGGAACGGGTGCAGTGGAGCGTG
Source organism: uncultured Chryseobacterium sp. (assembly GCA_964476665.1). Lineage (GTDB taxonomy): Bacteria > Bacteroidota > Bacteroidia > Flavobacteriales_F > PHOS-HE28 > PHOS-HE28. Next base: position 23,652 of record CAYZBO010000040.1, on the reverse strand, counting down.
TTCCGATGGAGGTGGCTGGTGCTTCCGTGCCGCAGCCTTATGTGCACGGCTTGTATGAGGACAAGTCCGGCAAGCTGTGGGTGGCGGCTTCCTTGGCCGGACTGCTGGAATGGGATCCAGCAGCAGATGGTGGCCGATATTTCCTGCCTCCGACGCGTGCGGACGGCGCACGTCCCTCCGTGCTCGGTGTGGATGCCTACGATGGTGAGCGGCTGTTGGTGAATCTGGGTGATCATGGACCAGCCTTGTTCGACAAGCGTACACACGCCTTTGAACTGCTGTTGGGCCCGCACCTTCCGGCGGCCCATTTCCGCAGCATGACGGAAGTGAAGGCCGATCGTCATGGACGCATTCTTGTGCTGACCAGGAGCCATGGGGTGATGCGTCTGAAGCGTGCAGCAGAGGGTTGGGTCATCGACCGTAGATGGATGCCGCCCGACCGGCCCATCTTCGAGAACGTTTTGCAGGATGGGCGGGACCGCACCTGGTTGTTGTCCAATACGGGCGCCTATCTCATCGATCCTGACACGGAGATCATGTACCGCCTCGATCCGTTGCATGGCTTTCCGTTCAACGAGGTCGCGGCGATCGCCGCTGGCCGGGATGGTGGGGTGCTCATCCAGTCCGGTGAATGGTATCACGTCGATCCCGACTTCCAACCCACCGGGCCGGAGCCTGTACTGATGTTGCGCGAAGCCCGGGCTGGTCAGCGGACCATCGACTTGCACATGCTGATCAATGGTGACCTGGAGCTGCCACATGCGATCAATGATCTGCAGGTGGGTTTTGGTGTGGTCGCGCTCCATGAGGGCGATGCCTTCACCTATGCCTACCGCATCACCAGGGATGATGAACGGTCCACCTGGTCAGACCTGGGACGGCAGCGCTCGTTCAGTCTGCTGGACCTGGGGCCTGGTAACTATATGGTGGAGGTACGGGCAGAGAGCCCCTTCAGCCGACCGGTGATCCTCACCATCCTGTTCAAGGTGCTACCTCCGTGGTGGGCCACCTGGTGGGTGCGCGGGTCGGCCATGCTGCTGATGATGGTGCTCGTGGTGCTGGTCACCCGCACCATCCTTCAGCGCAGGTACCGTGCCCGGTTGCGTGAGCTGGAGCGTGAACGCGAATTGGAGAAGGTGCGCATGCGCATCGCGCGGGACATTCATGATGGCATCGGCAGTGGTCTCACCAAGATCACGATGCTTTCGCGGCAGATGGATGCCACCGCGGCTCCGCAGGCGGCGCGGATCGCCGAGGCCAGCACCGAGCTGGTCAATGAATTAGGGGAGATCGTCTGGACGGTGGATCCACGGAACGACAGTTTTGCCTCCTTCCTGGCCTATGTGCGAAGCCTGTTGGGCCGTCAGTTCGAGGATCTGCAGGTCGACCTTCACACCGATCTGCGCTGCGCCGACAACGACCGTGACAGGACCATAGGCCCGGAGCTGAAGCGCAACATCCTGCTCGTACTGAAGGAGGCCGTGAGCAACGCGCTCAGGCACAGCGCTGCGTCGCAGATCGAGGTGCAGTTGCATCTGGACACCGGTCGGGCCGAACTTTTAGTACGTGACAATGGCCATGGGTTCGATCCACTGCGGATACGAGAAGGGGCGAATGGTCTGGCCAATTTCAGCAAACGTGCCGAGGCCTTGGGGGGAAGCGCATCCGTGGCGACCGGCCCCGAGGGAACCACCGTGACGTTCTCTGCGCCCATACCCCCCACGAACATGTGATTTCGCGGCCAACATGCCCAGGTAATTTCGCAACCATGGCCATCCGCACCGCAATCATCGAGGACGATGCTGATATGCGCCACGCGTTCGAGCGGGCCATCCATGAGGCGGGTGACCTTGCGTTGAAGGGTAGCTACCCGAATGCGGAGGCGTTCCTGGCACGTCCCGAAGGACTCGATGGACTGGATGTGGTCCTTTCGGACATCAATCTTCCTGGTCTGAGCGGTATCCAGGTGGTGGCCCAATGCAAGCCCAAACGTCCGCAGCTGCAGTTCCTCATGATCACCGTGTTCGAGGACAATACCAATCTCTTCAGTGCCCTGTGTGCCGGCGCGACAGGCTATCTGCTGAAGACCGCCACTCCGGCCGAGATCGCCCAAGCCGTGCGGGACATCCATGCCGGTGGTTCGCCCATGTCGCTCGCCATTGCGCGCATGGTGGTGGCCAATGTGCAGCAGAAGAAGGCCAATGCGCAGCTGATCGAAAGCCTTACGCCTCGTGAGCACGAGCTGGTGCATCTGCTCGCGGATGGCTACCGCTACAAGGAGATCGCCGACAAGCTCTCGCTCAGCGTGGAGACCGTCCGGTCCTATATCCGCGCCATCTACAGCAAGTTACAGGTGCACAGCCGTACGGAGGCGCTCAACAAGGTGTTCGACCGGTAGGGTACGGCGAAGCGTTGGACCCCATGGACGTGAGGTTCCTTGTGCCGATCGACCCGCTTGCTGAGGAGCCATCAGTGGGGTCGAGCAAGGAATGGTCCGCAGCGTGCGGTCGCATACCCACGAATATGTGATGGCAAAGCGGCATGAGACGGACTTCCTTCGCCTCGTTCGTCCTCCTACCACATCACCCTGCCATGATGTTCTCCTCCCGCTCCAACGTAGACCGCACCTGGACCATCTTCGCGTTCGTCGCCTTCTTACTGACCATTCTACTGCTCCTCGTGGGCTGCGGCAAGGACGAGAGCGAGGCGCCTTCACCGTCCATTCCCAATGTCCCCAGCAGCACCACGCGTGTGCTCGGCCAGGTGGTGGATGCATCGGGTGCCCCGCTCCCCGGGGTCATGGTCCTCGCGGGTTCCACCTCAACGGTCACGGATGCGGAAGGTGTGTTCCTGCTCAGCAACGCTCCGGCCGATCACCGCGTGGTGGTGCGCTGCCAGAAGGCCGGCTACTTCGATGCCGTGCATGGAGCGGCAGCCCTGCTGAACGGCACCACGATCGTGCGCGTGGCCATGCGGTCCAGCGTGCCCGACTTCACCGGCCTATCATCCGCCTCGCCGCAGGACCTCCAATTGCCGGATGGCTTCCGCCTGCAACTGCCGGCCAACGGGCTTGTCACCCCATCAGGAACGCCCTATTCGGGAACCTATGCGGTGGCGGTGGAGCACTTCGCCACGGATGCACCGGACTTCAGCGCGGCCATGCCGGGCGGTGACCTCACGGCCATCGTGGGCGGCTCGCAGCAGCAGCTCTACAGCTATGGCATGGCCAGCGTGCTGATCACCGATGGCGCGGGGAGCGAGCTGCAGCTGGGCAATGGGGCCTCGGCCACCCTGCACCTGCCCATCGCCGCCGATCAGAGCAGCGAGGCACCGGCCACCGTGCCCCTGTGGCATCTCGATGAGCAGACGGGTATTTGGGAGCCGGAGGGCGAAGCGCAGCGCGTTGGAGGCGAATACGTGGGCACGGTGCAGCACTTCTCCACTTGGAATGCGGATGCCGCCTTTCCGAGGGCCCGCGTCCGGGGCAGGTTGCGTGCTGAAGGTGATGAGGAGCTGGTGCCCCTGCTGCCCATCCGCATTCGGCAGGTCCGCTTCTTCCCGCGTTCCGATGGGGAGTTCGATGCGTTCGTTCCCTCCGGTGTCGACCTCACCGTGGAGCTGGATGCGAACCCCTTGGGCGTAACGGCCACGCCCGTTCCCATCGGCACGATGGCGGCCGATGGCGAACAGTACGTGGAACTACTGGTGAACACGCCGGGCTACATTACAGGCACCATCAACTGCCCGTCCGGCACAGTGAACGGCTATGCCATGGTCATCTGGTCCGGCGGCTCCTACTTCATGCCACTGGGGGGCACGCCCGAGTTCCGTATCGCCGCGCCGTACAATGGGGAAGAGGCCACGCTTCGCCTGGTGAACCTCAACGGAGCCATCGTGCAGGAGGCCTCCGTGACGCTGCCCACCGCGCCGGGCGGTGAAACGGATGCGGGCACCATCACCTTGTGCAACGGCGGGTCCAGTGGTGGACTGCAGGCGGGCTGCGTGCTTAATGGCGATGGCTACAGCCAGCAGGCCGTGGTGATCGACCCGGCCGTCGGTATGGCCACCGCCACCTACTCGGCTTCGGACAACACCACGCAGCTCTTCGTGGTGGATGGCGGCGGCGGTCCGCAGCTCTTCGGGGAATGGCCGGGCAACGCCACCGGTAATTGCACCACGGTGCAAGGCGAAGGCGACTGCAACATCACCCTGGTCATCGATGGGCGTTACTACTTCCCTTACGACCAGCAGATCGGCGTGAACCAGTTCGGCCCGGTGGGCGGCGAAGTACAGGGCTTCTTCCTCGGCACGATGGTACGGTACGACACCACCACGGGCGAGGAGCAGTTCGTCACGGTGAGCAACGGCTCCTTCAGGGTGCAGCGGGCCCCGGATGAACCTTAGGCGATCCGCTGGATCGAACCAGTCCGCTCCTGGCGTGTACGGATGCTGCGGAACCGGAATGTCCCGGTGCCGCATACCGCAACCGTCATGCAACGCAAGATCCTCTTCTCCGTGGCCATCGTGGCCAGCGCGGGCGCCATCATCGTGCTCGCCTCGTTCAAACAGCGCACTCTTACACCGGATGCTCCGGTGATCCATTGTCCGGTTCCGCCACCGGTCGCCGAGGAACCGCCCAAGTGCGTGTTCATGACCGTCTACGAAGGCGTTGGATTGGACAGCAGTTTCGTTCTGCGCACGCCGGAGAAGGTGATGCTGGCCGAGCAGCGGGGGCTGCAATGGCTTGTCAAGGCGCAAGCACCGGATGGCGGCTACGGAGCAGGCTCCCATGCCCGGCAGGACATCATGGACCCGCACGCGGTGAGCGCTGATCCCGCCACCACGGCCATGGTGGCCATGGCGATGATACGCATGGGCAGCGATCTGGACAAGGGAGCCTACAGCACGCAATTGAAGAAAGCAGTGGAATACCTCCTGAAGCAGGTGGAGGCGGCCCCGAAGAACGCGGTGAACGTGACCGCCCTGCAGGGCACGCAGATCCAGTCCAAGCTGGGCCAGAACATCGATGTGGCCCTCACCGCCCAATGCTTGAGCAACCTGTCCGCCAAGCTTGGTGATCAACATCCCATGAAGCTCCGCGTGATGCGTTCGTTGAACACCTGCGTGGCCATGATCCAACGTTCGCAGATGAGCGATGGAAGTGTGCAGGGCGATGGATGGGCCGGTGTACTGCAGAGCTCCTTCGCGGCCAGTGCGCTGGAGAGCGCGAAGGCACAGGGTGCCGAGGTGGATGAGCAGGCACTGGACCTGGCGCGCAATTACCAAAAGGCCAATTTCGATGTGAACACCGGTAGTGTGGCCACGGAGCGGGCAGCGGGCATCACGCTCTACGCGGTCAGTGGCAGTACGCGCAATAGTGCGGCCGAAGCACGGGAGGTGAACGAGCGCATCGCCCAGGCCAAGAAGGAGGGCAAGCTCGCCGAGAACGCACCGGTGTCCGTCGATGCCCTGGAGGAGACCGGCCTGTCGCGGACCGAGGCGGAGAAATACAACACGGCCTACCAGGTCTACAATTCCGCCAAGCAGCAGGCCCAGCGCGAGGATGTCATCAGCGGCTTCGGTAACAACGGCGGTGAGGAGTTCCTCAGCTTCCTGCAGACCGGCGAATCGCTGGTGATCGGCAAGGACCAGGGTTGGAAGAACTGGTACCAGCAGACCACCGGTCGTATCGTGGCCATTCAGAACAACGACGGCAGCTGGAACGGGCACCACTGCATCACCAGCCCGGTGTTCTGCACGGCCACGGCGCTGCTCATCCTCAGCATCAACAACGACATCGAACACCTTCTGGCCCAGGGAGCCGTGAAGTATCGCGGCAACTGAGCCCTCCATGAACGGCCACCGATCGTGTGGGCCGGTGACGGATGAACGGGGAAGGTCCGGACCTTTGGTGCGGACCTTCCCCGTTCATGGGTGCCTTCAAGAAGATGCTGCTGATCATCGTGGCCGTGCCGCTGGCATTGGGCCTTGTGCTTGTGCTCTACTTCAACTTCGCTCCCATGGTGGGTAGCAACCCCAATGGGGATCGACAGGCGCGTATCCAAGCATCGCCGAACTACCGCGATGGCAAGTTCCAGAACGTGGTGGAGACCGATATGGACATGCCCATCGGCACCATGGCCAAGGTGATGTGGGAATTCGCGAAGGGTGCGGAGGGACGTGAGCCGCAGGATACCGTTCCCACCGTGCCCTTCGATCGTGCGGCATGGGATGCGGTGCCCGACTCGGCGATCGCCACCGCATGGTTCGGCCATTCCTCGTTGCTCATCAAGGTCGATGGGCTCACCTTCCTCTGCGATCCGGTCTTCGGCGAACGCGCCTCCACGTTCTCCTTCATGGGGCCCAAGCGCTTCAACTACCAGCAGCACATGACGGTGGACCTGCTGCCCAAGATCGATGCGGTGCTGCTCTCGCACGATCACTACGATCACCTGGACCATGGCACCATCCTTCAATTGAAGGACAGGCGCTTCATCGTACCCCTTGGCGTGGGAGCGCATCTGGAGCATTGGGGCGTGCCTGCGGAGGCCATCACCGAGAAGGACTGGTGGGAGTCGGTGGAACTGGGATCCGTGAAGCTTACGCTCGCTCCGTCTCGCCATTTCAGCGGACGAGGAATGACCAATCGCTTCAGTACGCTTTGGGGTTCGTGGGTGCTCGAAGGCCGCACGAAAAAGGTGTACTTCGGCGCTGACTCCGGCTACTCGCCCTCGTTCAAGGAGGTGGGGGAGCGTTTCGGACCGTTCGACCTGGTGCTGTTGGAATGCGGCGCGTACAACGAGCGCTGGTCCAACATCCACATGATGCCCGAAGAGACGGCACAGGCCGCTGTTGACCTGAAGGCCCGGGTGCTCATGCCCATCCATTGGGGCAAGTTCAGTCTGGCCATGCATCCGTGGAAGGAACCCATCGAACGCGTGTCGGTCAGGGCTGCCGAGTTGGGCATCCCCCTGCTCACCCCGCGCATCGGTCGCATCGTGAACGGCCCCGATCTGGCGCTGAGCGAGCGGTGGTGGGAGCAGGTCCGGTAAGTTAAAGCGCCGCTTGTGGGCGGCGCTTTCCTGGATTGGAGGCGATGTTCAATGGACGATCGAGACCTGCTGCGTGCCCAGCAACCGGCCTTCAAGGTCCAGCAGCCGAACGAGGTAGGTCCCTTGCGGCACTTCAGTTATCGGAAGACGGTCACGGCCGTTGAGCGTGCGCTGCAGCACGAGGCGACCGGTGGCATCGAACAGCTCGGCTTGAGCAGGTGCGGATACCGTGATGTTGAGCTCTGTGCTGGCCGGGTTGGGATAGGCCTTCACCGGGGCCGGACCGATCGGCCCCTGCACACCCGTGTTCGATTCCACGATGATCCGGCCTTTCATGCCCATGCTGGCGTGGGGTACGCAGACGTAGTAGTAGGTGCCCGGTAGGTCGAGCGTGAGCGTGTGGGTCCCGCCATCGAAGTTGAAGCCTCCGTTCCAGGTGGTGCCGTTGGCGTTCCAGGTGGCTTCATCCACCTCGGTCATGGTGTGCTGACCTCCGATGTTGAGTGAGATCGCGGTACCTGCGGTCACCGTTAGCACACTGGGGTTGAACGTGAATCCCTGTGTGGCGATGGATTGGGCATTGACGGCGAAGGGAAGTGCAAGGAGCAAGGCAGCGTAGTATCGGGTCATGGTCCTGTAGTTGTTATATGCCCAAGACACGAGTTCCGTTGGTTCCGTTGCTTGGGTGCATGGGAACCTTGCTTGCATCATTTCGTGCCGTAGCGCGGGTCCTGCTTCCATGGCAGTTTCTCCACGTGCTCCACGTTCAACGCACAATGCCCGAATTCCTCCTCCACCTTTCCGGTAAGCCGGTACACGCCCCGCCCCCGGAACGGGTACTTCGCCTCCACGCTGGGGAACTGCGTGCTGTCCCAGAAATCACCCGCCCGGTCGATGAAGCAGCCGAAGCTCATGCGGTCACCGGCGCCGGTCTTCGTGGGTTTCACGTGCACCACATAGCCGAGCATGGAAACGCGCTTGCCGATGTGGCGGGACATGTCGCGGGCTGAAATGCACGGTGGTGAGAATGGTGAGGGTGGTGGAAGTGGTGAGGATGGAGGAAGTGGTGAGGGTAGTGATAGTGGTGAGAGGGTGAGAGGGTGAGAGGGTGGCCCCACTTTCTCACCACTCTCTCTCTTCTCCCCATTCTCACCCGCATTCTCCACCAACAAGAACGGATCGCACAACGGAAAGCCCAGCAGCTCGAGCTCATCGTAGGCATCGCTCAGGTCGAAGTGCTCCAGCGTGGGCAGCTTGGTGGGCGGAGGTTTCATCACGAAGAGGTCGGGCACGGGATCATGCTTCGCGCCGGGGTGCAGCAGGGTGAGGTCCCACAGCAGTTGTGGCTTACTGCGGCCGGTGAAGCGGAGCGCTCCCACACGGATGAGGATGCGCGCCTGCTCGGGCGATATGGGCACACGCTTCAGCAGGTCGGGCAGGCCGGCAAAGGGACCGTGGCGGCGGCGTTCGGCGAGGATGCGGTCGGCGGTGGCGGCCTCGAGGGATTTGATGTTGTGGAGACCGAGGAAGATGAGTGGCGAGTGGCCGGAGTGCATGTTACTCGCCACTCGCCACTCGCTACTCACCACTCTGTGCAACGTGCACAACTCCCCGCTCCGGTTCACGCACGGCGCCTCCACCACCGCCCCGGCCCGTTTGGCCTCGTGCAGGTAGAACTCCGTGTGGTAGAAGCCGCCGAAGTTGTTCGCCACGGCCACCATGAACTCCAGCGGGTGGTAGGCCTTCAGGTAGAGGCTTTGGTAGCTCTCCACCGCATAACTCGCGCTGTGGCCCTTCGCGAAGCTGTACCCGGCGAAGCTCTCGATCTGCCGCCAGATCTCGGCGCTCTCGTGCTCCGGGTAGCCCTTCGCCTTGCAGTTGCTGAAGAAGCGGTCCTTCACGCGCTGGAACTCCTCGCGGCTGCGGTATTTGCCGCTCATGCCACGCCGCAGGATGTCGGCCTCGGCGAGCGTGAGCCCCGCGTACAGGTGCGCCACCTTGATCACGTCCTCTTGGTACACCATCACGCCGTAGGTATCGGGCATGATGGCAGCCATGGCCGGATGCGCCTGCTTGCGGCGTTCGGGGTCGCGGTGCCGCAGGATGTACTCGCGCATCATGCCGCTCTGCGCCACCCCCGGACGGATGATGCTGCTGGCCGCCACCAGCGTGGGATAGTCCTGCACCCCCAGCTTCTTCAGCAGCATGCGCATGGCCGGGCTCTCCACATAGAAGCAGCCGATGGTGTCGCCCGTGCGCAGCAGTTCGTTGATGCGGGGATCGTGCTTGAAGCGTTCGATCGCGTGGATGTCGACTGCTTCGCGGAAGTGACAAGACTCAATATTCAAGACACAAGACTCAAGGCATGCTGAACTTGACATTTGAACATTGCGCCTTGTGTCTTGAGCCTTGTAGCTTGTGTCTTGTGTATTGAGACTTGTTTCTTGTGTCTTGTCTCTTGTGACTTGAGTCTTGAGACTTATGACTTGGGTCTTGCCCACCATCTCCACCGCATCCCTGATATGCCCCAGCCCCCGCTGGCTAAGGATGTCGAACTTGTACAGTCCCAGGTCCTCGGCCTCCAGCATGCTGAACTGCGTGGTGGCGAAACCCTTCGGCGGCATGTGCAGCGCGGTGTAGTGGGTGAGTGGCTTCTCGCTGATCAGCACACCGCCCACGTGGATGCTCAGGTGGTGCGGATGCTCGTGGAAGTAGGTGCTGTAATGCAGGATGCTCTGTGCGATGCGGTCGTTCTGTGAAAGCGTGCGGAGACCACCGTTCGCACCAGCGCTGGGCGGGGTCGAAGCGGGTGGGGATGATGGGTCCGCGTTCGCATGCCTGCCGATCCACACCGAGCGCCCGGTATCGCCCTCGGCCAGCGCATCGATCTCGTGCGGCGGCAACCCGAACACCTTGCCCAACTCGCGGATCACCGCGCGGTACTGGTAGGTGCTGTAGGTGGCCAGCAGCGCCACCCTTCGATCATCGCCGTACTTGTCGAAGAGGTAGCGCGTCACCTCATCGCGGTCCTTCCAACTGAAGTCGAGGTCGAAGTCGGGCGGGCTGCTGCGGCTGGGGTTAATGAAGCGCTCGAAGTAGAGATCCAGCTCGATGGGATCCACGTCGGTGATGCCGAGGCAATAGGCTACCAGGCTGTTCGCGCCACTGCCGCGCCCCACGTGGAAGAAGCCCTTGTGTTTAGCGAAGCGGATCAGGTCCCAGTTGATCAGGAAGTAGCTCACGAAGTCCTTCTGCGCGATCACCGTCAGTTCACGCTCCACGCGGTCCATCACCTGCTGCGAGGGGGAAGGGAAGCGGCGCAGCAGCCCTGTCTGCGTTTCGCGGCGTAACAGTTCGAGGTCCGCAGCGGCATCCGCGCTCCACGTCCTGCGGTTCTTGCTCTTGCCGTGCGCGAAGTGCACCTCGCATTGGTCCATCAGCCGGCGCGTGTTCCACACCAGCTCGGGCACGGCGGCGAAGGCGGCGCACAGCTGCTCCTCGCTCAGGAAGCGATGTTCCGGCGGTGCCACATGTTCCGGCGGTGTGGTGCTCAGCAGCGTGTTGGTATCCACCGCGCGCTTCAGGCGGTGTACGTTGAAGTCGCGCTTGGCCAGGGCGGGATCGCTGCGGAAGGTGGCCGGTGCCAGCGCCAGCAAGCGGTCCTTGTGCCTCATCCAAGGCGAGAAGCGCAGGCGGTTCACCTCGCCCGGCCGCACACCGATGTACTCGGTGGGCCGCAGCTTCTCCGGCATATGCGCCGCACCGAAGGGATAAATGATGAAGGCCTCGTCCAGTTCGGGTGCGCGCTCCGGCAGCTCCACGCCGTCCAGCAGGTGGTCCGTCAGCAGCGAGGCCAGTTGATGCACGCCGGTGTTGCTGCGCGCGATGCCGATATACAGCAGCCGCGGCCCGGTGCGGAACTCGATCCCCGCCAGCGGCCGCACCTTGTACTTCGCCGCCAGCCGGAAGAAGTCGCTCCATCCGGCCGTGCAGTTGATGTCCGTGAGCGCCACCTGCTGCAAGCCCAGCGCGTGCGCCTCCTGCAGCACCTGCTCGGGCGAGAGCACGCCGTGGTTGAGGCTGAACCAGCTGTGGGTGTTGATCAACATCCGCCCTGCCGGATCGACGAAATACACGGCGATCTGCGGACAGTAATATAGTCTAAGGCGGTGTGTTGGACGCTGGCATGTTTGCACCACGTTGCAGATGCGCACCTGTAGCGTCGACCCACGGGGTCGACCTGCAGGAGTGGTAGGCAATGGATCATGGGGCGTGTCCCCGCCTTCCGCGCTCGGACCTTGGCGCAGGCGGGGCCGGGTCCTTCGCTATAGCTACTTCGCCTCGGCGGGCGCTGGCACTGGCTCCGGGGTCTGCTCCTGGCGTCTCCTGGCGTCGCAGCCTCCTCGCTCGGGCAGCGCCATCGCCTTGGCTTCAGCAGGCTGCCGCTTCGGCCCCTCACGCGATCCTCGATCACCGTTGCCGGTCGTTGAGAAATCTAAAGTTCAACTTTAGAAAACTCAAAACCATCCGCTTCACTTCCCGCCCTTCAGCCAGTGCTCAAGGTCCATCGCCTGCGCGCCGGGAAGAAGCGCCCGTGTGGCGCTCCGTGATGACTTGCGGTGCAGCAGCACGGCTTCCACCTTCGTGCGTGGCGGGCGTTTCGCGGTCAGCTCGTCCTTCAATTTCAGCAGGCTGGAGGCCATGGCGGGGAAGGGCGAACGGGTGGCCTTGCACTCGATGAGCGTGAGCGCACCGTTCCGGCCCGGCACTAGGAAGTCCACCTCCAGCCCCTGCTGGTCGCGGAAGTGGTAGAGCTCACGCCGCTGCCCTGCGTTCACCTGGCGCTTCACGATCTCGGACGCCGCGAAGCCCTCGAACAGTGCGCCCAGGAAGGGCGACCGCTCCAACTCGGCCTTGGTGGTGATGCCCAGCAGGTGGCAGGCCAGTCCGCTGTCGGTGAAGTACACCTTGGGCGACTTGATCAGCCGCTTGCCCAGGCTCTCGTAGAACGGCGGCACCAGGATCAGCTGCTGGGTGGTCTCCAGCACGCCCAGCCATTGGTTGATGGTGGGGATGCTCACCCCCAGCGGACCGGTGAACTCGCTTCGGTTGAGGATCTGGCCGTGGCGCGTGGCCAGCAGCGCCATGAAGCGGCGGAAGGTGGCCAGGTCGCGCACGTTGGTCACGGCACGCACATCGCGCTCCAGGTAGGTCTGCACGTAGCTGGAGAACCAGAGCGAGGCATTGCGCGGGCGTGCCAAGGCCTCCGGGAAGCCGCCCAGCAGCAGGTCCACGCGCGGGCTTTCGGTGGTGCTCAGCGGGTAGAGGTGCAGGATGGCGGCGCGGCCGGCCATGCTCTCGGTAACGCCCTGCATCAGCGGTGCCTCCTGCGATCCGGTGAAGATGTACTGCCCCGTGCGCCGTGGTGCCGCGTCGATACGTGCGCGCACATAGGCGAAGAGCTCCGGCACGTTCTGCACCTCGTCCAGGATCGCGGGCAGCTTCAGTCCGTCGAGGAAGCCCTGCGGATCGCTGCGCAGGCGGGACACCACATCGGGGTCCTCCAACAGGGTGAAGCTCGCTTTCGGGAAGATCTTTCGTAGGAGCATCGTCTTCCCCGCACGCCTCGGACCGGTGAGTATGATGGCCGGAAAGCCCTTTGCAGCCTTGGCGATTACGGGGGCGATATGGCGTGGTACGTAGCGCATGACCTTTGAGGAATCTAAAGTACAACTATAGAAAACTCAAAAGCAAGGAAGTGTGTTAGAGGGGTGTTGGAATGAGGCGCGATGTTCGTGGATGGGTTTGGGATCACCTCCGTCCGCGATGCTTGTGCCAGCCGGGAGCACTGCGTGAGGGGGGCGCAGCGGCAGCTTGCCGCCGCACCGGCCCAGCAGCGCACGGAGCGAGGAGGCCCCGAGGAACGAGGGGACCCCGGAGCCCGATGCGATGCGGGCCGGAGCAAGGCAACTACAGTGGAGCACCCGACCCCGTACACGCCGCGTGGAGCTCAGCGGAGCGTGGTGTATGCGGGGGCACGCCCTGAACCGCAATACGCCACACGTGTACCGCCATACACCGACCTTTACGCCATGCGCACGATCCTCGCCCTCCTGCTTTCCCTGCCCTTCCCCCTCCACGCCCAGCAATGGAACTGGGCCGCCAGTGCTGGCGCTGGCAGCAACGTCGACTTCTGCCATGGCATCGCCACTGACAGTGAGGGCAACGCCTACTGGGTGGGGAGCCTCGCCGGTACGGTGGACTTCGGCTGCGGCACCATCACCGATGGCAACAGCGATGTGATGGGCTTCATCGCGAAGCGCGCTCCGGATGGCACCTGTCTTTGGGTGCGTGCGATCACCGTGGGCTTCAACGATGCGTGGGCCTACGGCGTTGCCATTGATGCGGACGATCGGATCTACGTGACCGGCAGCTACGACGGCAACGCAACCTTCGGCGATGGCGTAACGCTGAGCAGCCTGGGCAGCGACGACATCTTCCTTGCGCGCTATGACACGGCAGGTACCTGCCTGTGGGCGCGACGCGCAGGCAGCAGCGCCAGCAGTGATGTGGCCCGTGGTGTGGCAGTATCGGCGGATGGAGGCGTGTTCGTCGCGGGCTTCAGCGGCGGCACCACGATCGGTTTCGACGGCATCAGCATTCCCAACTCGGGGAACTTCAGGCAGCTGGTGATCGCGCGTTACGACAGTACCGGCACCGTGCAGTGGGCGCGTGCGAGCACAGGCAATGGGCAGGGCAAGACCTGCCGTGCCATCAGTGTGTGCGGCGATCGGCTGTTCGTGACCGGTCAGGTGGGCTTCTCGGCAGCGGGCTACGATGGGTTGGCCCTTACGCCCGGAAGCACCGGCGCCTACCTCTATGTACTGGCCACCGACCTGGACGGCAACGGGGTGTGGGCGCGCAGCTTCGGCACCGGCGACCACGAAGGCATGGGCATCAGCGCGGATACCCTCGGCAATGTGTTCGTTGCGGCGCGCCTATGGGGCAGCCTGTTCCTGCCGGACGATACGCTTACGTCAGTGAGCAGCAACGACGACATCCTGGTGATGAAGCTGGATGAGGATGGGGGATTGCAGTGGGCACAGAGCACCGGTTCCACCCAGCGCGATCTGGCCTGGGACGTGGAGGCCGATGGCATGGGCAACGTGCTGGTGGCCGCGCATTTCCAACAGAGCATCGACTTCTTCGGCACACCCTTCACGGCACTGGGTGGCGAAGACATGCTGATCGCGAAGCTCGCCGGTGATGGGCAGGTGGTATGGGCATCGCGCCCCAGCGGGTTTCAGCGCGATATCCCGCTCTGCATCCACCGCCAGGCCGCGACGCCGAACAGCATCTACTTCGGTGGCTACTACTGGGGTGTTATCACCTATGGCAATACCACCATCGATGATGTGGGCAATGGCGATGCGATGCTGATCGCTGGCGTCGATACCACCTTCGCGGTGAACACCTACAGCGCCGGGGTCTGTCCCGGTGCGTGTGATGGAACCGCGCAGGTGTTCACCAATGGTACCGGACCATTGAGTTTCCTGTGGAATACGGGTGCCACAACTCCCGTGATCGAAGGGCTGTGTCCGGGCAGCTACAGCGTGGAGGTGTTCGATGCGAACGGTGCAGTACGCAGTGCTACCATCGAAGTAGCCGAACGACCTGATCCGGGTTACACTCTTCAGGTGGTCGGTGATTCACTTTGGGTCGAAGGGGGTATTGCTTGGGAATGGTACTTGGATGCCGTCCAGTTGAGCAGCGATAGTTCATCCGTTGTGGCACAAGTGAACGGTGACTACCACGCTCTGGTCACGGATGCCTTCGGATGCCTATGGAGCACGGACACGGTGCCAGTGATCACCACGACAGTGATCGGCGTGGAGGGTGGCAATGGTATTCGTGCCTGGCCGAACCCGTTGGAAGAATCACTTAACGTGGATGGGCTGCGTCCCGGTGACCGCATGGAGTTGTGCGATGCCTTGGGCCGGGTGCTCTGGAGAGGGATGGCTAATGGTGAGCGGTTGACGATCCGCACGAACGGGCTGGCTTCCGGAACTTATATGCTGCGCGCCGAAGGTGGTGCAGTGATCAAGCTGGTGCGCTGATGGATCGGTCGGAGCGATCGCTCCTCAGTATACCAGTTCGAAGTTGAGGTGCTCCTTCTTCCGCTTGTAGGTTTCGATCAGCGCCTGCCGCATCTCGGGTAGCGCTGCGATGCGCTGGTATACCTCCTGCTCGATCTCGGCTATTCGCCCCCCGCTGGGTTTGGCCTTCAATTCATCAGCGAAGGGAGCCTTCACCGTGCTCCATGGCCCGAAGCTGTCCTCCATTTCCCAGATGGTCATGTAGCAGAACGCTGCATGGTGTGGGTGATGTGTCGTTGAACTGAGTTCCCTCACCTTGTTGATGCCCACGCAGATGTGGAGCGTCGGCTCTCCGTCCATGATGTGCAGGTAGTAGAAGTGTGCAGCTATGCGCAGGGCACTATCGATGTGCAGGGCTGCGATGTGGTCCGGATGGATCGAACGTAGGTAGAGTTCCTTGAAGTCGGTTTCCGCTTCGAGGAGGTCGTGGAAGCGTTTGGTGATGGCCATGGTATCGGGCAGCATCTTTTCCATGTGCTGCTCGTGGCCATAGGTTTCCGAGAAGATGCTGTAGAGGTAAAGGTGATACGGCCAAAGCGCAATGCAACGGGCATGCAGTGCCTGATCGGGAGGAAGGCTGTCCGGCCCCGTGTTGATGTACGCACCCTCTTCGCCTTCGATCACTTCGAAGGTGAACAAGTCAGCGAAGGCAACGGATCGGGACTGATCTTGTGCTTGGGCACAGGCCACTAATCCCAAGACGAAGACGGCGGCTAGCGTTCTGCTCAAGATCGATCGTGATACCTGCATGGCGTGAAAATACGGCGACTGAACACCCAATGATCAATTCCCAACGAAGCGGTTATCTACCGCCCGACCATCTGATCATCTCATTGTCTGATCTTCTGATCCGCTTCCTCCACCTTCTTCCGATTATCCGCTGGCAATCGGTCGAAGAACAGGTGGTCCGGGTCGATCACCACGGCGCCGGGTTTCTCGGCCACCTGGAAGGTGAGGCGGTTCTCGCCGCTGCGGAGTTTCAGCCGTTGGCGCGCAAGGGGGATGTCGTTCTTCTCCTTGTCCTTGCCGAAGCGCGTTTTGGGCATCACCGCCACGTCCATCCAGTCGTCCATGGGCGCCTCGGTCTCCACGCCCAGCGAGTCGCTGTACATCTTGGCGGCGGTGATGCGCACCTCCACGGTCCAGCTGCTGTCCGCGTTCATGCTGGCGGTGGCCTCCTGCACGGCGTTGTTGTAGAGCGTGATGTGCTTGATGTTGTCGTCCAGCAGGTACAGCAGGCTGTCGGGCGTGATGGCCCGCATGGCGCGGTACATGTCCATGGAGGTGGGGTAGGGCGGCTCGGCGTATCCGAAGCTGTCCACCATGTGCTGGAAGGCCTGGTTGAGCACCGCTTCGCCAAGGAACTCGCGCAGGCCGTAGAGCATCACGCTGCCCTTGTTGTAGTGGATGTAGCCCTGGTTCTCCACGGTGAGCAGCGGTGATTCGCCGAGCACCTCGCTGCCGCGTGCGTTCTGGTACTTGTCGGCTTCGTACTTCATGAACTTCCGCATGTGCGGCCGGCCGTACTGCTGCTCCATCACCATCAGCGCGGTGTACTGCGCCATGCTCTCGCTGAGCAGCGTGGCGCCCTGCATCACGGCGCCGATCACCTGGTGCGCCCACCACTGGTGCCCCACCTCGTGCGCCACCACGTAGAACACCGGGTCGATGTCCTCGGGCTTGCGCAGGTCGGTGATGAAGCCGATGGCCTCGCTGTAGGGCATGGTGCCGGGGAAGGCCTGCGCGAAGCTGGCGTAGCGCGGGAACTCGATGATGCGCGCCTGCTTGTGGCGGTAGGGGCCGAAGTGCTCGCCGGAGTAGGCGATGGTCTGCTTCATGCTGCTGAGCATGCGCGGCACGTTCACGCCGTGGTCCTTGTGGTAGTATACCTCGATGTCGATGTCGCCGAGTTTCTCGCGGGCCACCTCGTAGCGGGCGCTCATGAAGCTGTAGAAGTTCAATGAGGGATGGTCCACCACGTAGCGGAAGTAGCGGCGGCCGTTCTCGGTCCACTCCTTCACCAGGCTGCCGGGCGCGATGGCGATCTGGTCCGGCGCGGTGCTGATGGTGGTGCTCACCTCCACCCAGTCGCTGTGGCGCAGCAGGTAGTTCTGCATACGGTCCTCGGGTGCTTCGCTCAGTAACGGTGTGCGGCGGTTGGGCGACAGCTCGTACTTGCGGCGGTCGTTCTTGTCGGTAAGCTCGAAGTCCGCCTGGTAACCGATCGACGGCAGCAGGTCCATGTTGTTGAAGAAGCTTCCGTTCTGCACGATGCCGGTGAAGGACACGCGGTTCTCGAAGCCCTTGGCCGCATAGCCGCCGCGCACGGTGAAGTGCAGGTCGGCACCGGGCGCCAGGGGCGGGGAGAGGGTATACATGCGCTGCTTCAGGTCGTCATCGTCCAGCGCGACGGTGGTGCCGGGGATCTGCAAATGGAGGTCCATGCGCTCGGGAAGGCTCAGCCACAGCGTGTCGATGGGCCGCTCGCCTTTGTTGCGCAGGGTGATATCGGCGCTGTATGTCATGGCGCGGCGTTCAGGCTCCAGATCGATCTTGAATTCCACCGCCGTGTAGTGCGGCTGGTGTATGCCCTCCAAGCGTTTGTAGGCCTTCTCGTAGTCCACCTGTTGCTGCTCCTGCTCCTCGCTCGTGGTATACTCGTTCAGCACCTTGGTGTTGTAGTAGCCCCAGCCGGCCAGGCCCGCGAAGAGCGCCAGCATGCCGAAGGCGGGTACGCGTGCCGTGGCGAAGCGTTGCTTGGCGTTGTGCCAGCGCCAACGCCAGGCGGTGTCGTTGCCGCGCACCAGGAAGAGCCAGGCCGCGTAGAGCAGGATGGCGGCGAAGGTCATCCAGTACACGCGGAAGAAGATCCAGCCGGGCAGGAAGGGCCCGTAGCCGCTCATGTCCGAGTAGCGCAGTCCGGAGGAGCCGTTCAGCTGCACCAGGTTCGACTCCACGTCCAGCGCGCTCCACCCGAAGGTGTTGAGCACCACCAGCAGGATGAATACGAAGTAGCCGAGGTACTTGTTGTTCACCAGCACGTGCACGAGCATGGCCAGCGCGGCGAAGAAGGCGAAGCCCAGCGTGGCGGGGATGATGAGGTAGCTGAGGTACAGGCCGGGCTGGATGCGGGTGTAGCCGTTCAGCAGCTGGGTGACGATGCCGGCCAGCGAGGCGAAGCACATCACCACGAAGATCACGGTGACCAGCGCGGCGAACTTGGCCAGCAGGCCCGCGCCGGTGGAGGTGGGCAGCGCGTTGGTGATGCCGTCGATGCGCGGCTCGCGTTCCTTCCAGATGAGCTGCCCGGCGTAGAAGGTGACGATGATGATCAGATAGATGAACAGCCCGCCCTGGATCACATCGGCCACGTTGTAGGTGACCGGGTAGGTCTTGTTGCCGTAGAGCTCGGTGACAAAGCCCAGCGACACGAAGAGCTGCACCAAGCCCAGCGACATGATGAGGATGAAGGGCGTGCTCCTGAGGATGCCCTTCACGTCGGTGAGGTAGAGCGAGGCGAACCAGCTGCGCCGTGCCTTGGCGTCGAAACGCTGGGCCACCCTAGGCAGCGCCACATGGGCGAAGGAGGGCTTGCCGTTGGCATCAGGCTCCATTGCCTTGGCCTTCTGCACGCGGTCCGTGAAGGAGAAACGGAAGTAGCCGAAGAGGAAGACCGCGATGCTCATCCCGATCCACAGGATGCGGTTCCAGAGGATCATGCCGGTGGCGGGCAGCAGCTGCGTGTTCTTGTCCTCCACCGTCCAGTATTTTGTGGCCACCTCGAAGGCGGTGCCGCCGAAGGGGTCCACCAACACACCGATCCACTCGTTCTCCAGGTCGCTGGTGAACGAACCGGCTACTCCGAAGCCCACCAGCAGCGCGATGGCCGTGATGAAGGCGGCCATGGTGTTGCGCAGCAGCACGCTCACGGCGAAGATGATGCTGGCGCTGAACAGCACGTTGGGGATCACGATGAGCAGAATGGCCTGCAGGTGGTGTGCCAGCAGGTTTGGTCCGACGCGCACCTCGTCGATGCCCGGCCACCAGCTGCCAACCACGATGCCGAGGCTCACCCCGAGCATGGGCAGCAGGGCCACGAAGGTGCTCCCAAGGAACTTGCCGATGAGGTAGCTGGCCTTGCTCACCGGAGTGCTGAAGACGATCTGAGCCGTATTGCTGGTGAAGTCACGGATGGCGGTGGCGTTCACGAAGGCGGTGACGAGCAGCAGGCCCAACGCGCTCCAGGTCGCGTACCAGAGGTAGACCAGGTAGGGCGCGTTCTTCAGCACGTTGCCCACGGCCATGCCGATCTGCACATTGTCGCTCACCACGGCGGCCCCGGTGAGGAAGGCGATCAGCGCGAAGAAGATGTACGCCATGGGCTGACGCAGCCAGTAGCGCACCTCGAAGAGGAAGAAGCGGAGGATCATGCGGCTGCGGTTTCGCGGTTGCTGCGGTGGATGGCCCCGAAGAACACGTCCTCCAAGCTGGGCTCTGCCTTGAAGAAGCCGTTGCCGGGGTCGCCGTCGCTCATCACGTGGATGATCGGCGTGCCGGCCACGAGCTTGTTGCTGATCAGG
This sequence comes from uncultured Chryseobacterium sp., assembly GCA_964476665.1. Taxonomy (GTDB): domain Bacteria; phylum Bacteroidota; class Bacteroidia; order Flavobacteriales_F; family PHOS-HE28; genus PHOS-HE28. Next base: position 3,864 of record CAYZBO010000040.1, on the reverse strand, counting down.
TCGTGCGTGTTGGCGTATTGTTCCAACTCGTGCTTGCCGATGGCCTTCTCCCACACCTTGCCGCGCATGGCGGCGAGCGCATCGGCAGGCGAACCGGCGTAGAGCAGCTTCCCTTTGTTGATGATGGCCATGTTGCGGCAGAGTTCCTGCACGTCCTGCACGATGTGGGTGCTGAGGATCACCACCACGTTCTCGCCGATCTCGGTGAGCAGGTTGTAGAAGCGATTCCGTTCGCCGGGGTCCAGGCCGGCGGTGGGCTCGTCCACGATGATCAACTTGGGGTCGCCGATGAGCGATTGCGCGATGCCGAAGCGCTGTTTCATGCCGCCGCTGAAGCCGCTGATGCGCCGCTTGCGGTGCTCCCACAGGTTCACGCGGTGCAGCAAGGCCGCCACCAGCTCCTTGCGCGGACCCTTGTCCACCACGCCCTTCAGCAGCGCGATGTGGTCCAGCATCTCGTAGGCGCTCACCCGCGGGTACACCCCGAACTCCTGCGGCAGGTAGCCCAGCACCTGGCGCACGGCCTGCTTGTCGTTCAGCACATCGATGGTCCCGAGCATCGCGGTGCCGCTGTCCGCCTCCTGCAGCGTGGCGAGGATGCGCATCAGGGTGCTCTTGCCGGCGCCGTTGGGCCCCAGCAGGCCGAACATGCCTGTGGGGATGGTGAGGCTCACGTTGTCCAGCGCTTTCACGCCGTTGCCGTAGGTCTTGCTGAGGCCGTTGATGACGAGTTCCATGCGGGGTGATGGGGTTTGCAGGGTGCAAGATGGTCCGTGAAGATGCACGGTATCCGGCGATCACATGGACGGTCGGGAAGGAAAGATGACCGGCGGTAGGACGGGTGGGGGGAGTAGGAGTTACAGGGCGGCCCTTCGAGAACCTCCAGTGATCAATATCCAATGTTCAATGACCAAGTGCCGGCGATCGGCAATTGGTCATTGGATATTGAGAATTGGACATTGATCATTCCATCTACTCCTCCCCGAAGAAGTCGCTGTCGATGCGCTTCACGGCGTAGACCTGCCTGCCGGTAGGCAGGTGCGTTGGGTGGTGACGCCGAGGTCGTGGTCGATCATGAGCTGGGTGAGTTCCTCGCCGTCGATCAGGACGATCTTTGTCTCGTTGCGGGGTTGGTAATCCCGCGCCTCTTTGGTGAAGGAAGAGGTGGTGATGAAGATGCCCTTCTTGGCGCCCTGCCCGGCCAACGGTGTTGACGATGTTGGTGTTACGCCCTATCGGTCCAAGCCCAAGCGCTCAAGAATTCCCATCAAGCGTTGGTTCATTTGGATTAGCTCAGCATTCAGCCGTTCGGATTCCTCAGAACGCCTGTCCAATCGTACCAGCAATTCTTGCAGGACAACCTTATCGAATGCGTGCTGATGCTCAATGGTCGTATATGCGTTCGCCACATTGTTGTGTGACTGGTTGACAGCTCCCGGTTGCCACTCCTTCAGCTCGTCCAGTGACATGCTGTAGATGGCTGCGATCTGTGCGAGCCGTTCTTCAGTGGGCTCGGTCGTGCCGGTCTCATAAAGACTGTAGCTGTTCTGGCGGATTCCGAGCTCCTTGGCCACATAGTCCTGGGTGTAGTTGTGTACGGCCCGGAGTTGGCGCAGCTTCTTGGCCCAAGGGGTGGTCGGCATGGTCTTGATGGATGTAGGGCTGCTAAGTTATCAGCGATGCCGGATATTCTATCGTGTGCATATGGGTCGTCCAACGTGATGTGGTTTCGATGTTTGACGGCAACGCAACATCTGTTGTGAATTACATACCCCGACCAACACCATGAAAACCCTATCGACCATCGCGCTTTTCTGTGGCGCAGTACTTCTCTCGTCATGCACCAAGGAAGGTCCGGAAGGACCGGCTGGCCCTCAAGGTCCGCAGGGCAATGCGAATGTGCAGTCGTTTACATTTAGTGCGAGCCCAGGAGATTGGAGTTCGATCAGTGGTGGATATGCAATTAACAGGAATGTGCCGATTGTTACGTCGGGCATCGCAAGTACTGGTGCCGTGCTTGTTTACCTTCAATCTGGAAGTCAGTGGGCGGCCATTCCGTTGACGATCAGTGGTGTCACTTGGCTTTATGGCTATGGTACCGGTCAGGTTCAGATCGAGGTGAACTCTGCTGCTGCGCCATCGCAAGTGACCGTTTGGAAAGTCGTCGCGATCGCCAGTTCAGGGATGATCACAGATAGCGGCGTGGACGTTACGAACTACGACGAAGTGCGGGAATACTTCGGGCTTGAGGAGTAAGCCTGGTGGCCTGATAAGCGTGAAGAGCCGTTCCTTGCAAGGGACGGCTCTTTTCGTTGTACGTGGGTCCCGCGTGAGGGGGCGCAGCGGCAGCCTGCTGAAGGAGCGGCTGTGCAGCCACGTGCAGCGAGGAGGCACCGACGGCAGGAGGTGACCCCGGAGCGCCGTGGATGCAGGCCGGACCGAAGCAGCTACAGCGAAGCACCCGACCCCGCGCGCTGGCCGGTGGGAGGGAAGAGGGGGCACGCCCCGCCAAGAAATATCCAATTTCCAATGACCAATTATCAATGTCCAATTGGTGCGCGGGTGCAATTGGACATTGGACATTGAAAATTGGTCATTGATCGTTCCCCCTATGTCCGCCTGTTCGCCAACAACACCGGCGCCTGCCCATCGAAGGGGTTGTCCATGCGCCCGATGCTCTTCGCATCCATACCCGCCGCGCGCATCACCGTGCGGTCACCGAAGCGCTTGCGGATCTTGTCCATGGCCTGGTACAGCTTCATGGCCTCTTCGGTGTCGGTGAAGGCATCGATCTGGTGCCCGCCGCCCACCAGGTGGCTGAAGCGCACGCCGATGAGGCGGATGCGCTGGCGGCGGTCGTACAGCGCGCGGAACAGCTCGTGTACCGTGGGCAGGATCAGGTGGTCGCACGCCGTGTAGGGAATGCGCTGCTGCCGCGTGTGCGTGTTGAAGTCGGCGTAGCGGATCTTCACGGCGATGCAGCTGGTGAGCTTGCCGCCCTTGCGCAGCTGGAAGGCGAGGCTCTCGGCCATGGCGGTGAGCAGGCCTTTCAGTTTCACCACATCGATCGTGTCGCGCTCGAAGGTGCGCTCGGTGCTGATGCTCTTGCGCTCGTGCCACGCCACCACGGGGCTGTCGTCGATGCCGTTCGCCTTGCGCCACAGCACCGGCCCGTGCTCGCCCAGCAGGCGCTGCATCAGGTCCACCGGCACCTCCTGCAGGGTGTGGATCTTCGCCACGCCCATGCTGCGCAGCAGGTGTGCCGTTTTCTCGCCCACGCCGGGGATGCGCTCAATGGGCATGGGCGCCAGAAAGGGTTTCTCCGTGCCGCGCTCCACGTACCATTCGCCGGGCCCCTGCTTGGCCTCGCCGGTGGCCACCTTGCTCACCGTCTTGTTGATGCTCATCCCGAACGAATTCGGCAGCCCGCTCTCCTTGATGATCCGCTGCCGTAGCTCCACCGCCAGCTTCCGGCTGCCGTGGAACTTATCGGTACCGCTCAGGTCCACGTAGAACTCGTCCACGCTGCTCTTCTCGAAGAGCGGCACACTGGCGCGGATGATCTCCGTCACCTCATCGCTCTTCTTCAGGTAGGCCCCGCTATCGCCCCGCAGGATGATCGCCTCGGGGCACAGCTGCCTGGCCATTTTCATGGGCATGGCGCTGCGTATGCCGAAGGCGCGCGCCTCGTAGCTGCAACTGGCCACCACGCCGCGGTCGCTGTCGGCGCCGATCAGCACGGGCTTGCCGTTCAGCTTCGGTTCGCGCAGGCGCTCCACGCTTACGAAGAAGGTGTTCAGGTCGAGATGTAGGATCGTTCGTTCCATGACGTTGGGGCGCATCATGATGCGCCCTTACAGGTCC
>CAYZBO010000039.1:0-26870 GCA_964476665.1 uncultured Chryseobacterium sp. | reverse complement strand
CTTGTTGCAAAGCCTCCCAGTTGGCGATACGCGAGGAGAAGTCCAGATCGAAGGGGGTGTAGGGGCCACCACCCTGCGCGCGCCAGTTGAGGCCCACTTCCCAGTCCTTCGGCAGGCGCTTGCCGCCGGTGATGTTCAGGATGTGGCCGAAGTCCCAGCTGCTGGGTGCGAAGCGGCCGTCGGCGTTGGAGAACTCGCTCCGCACGAAGGTGTAGGACAGAATGCCGTAGAACCCTTTGTAAAGCTTCTGCTGCGCCAGGAACTCCACGCCGTACGAGCGGCCCTTGGAGGTGGGTGCTGCCAGTTCATTGCCGATCACTCCGAAGTCGCCGCCCAGGTTCGCCAGGCTGATGCCCTTGTCCACCAGCAGCGGGTAGCGATCATACCATTTGTGGAAGCCTTCCACCGAGAGCTTGCCGTTGTTGCGCGAGTAGTATTCCACACCGGCCACCACGTGATCGGCCTGGATGTACTGGATACCCCGATCGAGGTTGAGCAACGTTCCGGAAGCATCGCGGAAGCCCAGTACGGTGTAGGGCGGCAGCTGGTAGAAGCGGCCCACGTTGGCGTTGATGGCAAAGGCATCACTGACCGCGTAGGAGAGCGACATGCGCGGCGACAGCTGATCGAGGGGATCGCTCATGGTTGCACGCAGGGTGTTGATGTCCGTGCGCAGGCCGAAGGAGGTGGAGAGCTTGCCGAAGGAGCGGCTCAGCTGACCGAAGGCCCCGAACTTGTCCACGATGAGCGCGCTGCTGTAATCAATGATCACCGGCTGGCCTGCGATCACGCGCTGCGTGTAGGTATCGGTGGTGTAGCGGGCGCGCTCGGCGTTCACCCCGCCCACGAATCGCCATTCACCATAGTTCATCTGCGCTTCGTAGCGGAACTTGTTCTCCTCCTCCTGACTACCATAGCGCAACAGCAGCGCATTGGGATCGGAGTCATCGTTGTTGCGGAACTTGGTGGCTTCGTTGAAGAGGTGGCTCCGGCTCACCACGAAGGTGTGCAGGCCCTTCTCCACAAAGCGGTCGTAGCGGGCACCCACGGTGTAGTTCCACTGATCGTTATCAGGCAGGTTGCCGAGGATGTAGCGGTTACGCTCGAAGCGTTCCACATCGGTGGAGTCATCGTTGGCGGCGGGGTTGAGTTCAACATTGTCGTAAGCGCCCAGACCGATGAACGTGAGCCGTGAGCGCTCGTTGATCCGGATGGTGTGCTTCACCTGGGCATCGTTGTAGATGGGCAGGAAGGGCAGCTTCAGCGCTTGAAAGAGGAACTGCAGGTAGGAACGGCGCACGGACACGATGGTGGAGGCCTTCTTGCCAGTTGGGCCATCGAAGGTGAAGCCCACATCGCTGCTGCCGAGCATGAAGGTGAGTGTACGCTTCTCGGTGTTGCCTTCGGGCTGCTTGAACTCGAAGACGGAGCTGAGCGTGTTGCCCCGTGCGGCCGGGAAGGCCCCGGTGATCACATCCACCTCGCGGATGAAGTTGACGTTGATCATACCAACGGGACCGCCGCTGCTGCCTTGTGTGCTGAAGTGGTTGATGGTGGGCACTTCGATACCGTCCAGATAGAAGCGGTTCTCGTTGGGTGCGCCACCGCGAATGATGATGTCATTGCGGAAGCTGGCGGTGCTGGCCACACCAGGCAGGGCACGGATCACTTTGCTGATGTCGCGGTTGCCGCCGGGGTTGCGCATGATCTCGGCCGATCCGATGGTGCGCACGGAGAGCGGACTTTCCTTGGTGCGCTCGAACGCTTTGCGCGTGATCTCCACCTCCTTCAGCTCCATGGCGGAGGGCTCCAGGGAGATGGTTAGTTCCACCGGTCGGGCCGTACCCACTTGTACTTCGGGCACCACGCGGCGCTGGTAGCCCACCGAGGAGACGACCACATTGTAGAGGCCGGGCTTCACGTTCTCCATGGTGAACCGCCCTTCGATATCCGTTGTGGCGCCTGTGGTGGTGCCTTCGAGCAGCACGTTCACGAACGGCAGTGGTTCGCGCGTGCGCGCATCGTTCACAATGCCCTTAACGACCGCTTGAGCGGAGGCAAGGGAGGTGACCGCAAGGCCAAGGAGGAGGAAAAGGAGGCGCATGTCCGCTGAAAAGGTGAAGCTGCCTGAACAAACTGCGCTGACAAAAGTTCGGGGGCAAGGGACGGATAGATCTCGCAAAATTCTGTTACTCAGAACATTACCTCCAATTAACCCGTCCCACCGTTCTGCCCGATCGTCATGGAAGTTTCATTCTGTTCAACTTTTTCTTGCAGACGTTAAACAGATATCCCACCTTTGTTGAGCATTTGGCACAAAACCTTAAACAATCTAAGCTGATGTCCACGCTCGAGTTCCAACAGCAACTGGTAGGCCTGCGGCAACAGTTGTACTATTTCGCGCTAAGCCTGACCAAGGATCGCGACAACGCCCTCGACCTGCTCCAAGAGAGCGTTCTGCGGGCGCTCACCTACCGGGACAAGTACCGGGACAACACCAACTTCAAGGCCTGGTTGTACACCATCATGAAGAACACCTTCATCAACGACCATCGTCGTGCGAAGCGGACGAAGGCCTTGATGGATACGGTGGACCGCGAGCGCGACCAGGTGCGTCGGGTGCAGACGCCCGCCACTTCGGAGGCCACGATGAAGATGAGCGAGATCGACCGTAGCTTGGAGCGCTTGGACCCCACCTTCCGTACGCCCTTCACCATGCACCACGAGGGCTACAAGTACCATGAGATCGCCGATCACCTGGGCATTCCGATCGGTACGGTGAAGAGCCGTATCTTCCAAGCTCGGCAGCGCCTCATGGCCATGCTCAGCGACAAACACATCCAGAACTGATGAAGCACGCACTGGTCATCGGCTCGGGTTTCGCGGGACTCACCGCAGCGGCATCGCTGGCGCGGAAGGGGTTCCGGGTGACCGTACTGGAAAAGAACAGCCAGCCCGGTGGCCGTGCGCGCACGTGGAGCGAAGGTGGGTTCACCTTCGACATGGGTCCGAGCTTCTATTGGATGCCGGAAGTGTTCGAGCGCTACTTCGCTTCGGTGGGTGAGCGGGTGGAGGATCATTACCAGTTGGTGCGCCTCGACCCGTCGTATAGCGTGGTGTTCGGACCGAAGGACAAGTGGGCATTACCGGCAGACCCGTTGGCTTTGCGCGCCTTCTTCGACAGCAAGGAGAAAGGGGCTGGTGCGCAGTTGGACCGCTTCCTGGCCGAGGCCAAGGTGAAGTACGACCTGGGCATGGGTGAACTGGTCTATCGGCCTTCCTTGAGCTGGGGCGAATACATGCATCCCGGCCTGATCGGCGGCCTGCTGAAGACCAACGTGTTCCGCAGCCTGCGCAAGCATGTGCAAGGGCACTTCACCGATGCCAAGCTCCGACTTCTCATGGAGTTCCCGGTGCTTTTCCTCGGTGCTTCGCCGCAGAACACGCCGGCCCTGTACAGCCTGATGAACTATGCCGACATGGAGCTGGGTACCTGGTACCCCATGGGCGGCATGGGCAAGGTGGTGGATGCCTTTGTGCGCGTGGCGGAAAAGAACGGTGTGGAACTGCGCTGCAACGCGAACGTACGCCGCATCCTAGTGGAGAACGGAAAGGCCGTGGGGGTGGAGACCGAGCGTGGTGTGGAGCGTGCGGACCTGGTGGTGGCCGGAGCGGATTACCACCATGTGGACCAGCATCTGCTGAGCGAAGAACACCGCGGTTATACCGAGCGCTACTGGGACAAGCGGACCATGGCACCGAGCGGCCTGCTCTTCTACCTGGGCTTCGATCGCGAACTGCCGGACCTCGATCACCACACCCTGTTCTTCGATGAATCGCTGGACCAGCACAGTGCGGAGATCTACGAAAACCCAACGTGGCCCAGCAAGCCGCTCTTCTACACCAGCTGTGCCAGCAAGACCGATCCCTCGGTGGCGCCGCCCGGCAAGGAGAACATGGTCATTCTCATCCCCATCGCACCGGGCCTGACCGATGAGGAGGCAACGCGTGAGCGCTACTACAATGTGGTGATGGAGCGCTTGGGAAAGCACCTTGGTTTCGACCCGCGACCGCACGTGGTGGTGAAGCGCGGTTACAGCATCAACGACCTGCAGGCCGACTACAACGCCTACCGCGGCAATGCGTACGGAATGGCCAACACCATCCTGCAGACCGGCCCCTTGCGTCCGAGCATGAAGAGCCGCAAGGTTCAGGGCCTCTATTACACAGGTCAACTAACTGTTCCCGGACCGGGCGTTCCACCGGCCATCATCAGTGGTCAGGTGGTGGCGGACCTGATCGAGAAGGAATACGGAAGAAACACTGCCAAGACAACGCCAACGCCGAAGGTTTCGGCGCATTCAGCATGAACACGGTAGCACTCTACGACAAGGTCTGTCTGAAGGCGAGCAGGCACACCACCTACAGCTACAGCACCTCGTTCTCCCTCGGCATCCGGTCGTTGGACAAACGCTTCCATGCGCCCATCCATGCCATCTACGGTTTCGTTCGCTTCGCCGATGAGATCGTGGACACCTTCCATGGCTTCGACAAGAACGATCTGCTCCTGCGGTTCCGGAACGACACCTATCGGGCCATTGCCGAAGGCATCAGCCTCAACCCCATCCTGCATAGTTTCCAGCGGGTGGTGAACGATTACCGCATTGAGCGGGAGTTGTACGACACCTTCCTGGACAGCATGGCCATGGACCTGACGGACACCGCCCATGACCAGCGCAGCTATGAGACCTACATCCTGGGCAGTGCCGAGGTGGTGGGGCTGATGTGCCTGCGGGTGTTCTGCGAAGGTGACGAGGCGATGTACCAGCGGCTGAAGCCCGCAGCGATGAAGCTCGGGGCTGCGTTCCAGAAGGTCAATTTCCTGCGCGACCTGAAGGACGACCATCAGAACCTGGGTCGCACCTACTTCCCCGGCATCGATCTGGGGGACTGGGGCGAGGCCACGAAGCGTGCCATCGAGGACGATATCCAGGCCGATTTCGATGCGGCGTTGGTGGGGATCCGCCAATTGCCGAAAGGTGCGCGCTTCGGGGTTTACATGGCGTACATCTACTACGTGAACCTCTTCCGGAAGATCAAGGCGCTGCCCGCCAACCGCATCATGCAGGAGCGCGTGCGGGTGCGCAACCGCAGGAAGATCGCCCTGCTCACCACCAGCTACCTCCGGCACAGCTTCGGCATGCTCTGAACCATGGACCGCGCCACGATGAACGAGGAGCAGGTGGTGCTGGTGAACCAGCACGACGAGGCGGTGGGCACCATGGGCAAGTTGCGCGCCCACCAGGAGGGCGTGCTTCACCGGGCCTTCAGCGTGTTCCTGTTCGATGAGCAGGGCCGTCTGTTGCTGCAACGCCGGTCCGCAGGCAAGTACCACAGCGCAGGACTTTGGACCAACACCTGTTGCAGTCATCCGCGTCCGCAGGAGAGCGTACGGGAAGCCGCCATGCGTCGTCTGCGCGAGGAAATGGGCATCACCGCCGAACTCGAGCCGCAGTTCTCCTTCATATACCGGGCCGTCCTGGGCAATGGCCTGCAGGAGCATGAACTGGACCATGTCCTGTTCGGCACCTACTCCGGTGCGGCCTTCCCCGACCCCAATGAAGCGGATGCCTGGAAATACATCCACCCGGACGAGTTGGATGCTGACATGCGCCAGCATCCGGACCACTACACCGTGTGGCTTCGCATCTGCTGGGCACAGGTGCGCAAAGCCCTTGCCTTGCGCGCTGCCTGAACCATCCCAATTGAACACGTTCGACATGCTGATGAAACGCAACGGGGCCGTCATTCCCCTGGTCAATGGACGGGAGGAGTTGGAACTGCTCGAACATGCCGCCGCGATCGACACCCCGATGCGGAGCGATGCCTTCGCTCTGAGCCCTGAGGAGAAGATCCAACGCATCGAGCGCCACTTCCGAGGCATCATGGAAACCCTGGGCATGGACCTTACGGACGACAGTCTGCAAGGCACCCCGCGGCGTGTGGCCAAGATGTACGTGAACGAGGTGTTCAATGGCCTCGATCCGGAGAACCGTCCGGCACCCACGCTCTTCGCGAACAAGTTCGGCTACAAGGGCATGTTGGTGGAGCGCGACATCACGGTACACAGCTTCTGCGAGCACCACTTCGTACCCATCATCGGCCGTGCCACCGTGGCCTACTTCAGCAGCGGGCAGGTCATCGGCCTGAGCAAGTTGGACCGTATCGTGAAGTACTACGCGGCACGTCCACAGGTGCAGGAGCGTCTGACCGAACAGATCGCTGCGGAACTGAAACGCGTGCTGCAGACCGATGATGTGGCCGTGGTGATCGATGCCGAGCACATGTGCGTGAAACTACGCGGGGTGAAGGATGAATGCAGCAGTACGCTCACGGCGCATTACAGCGGTCGGTTCGAGGAGGCGGAGGTGCGTACGGAGTTCCTGAGTTATATGAAGCGGTGAAAGGTGAATATCACCCCCGACCGAGGTAGCGTCGATCCCATAGGGTCGACCAACGAGAGGATCGGGAGCTCGAGCGTGCTGGTCTTCATCACACACTACCGGGACCGCAGAGAACGATCGGAATGATAGAAGTACCATGAAACCACGCATCAGCATCCACTGGTTCAGGCGCGATCTTCGGCTGGCGGACAACCATGGATTCCATCGCGCGCTGAGCGAGCATGGGGATGTGGTGCCGCTGTTCATCTTCGACACGGACATCCTGGACAAGTTGGAGAACAAGCACGACCGGCGGGTGGACTTCATCCATCGGGCATTGCAGGGCATGCAGGGCGAGCTGGTGAAGCACGGCTCATCGCTGGTGGTGGAGCATGGCAGGCCGCTGGACGTGTGGAAGAGGCTGCTGGAGCGCTATGAGATCACGGCGGTCACCACCAATCACGACCATGAGCCTTACGCCACCGCACGCGACAGGACCGTGGCCGACCTGTTGGCATCCCAGGGCGTGCCGTTCCACAGTTACAAGGACATCAGCATCTTCGAGCGCGGCGAGGTGGTGAAGGACAATGGCGGTCCGTACACGGTGTACACGCCCTACATGCGCAAGTGGCGCGCGCTGTTCGCCCCCCAGATGGCCGAGCCTTACAAGAGCGAGGAGCTACTGCACCGTACATGGCGATCGGAGCCGCTACCCTTGCCCACCTTGGCTGAAGTGGGGTTCCATCCAACCGATCTGCAGGTGCCACCACTGACCCTGAGCGAGGGATTGCTGAAGCATTATGCCGAAACGCGCGACATCCCCAGTATCGTTGGTACCAGCCGCATGAGCACGCACCTGCGCTTCGGCACGGTGAGCGTACGTGAGTTGGTGCGCCGCAGCTTGAAGGCGAGCCCGAAGTACCTCAACGAGCTCATCTGGCGGGAGTTCTTCATGCAGATCCTGTGGCACTTCCCGCATCCGGAGAAGGCCTTCAAGCCGGCCTATGACCGCATCCAATGGCGGCATGATGAAGCGGACTTCGCCCGTTGGAAGGAAGGTCGGACGGGTTATCCCTTGGTGGATGCCGGCATGCGGGAACTGCGTGCGACCGGTCTGATGCACAACCGCGTGCGCATGGTGGTGGCCAGCTTCCTCACCAAGCACCTGCTGCTGGATTGGCGGTTGGGCGAGGCCTGGTTCGCCCAGCAGCTTCTCGACTTCGAGCTGAGCAGCAACAATGGAGGCTGGCAGTGGGCTTCCGGTTCGGGTTGCGATGCAGCGCCCTATTTCCGGGTCTTCAATCCCCGCCTGCAATTGGAGAAGTTCGACCCCGCGTTAAAGTATGTGAAGAATTGGGTTCCGGAGTACGGATCGGCAAACTATGTGCAGCCCATGGTCGTTCACGAGATGGCACGCACAAGAGCTCTTCAGACCTATAAGGAAGGATTGGAAGGCTCTGCGGCCGGAACGAAACGTCAAACCCAACTATTCACATAGCCATGCCACGCAAGAAAAAAGCCCTCATCCTGAGCCAACCCGTGAAGGAAGGTATCAAGGCCATCAAGGTGCGTCTCGATGCACGCACCATCATCACCGTAGCGAGCCAAAAGGCGCTGGAGTTCTGGCGTCAGCGCTACCCGAAGATGGAGGTCATCGGGTGATCCGGTCCATGGCGCAGTACGTATTGGAGCGATCACAGCTCCTGCCCATCACGCTGGACGAAGCCTGGGCGTTCTTCAGCACTCCGAAGAACCTGGCGCGCATCACACCGCCCGACATGGGCTTCGTGATACGCGCGCCTTTCGACAACGCCCCTGCGCATGCCGGGCAACGGATCACTTACACAGTGAAACCGTTGCTCGGCATTCCGCTCACGTGGGTGACGTTGATCGAGGATGTACAGGCCCCGCATCGTTTCGTGGACACCCAGTTGAAGGGACCGTACAAGCGGTGGTGGCACCTCCATACGTTCGAGGCGGTGGAAGGTGGCGTGCTGATGCGCGACCGGGTGGAGTATGAACTTCCCTTGGGCCCGTTGGGTGACATTGCCCACGGTATCTTTGTCAAGCAGCGATTGGAACACATATTCGCCTTCCGCAACAAGACCTTGGAGCAGCTGTTCCCGGGCGCGGGGCGAACCAAGTGAGGCCAGCGTCTGTTCGATCATCATGAGCATTGGGGCCATCATCGGTATCGTTCTGGGTACCGCGTTCATCATGGAATTCGTGGCATGGGCCACACACAAGTACGTCATGCATGGCTTCCTTTGGATACTGCATGCGGACCATCACAAGAAGGACCACTACGGCTTCCTGGAGCGAAACGATGCCTTCTTCCTGATCTTCGCCATCCCGTCGATGATCCTGTTCGTGGTGGGCGGTCTGAAGGGCCTGCATACGCCGTATCTCTGGATCGGCCTGGGTATCCTGGTCTACGGGCTGTTGTACTTCTTCGTGCACGAGGTGTTCATCCACCAGCGCATCAAGTGGCTGCGCAACACCAACAACGCCTATTTCCTGGCCATCCGGCGGGCGCACAAGGTGCATCACAAGCACCTGGGCAAGGAGCATGGTGAATGCTTCGGCATGCTGATCGTTCCGTGGAAGTACTACCGCGAAGCCCGCCAGAAGCTCGCCGAACAACGGACCCACTGATCAGTGCTCCGGAGAATGGCACGCGGCCGCGGCCGCATTGGCTTTGGGTAATGCCGGGCTCAGGTACGGAATACCGAGGTCCATGCCGCGGGCAATGAACAGCACGGCCATCACCGCATAGACCACCGGCGTGAGCCGGCGCAAGTGCGCTCGCAAAGCACCGTCGAGGTAGGTCGCACCCAGCTTCAATCCCACCAGCAGCGGCCAGGTCCCCAGACCGAATGCGGTCATGAACAGGGCGGCCTCCATGATGGACCCTTGCGCCACGGCACCTGCCAGGGCGAGATAGACCATGCCACAGGGCAAGAGCCCATTGAGCGTGCCGGTGAAGAAAAGCGCTTCCGGCGCGGTGCGCTTCAGGTGGCGCGCCATGAGCGACTGCAGGCGCATGACGAGGCGAGCAGGCGCCTGTGGCAGCGGGAACCGGGAGAGGATGCGCGGTGCAAGGAGCGCTAAAAGTATCGCGACACCAAGCCCGATGGACACCACCTGTTGCAGCCCGGCGAGCTGCAGCCCGCGTCCGAAGACACCCATGGCGGCACCGAGCAGCGTGTAGGTGAGCACACGGCCACTGTTGAGGAGCAGTGCGCTACGCACCCGCACCCACGGCCCTCCGGGCGGTGAAGGCACCGCCAATGCCAATGGTCCGCACATGCCCAGGCAATGGACACTGCTCAGCAGGCCCAGCACAACGGCCGGTGCCAGCACAGCGATCATGGCACGTAGATGCGGTCGCGGTGCAGGTAGGTTACACCGTCCACGGACCATTCAACGGCGACATTATAGGCGCCCTTCATGCGCTCGGCCGTTGGTATCAGCATCTGCCGATCGGCATCGAGCACCAGGTCAAGGAGATCATCGGCGCGCCGATCGGAGGGGCGGAGCAACTGAACGGTACCGGTCACTGCCCTGCCGTTTGTCCACGCGGGGAATTGCAGCACCAGGCCTGCATCGGTGGATGTGAGCGAGAGGTCCTCGCTGAGGGCTGCGCTACGGTTGAGCTTGTCGATCTGCTGTTGGTACGCGAGCTCCTGTTCGTAATAGTTCTCGGCCACGAGCTCCTCCTGATTGCTGGCGGCGCGTATCATGAAAGACGTCATCAGCAGTACGAAGGCTGTCATGAAGACGAAGATGCCGGTTCCCCAGGTGAATTTCATGATGCGGTACGGATGGGTCCAACGAAGGTGGTGCTCACCTCTTCGATGAGGCGATCACCGGAATATACACCGATGGTGAGCTTGGTCTTGGTGCCCGTGAGCTGGTCCTTGTTCAGCTTGATGAAGAGCGCGCCTTGTGCAAGGGACGCCTTCTCCAGATGGATCTCCTTGCCGACCAGTTCAATATCGCCTTGGGCGCCGAGGAGCTCGAAGCGTAAGGGCAGTTCGCGCGAGGTCTTGTTCACCACCTTGTAATTGTACAGGTTGCTGATGCGGCCATCGGGCTGTTCCTGGAAGAGCATGCCTGGTGTGCGAAGCACGGTAGCCTCCACATCGCTGCGCATCACGATGAGCATGACGATGACGCCGATGAGCACGGTGAGCACGGCACTATAGGCCTTCATGCGTGTGGTGAAGTGCCACTTTTGCTTGTCGGCGATCTCGGTCTCACTGGTGAAGCGGATCAACCCTTGTGGCAGGCCGACCCCATCCATCATATGATTGCAGGCGTCGATGCAGGCCGTGCAGTTCACACATTCAAGCTGGGTGCCGTTGCGGATGTCAATGCCTGTGGGGCATACATGCACACAGGCCTTGCAGTCGATGCAATCGCCTTTGCCAACGGAGGCGCGATCCTCTCCTTTGCGGAACTTGGCGCGGCCCTCGCCCCGAACGTGATCATAAGCCACCACCAGGCTCTGGCGATCGAGGAGCACCCCTTGAAGTCGACCGTAGGGGCACATGGTGGTGCACACCTGCTCGCGCAGAAAGGCGAAGACGCCGTAGAAGAGGAACGAGAAAACCACCATGGCGATCAAGCCGCCGAAGTGCTCCGCTGGCGGCGAAGTGACGATCTCGATCAGTCGATCGCTGCCGATGATGTAGGCGAGGAAGGTGTTCCCGATGAGGAAGGCGATGCCGAAGAAGAGCAGGTGTTTGGCGGTCTTGCGCAGCACCTTGTCCGCATCCCAAGGGCGCTTGTTGAGGGCCTGCTGCTGCTTCCAGTCGCCTTCGATCCAGTATTCGATGCGGCGGTATACCAGTTCCATGAAGACGGTCTGGGGGCATACCCAGCCGCAGAACAGACGTCCGAAGGCCACGGTGAACAGGGCGATGAAGATCACCCCGGCGATGAACGCGAGCACAAAGAGGTGGATGTCCTGCGGCCAGAAGGTCTGCCCGAAGATCACGAAGCGGCGCTCGAGCACATCGATCTGCAGGAGCGGCTCACCACCGATGCGGATGAAGGGACCGGCGAAGAGGAAGGCGAGCAGCGTATAGCCCAGGAGTGCGCGCCGGTTGAACCACTTGCCTGCGGGCTTCTTGGGGTAGACCCACACCCGCTTACCGGACTTGTCCACCGTCGCAATGGAGTCGCGGTAGCTTTCGTCGCGCTCCTTCCCTATCGGACCCTGGTCGTTCATTGTGCGTTCAACGCTGCCACGGCCGTGCTATCGAGCGCATTGACCGGCGAAGCGGTGCTGTCGGCGGGTGCGGTTGCTTCGTCCGTCCAAAGATCGCCCTGCGGCGCTTTGGCGTTGGCGGGGTTGCTGCCTTGCAGCGAGAGGATGTAGCTCGCCACCTGTTGCATCTCGGTGGGCTTCAGGTCCTTCTTCCAGCTCTGCATGCCCTTCTCCACCACACCGTACTTGATGGTGGTGAACACGTTCCTGATACCTCCACCGTGCAACCAGTAGGCATCCGTCAGGTTGGGGCCCACCGCATTGCCTTCGCCGTTCTCGCCATGGCAGGCCTTGCAGTAAGTGAGGTACGTGTCCTTTCCGGCAGCCAATGCACCCGCGTCGGTCATCACAGTAACGGTGTTCTCATCCACCCCGGCCGCTGCCTTGGCCAGGTAGGCCTCCACATCGGCCTTGGCTTGGGCCATCTCCTGCTCGTACTCATCCTCTTGGTGCAGCCAGGTACCGCTGATGTGCACGTTGAAGATGTAGACCACGCTCCAGATGATGGTACCATAGAAGAGCCAGAGCCACCAAGGGGGCAGCACATTGTCCAGCTCCCGGATGCCATCATACTCGTGGTGCATGAGGATGTCCTGCTCCTTCTCCACCTTCACGGTGCGCGTCAACTTGCTGAGGATATCGTCTGCGAACGAGGGTTCGCTGCTGGCCTCAGATACCCGTTCATCAGCGCCGTTGAGCGCACGCACCATACCGCGGATCACGAAGAGCTGCGATACGATGATGACGAAGAGCAGCACATTGCTGGCGACCAACCAGTACAGCAGCGTCTGGGTGGTGATGAGCGCGACCCCTGGCACAGCCGCACTGGCCTCCATGGAAGCACCGATGAAGAGCGCGGTGAGCACTGCAGCACCCTTGCGCCCCTTCAGGTAGTCGGTCCACACGGAGCCGGTGCTGCCCAGCGTGCGCATGATGCCCGATAGGGTGAGGATGATCACCACCTGCAGCACGGCCATGGCCAGTAGGATGTAGTTGGTCTCCATGGACGGGTTCTCCAGCAGGCCGAAGGCGCTGGCCGCAGGAGCAGCCGCAGCGGCATCCTGTGCGAAGAGCGGCGCGCCCAGTGCGAAGAGCCCGGTGGCGAGGGCGAGGGATAGGTTCCGGTGACGCATGATGATCGGTCGTTACGTTCAGGCGTTGTCGTTGTCGGTCAGCGGCAGCTGCTCCATGTGGTGGATGCGCTTGCGGTCAGTGGTGAGGATGTACCAGGAGGCCACGATGAAGATGCCCAGGAAGAGCACGAAGGCCGCCACCGGATAAACGTCGATGTCGGAGATCGACGTCATATGGTGCTTGATGAACTTCAGCATGCCCGGTACTTATTGGGCCTGCACCACTTGCGCGGCCGGTTGTTGCTTGATGTCTGTGCCCATGCGTTGCAGATACGCGATCAGGGCGATGATGTCCAGATCGGGGCTGGCCTCGATACCATCCTTCTTCAGGTTGGCCACCACCTTAGCTGCCTGCGCCTCGAGGTCGGCCACCGCCTCCTGATCAAAGCCCTCCGGATAGGGATGTCCGAGCTTTTGCAGCGCGCGGATCTTGGCCGGGATGGACGCCTTGTCGATGGTGTTCTCGTACATGTGCGGGTAGGCGGGCATCAGCGAACCGGCGCTCATGCTCGTGGGCTCGAACATGTGGTAGTAGTGCCAGCTGTCAGGGTACTTGCCACCCACCCGATGCAGGTCCGGGCCCGTACGCTTGCTCCCCCACTGGAAGGGACGATCGTAGATGAACTCTCCAGCTTTGCTGTACTCGCCGTAGCGCTCGGTCTCACTGCGGAAGGGACGGATCATCTGCGAGTGGCAGGTGTAGCAGCCTTCCATGATGTAGAGGTCACGGCCATGGAGCTCAAGCGGTGTATACGGCTTGACACTCGCAATGGTGGGCACGTTGCTCTTGATCAGGAAGGTGGGCACGATCTCGATGATGCCTCCGATCGCCACAAGCACCAGGCTGACCACGAGCATCTGGATGGGACGACGCTCGATCCAACGGTGCCAGTGCCCACCGCTTTCAGCAACATATTCCTTCTCCAATGCGGGTGCCTCGGCATCCTCATTGGCGATGAGCTTGCCCGAGGCGATGGTCTTCCACACATTGTACACCATGATCAGTGCACCGATGAGGAAGAGCGAACCGCCGAGACCACGCATCCAATAGGCGTACTTGATCTGTAGCACGGTATCGAGGAAGTTCTTGTACACCAGGTAACCGTCCGGGGTGAACTGCTTCCACATCAGGCTCTGCGTGAAGCCTGCGAAGTAGAGCGGGATGGCGTAGAAGATGATGCCGAGCGTGCCGATCCAGAAGTGGGCGTTGGCCAAGCCCTTGCTGTAGAGCTTGGTGCCCCACATGCGCGGCACGAGCCAGTAGATCATGCCGAAGGTCAGGAAGCCGTTCCAACCCAAGCCACCAACGTGCACGTGGGCGATGGTCCAGTCGGTGAAGTGGCTGATGCTGTTGAGGAACTTGGTGCTCAGCAGGGGGCCTTCCAGCGTGGACATGCCGTATGCCGTGATGGCCACCACCATGAACTTCAGCACGGGTTCGTCACGCACACGGTCCCAGGCGCCACGCAGGGTGAGCAGACCGTTGAGCATACCACCCCAGCTGGGTGCGATGAGCATGATGCTGAAGACGGTACCCAAGCTCTGGGCCCAATCGGGCAGCGAGCTGTACAGCAGGTGGTGCGGGCCGGCCCAGATGTAGATGAAGATCAGCGCCCAGAAGTGGATGATCGAGAGCTTGTAGCTGTACACCGGCCGATTGGCGGCCTTCGGCATGAAGTAGTACATCAAGCCCAGGTAGGGTGTGGTGAGGAAGAAGGCCACCGCATTGTGACCGTACCACCACTGCACCAGCGCATCCTGCACACCGGCGTACCAGCTGTAGCTCTTGAAGAGGCTCACGGGCATCGCCATGGAGTTAACGATGTGCAGCATGGCCACGGTGACCCAAGTGGCGATGTAGAACCAGATGGCCACGTACAGGTGGCGTTCGCGGCGCTTCAGGATGGTACCGAACATGTTGATGCCGAACACCACCCACACCAAGGTGATGGCGATGTCGATGGGCCACTCCAACTCTGCGTACTCCTTGCTGGTGGTGATGCCCAGTGGCAGGGTGATCGCCGCAGCCACGATGATCAGCTGCCAGCCCCAGAAGTGCAGCCAACTGAGCCCATCGCTGAACATGCGCGCCTTCAACAGGCGTTGCAGGCTGTAGTAGATACCGGCGAACATGCCGTTGCCCACGAATGCGAAGATGATGGCGTTGGTGTGCAGCGGGCGCAGGCGACCAAAGGTCAGCCACTCATGCACGTTCCAGCTGGGGATCACCAGCTGGAAGGCGACGGTGAGGCCGACGAGCATGCCTACAATGCCGAAGACGATCGTGGCCATGAGGAAGGCCTTCACGATCTTGTTGTCGTACTGGAAACGTTCGATCATCGCGTCAAGCGTTGGGGTTCGTGGTGGATGGCTGTTCTGCAGAGGGAGCGGGCTTCGCATCACCCAGGATGCGTACGCCAGGCGACCGGTCATCATCGAACTGACCGCTCCGCACGGCCCAGGTGAAGGCCGCCAGGAACAGCACGGCGACCACCGTGCTGGCTGCGATCAGGAGAAAGATGACGTTCACGTGACGTTGTGATTGAGCCGTCAAATGTGGCGGGCGGTCCAAAGCCGCATCATGACCCTTCTCAGGGCCGGGCATGACATTCGTCAGGAACGATCGCTCGCCCAGAGGCGACGGGCGCTCCAGGTGGTGGCGAGGGTGACGAAACCCACCACGGTCACTGAACTAAGGGGCATCAGGATGGCAGCGATGAGCGGTGTCAGCTGGCCCGAAACAGCGAAGGACACACCCACCACGTTGTACATGAGCGAAAGGCCGAGCGACATGATCACCACCCGGCGGGCCGAACGCGTAAGGCGCAAGGCATGTGGCAGGCGATCGATGGAGCGGGCGTCCAGGATGGCATCGCTCGCGGGTGTGAGCGCTGCGCTCGTCTCGCTCACGGTCATGCCCACATCGCTAAGCGCCAGGGCACCGGCATCGTTCAGCCCATCGCCCACCATCATCACCCGCTGGCCCTTCGCCTGCAGCTGTTGCACAAAAGCCGACTTGTCCGTTGGGGTGCAGGCGGTGTGCATCGTCGCGGCATCGAAGACGGCTGATACTTCCGCATCCACATGCGTATCGCCCGTGAGCAGGTGGGTCTGTGCCAGGCCGTCCATGCCCCGCACAGCAGCGTGCATGCCCGAGCGCGCCCGCTTACGCACCGCAAAACAGCCACGATACACGCCGCTCACAGCCACATGTACCTGTGCTTCGCCCTGTTCCATGTGCTGCATCTCACCGCCGCAGAAGTCGGCCGAACCGATGCGCACGCCAAGGCCGCGGACGGTGCCCGCAATGCCCTGTCCAGCGGTCTCCTCCACCTCCACCGCATCGCTCACCTCCCCCTTCAGGCCCTGGTAGAGCACCGCGCTCAAGGGGTGCGCACTGTTGCGGGCAAGAGAGCGCAGCCGCTGTTGCTCATCGGCGGTGAGCGGTGTGCCGATGAAGCGGAGTTCAAATGCCTCGCGCGCAGTGAGCGTGCCGGTCTTATCGAAGACCACCGCATCCACATGGGCCATACGTTCCACCACTTCCGCATCGCGCAGGAAGATGCCCCGGCGACCCAGCAGTCGCATGGTATGGCCATACGCGAACGGCATGCTGAGAGCCAGCGCACAGGGGCACGCCACGATAAGCACAGCTGTGACCACAGGCCATACCATGTCCGCATCGCGTCCGGCCCAATAGATCCCGGCAGCCACAGCGACCAACATCACCGCCACGGTGAAGCGCCGCGCCACGGCATCGATCAGGCGTGGCATGGCGGGACGGCGTTGTGCGCTGGTGGCGGCATGCTCCTCCCACAAGCGCTTCAGGTGGCTCTGTTCGAACGGACGCAACACTTCGAGCTCGATGGCCGCGCCGCGTTGTCGCCCACCTGCACGCACCGTGTCGCCCACCGCGCGGCGCACGGGAAGGGGTTCACCGGTGATGAAGCTGTTGTCGATGTTGCCGATGCCGGAGCGCAGCACACTATCCACCGGCACGAGTTCCTGATCGCGCACCACGATGTGATCGCCCTGCACCAGATCCCCCACACCCACGGCCTGTTCCTCCTCACCGCGCTTGCGGATCACAACCAGAGGCAGAAAGTCGGACAGCGTGCGGTCGAAGCTCAGTGCCTGGTAAGTGTAGGCCTGGTACCAGCGACCCACCAGCAGGAAGAACACCAATCCGGCGAGGCTGTCGAAGTAACCCGGGCCGGTCTCCAGCAGCACATCCGCAGTGCTGCGTGCGAAGAGGGCAATGATGCCCAGCGCGATGGGCTGGTCGATGTTCACTTGACGCGTGCGGATGCCGGCCCAGGCGGAAGTGAAGAACTCCTGGCTGGAGAACAGCAGTACAGGCAGCGAGAACACCAGACTAAGGAACTGGAAGCCACGTAACAGCGTGCGGTCGCTCACGTCGGCGCCGAGGTATTCCGGGAAGCTGAAGAGCATGATGTTGCCGAACGCAAAGGCGGCGATACCCAGCTTCACGTACAGCATGCGTGGCACTCCAGCACCACGCCGCGCGGCCTTGTCCTGCGGGCGGTTCAGCAGGGGGGCATAGCCGATGCGGCGCAGCAGTTCCACCAGGGCACGCAGGCCGAAGCCCTCTTCGCGGAAGGTGATGCTGAGCTCCTTCTCGGAGAAGCGCACCCGCGAGCGGATGATGGCCGGTTCCACGCGCTGCAGGTTCTCCAACAGCCAGATGCAGCTGCTGCAATGCATCTGCGGGATGTTGAGGGTCACCCGCGTGATGCCGTCCTCGCTGTATTCCACGAGCCGGTCGCGCACTTCAGGAATGTCGAAGAGCTCGGGTCGCAACTCGGTCACATCGGCCTTCTCCTTTACCCCCGGTTGCTCGCTGATGGCGTAGTAATCGCACAGCCCACTCTCCTGCAGCAGGCCGTACACCGCCTTGCAGCCCTGGCAGCAGAAGTCCCTGCCATCATGCACCAAGTGCTCCTCGCGGCAGGTATCACCGCAGTGGTAGCAGAGCGTTCGTTCGGTCGTAACGGGATCCACGTGACAAAGCTCAGGAGGTGGCCTGCACCGCTAACTGACGAACATCAGGCGTGCCAGCACAAGCGCTTGGCAGGCACGGTCCGGTCTGTTGGGTCCGCTATTTTTGGCCCACGAGCATGAGCGACCACCTGCGTCAATTGGGAAGCTACCTGGGGCATCTGATGATGGCGCGTAACCGGCATGGGGTACACAGTCCCTTCGTGTACGACCTCATCGCGCAGGTACTTCGCCCAAGCGATGTACTTCCGGCCTATGCTGAGATGGAACAGGCGCGCGCCGATCTGTTGGAGAGCGACCAGACGATCCGTGTGAACGACCTGGGCGCCGGTTCACGCGTTCATGACCAGTCCCTGCGGCGGGTGGCTGACATGGCCCGCACTGCGCTCAAGCCACCGAAGCAGGCCCAGCTGCTGTTCCGCCTGGCCCGCTACCTCGATGCCGGCAGTGTGCTGGAACTGGGAACATCCTTCGGGATCACCACCCTGTACCTCGCTGCAGGTGCTGAAGATGGAGAGGTACACACCATCGAAGGTTGCCCGCAGACCTACCGCATCGCGCAGCACCAGTTCGAGCGTTTCGGACGCAGCAACATCCACGCCCACCTCGGCAGCTTCCGCTCCAAGCTGCCCGAGGTGCTGCGCCGCATGGAACCGCTGGACCTCGTGTTCATCGATGGCCACCATGCCGAAGCGCCCACGCGTGAATACTTCGAGCTGTGCCTGCAGCACGCTCACAACGACACCGTGTTCGTGCTGGACGACATCCATTGGAGCCGCGGCATGGAAGCGGCGTGGAGCGCGATCAAGGCACATCCCCGGGTCACGGTCACCATCGACCTCTATTCCATGGGGCTGGTGTTCCTGCGCAGCGAGCAGGCCAAGGAGCATTTCCGCCTGCGCTACTGAACCATCGGTGCGGCAGGGTGTAGTTTAGCCGACCACAACCTGCGGCCATGAAGATCTACACCCGTACCGGCGACCAAGGCAGCACCGGACTGCTCGGTGGCACCCGCGTTGGCAAGGACCACTTGCGCATCGAATGCTACGGCACGGTGGACGAGCTCAACAGCCACGTGGGCCTGTTCACCGACCTCTCCATCGGCGACCATCGCGAACTGATGGCCACGGTCCAATACAACCTCTTCACCATCGGTTCGCGCCTGGCGTGCAGTGGCGAGGAAGAGGCCGAGCGCTTCAAGCTGCCCACCATCACCGACGCGGACATCGCTGCATTGGAGGAGGCCATGGACAAGATGGATGCCGACCTGGAGCCGATGCGCAACTTCATCCTGCCGGGCGGGCATCCGGCCATTTCGCAGGCGCACATCTGCCGCACGGTATGCCGCCGTGCCGAACGCCGGGTGGTGGAGCTGGCCGGTCAGGAAGCGGTGCCCGAGGTGCTGATCCGCTACCTCAATCGCCTCTCCGACCTGTTCTTCGTGGTGGCGCGGCACGAGGGTCATGCACGGGGTGTGGCGGACCGTCCGTGGCGCCCACGTGGCTGAAGTCCGCGCCGGACGCGGGAAGGCGCTCATCCACAGGCCGTTGATAAGTCGCTGTCCCGGGGAAGGTCATCCGGCTATATTTGCGGCCAATTTCACGGACCCTAACACGGCCTACGATGTACTGGACCCTCGAACTCGCCTCCTACCTGGAGGATGCACCCTGGCCCGCGACCAAGGACGAACTGATCGACTTCGCCATGCGCACGGGCGCCCCGTTGGAAGTGGTGGAGAACCTCCAAGCCATCGAGGACGATGAGGAAGTGTTCGAGAGCATCGAGGACATCTGGCCCGATTACCCATCGAAGGAGGACTTTTTCTTCAACGAGGACGAATACTGAACGCCCCCCCGGACCACTGGAGCCCTCCGCCACCCGCGGGGGGCTTTGTCTTTGACACCAGTTCATCCACCGCCTTCGGCCAGCACCGGTGGCACGGACCTGGACCAGGGTGCAAATGCATCCATCCACTGCCGCAATGGCAGGTCACACGACCACCGCGCAGGTTGGCCCGGAACATGCTAGGACCGTTCCGGCTACATTTGCCATCCTTCCAATGCACATGGGGTGCGCGCTGACCGGCCTGCGTCGAAGCCTGCACCCACCCATTCCCCCGGCACATGATCGGTTTCCTGACCAAGACCCTCAAGAACGTATTCGGCGACAAGGCCCAGCGCGACCTCAAGGAGGTGATGCCGCTGGTGGAGCGCGCCAACGCCGAATTCGCCAAGCTGCAGGGCCTCTCCCACGATGAACTGCGCGCCCGCAGCCAGGCCCTCAAGGCACGCATCGCCGCCGCCACCGAAGCAGATGACAAGCGCGTTGCCGAACTGCGCGCCGAGATCGAGGCCGATGCGCAGATGGACATCCTGGCGCGCGAGGCCCGCTACGAAGAGATCGACCGCATCCAGAAGGACTCCCTGGGCAAGGTGGAGGCCGTGCTGCTGGAGGTGCTGCCCGAAGCCTTCGCCATTGTGAAGGATACTGCGCGGCGCTTGAAGGAGAACAGCGAACTGCGCGTCCGCGCCACCGAGCTGGACCGCGAATTGGCACTGAAACGTCCCGACGCCATCCGCATTGAAGGCGACCAGGCCGTGTGGAAGAACAGCTGGATCGCCGGTGGTGGCGCCATCACCTGGGACATGGTCCACTACGACGTGCAGCTCATCGGTGGCATCGCCCTGCACAAAGGCAAGATCGCCGAGATGAGCACCGGTGAGGGCAAGACCCTGGTGAGCACCCTGCCTGTATTCCTCAACGCCCTTGCGGGCCGCGGCGTACACGTGGTGACGGTGAACGACTACCTCGCCAAGCGCGACGCCGAATGGATGGGCCCCATCCACGAGTTCCATGGGCTGCGGGTGGACTGCATCGACAAGCACCAGCCCAACAGCCCAGAGCGGCGCAAGGCCTACCTGGCCGACATCACCTACGGCACCAACAACGAGTTCGGCTTCGACTACCTGCGCGACAACATGGCCCACGCGCCGAGCGCACTGGTGCAGCGCAAGCACCACTTCGCCATCGTGGACGAGGTGGACTCGGTGCTCATCGACGATGCCCGCACCCCGCTCATCATCAGCGGCCCCACGCCGAAGGGTGACATCCACCAGTTCGACGAGTACAAGCCGCGGGTGGAGCGCCTTTACCAGGCACAGAAGCAGTTGGTGACACGCCTGCTCGCGGAAGCCAAGGAACAGCTCAAAGGCCTGGCCGATGGCAGCGCCACCAAGGACCAACTGGAACGCGGCGGTCTTGCCCTGCTGCGCGCCCACCGTGGCCTGCCGAAGAACAGCGCCCTCATCAAGTTCCTCAGCGAAAGCGGTGCGCGCGCCCTGCTCCAGAAGACCGAGAACCACTACCTGCAGGACCAGGGCCGCGAGATGCCCAAGGTGGACGTGGAGCTCTACTTCACCATCGATGAGAAGCAGCACGGCATCGAACTCACCGAGAAGGGCGTGGACCTGATCAGCGCCGACGTGAACGACACCGGCTTCTTCATCATGCCTGATGTGGGCGCTACCATCGCGGAGATCGAGAAGAGCGGTGCTGCGGCCGAAGAGAAGGCCCGCCGCAAGGACGAACTGCTCCGCGACTTCGGCGTGAAGAGCGAGCGCATCCACACCGTGAACCAGCTGATCCGCGCCTATGCCCTCTACGAGAAGGACGTGGAGTATGTGGTGATGGACGGCAAGGTGAAGATCGTGGACGAGCAGACCGGCCGCATCCTGGAAGGGCGCCGCTACAGCGACGGACTGCACCAGGCCATCGAGAGCAAGGAGAAGGTGAAGGTGGAAGCCGCCACGCAGACCTACGCCACGGTGACCTTGCAGAACTACTTCCGCATGTACCACAAGCTGGCGGGCATGACCGGTACGGCCGAGACCGAAGCGCAGGAACTGTGGGACATCTACAAGCTGGACGTGATGGTGATCCCCACCAACCGTCCGGTGGTGCGGAAGGATGCCGAGGACATGGTCTTCAAGACCAAGCGCGAGAAGTACAACGCGGTGATCGACGAGATCGTGGCCTTGCGCGAAGCCGGCCGTCCGGTGCTGGTGGGCACCACGAGCGTGGAGGTGAGCGAGCTGATGAGCAAGATGCTCAAGCTGCGCAACATTCCGCACCAGGTATTGAACGCCAAGCAGCACCAGCGCGAAGCAGAGATCGTGACCAACGCCGGTCTTCCGGGTACCGTGACCATCGCCACCAACATGGCGGGCCGTGGTACGGACATCAAGCTGGGCCCCGGCGTGAAGGAGGCGGGCGGTCTGGCCATCATCGGCACCGAGAAGCACGAGAGCCGTCGCGTGGACCGTCAGTTGCGCGGCCGCGCAGGCCGTCAGGGTGATCCCGGCAGCAGCCAGTTCTACGTGAGCCTGGAGGACGATCTGATGCGTCTGTTCAACAGCGAACGCATCGCCAAGCTGATGGACCGCCTGGGCCTGAAGGAGGGCGAAGTGATCCAGCACAGCATGGTCACCGCCAGCATCGAGCGGGCCCAGAAGAAGGTGGAGGAGAACAATTTCGGCATCCGCAAGCGCCTGCTGGAGTACGATGACGTGATGAACAGCCAGCGGACGGTGATCTACAAGCGCCGCCACAACGCCCTCTTCGGCGAACGCCTCAAGCTGGACGTGCTGAACATGTTCCACGATGTGGCCACCGCCGTGGTGAACGAGCACCATGAAGCAGGCGATTTCGAGGGCTTCCAGCTGGAGGTGTTCCGTCGCCTCTCGTGCGAATGCCCGGTGGATGCCGATGGCTTCAAGCGCATGAAGAGCGACGAGCTGGCCGATGCCGTACACGAAGCCGCCGTGAAGAGCTACGCGCGCCACAACGCCACGCTCGCCGCCCAGGCCATGCCGGTGATCACCGATGTGTACCTCAACCAAGGCCAGCAGTACGAGAACATCGTGGTGCCCATCACCGACGGACTGAAGACCATGCAGGTGGTGGCCAACCTGGAGAAGTGCTACAAGAGCCAGGGCCTGGAGCTGTCATCGAGCATCGAGCGGTACATCACCCTGGCCATCATCGACAACGAGTGGAAGGAGCACCTGCGCGAGATGGACGAACTGCGCCGCAGCGTGCAGAACGCGAGCATCGAGCAGAAGGATCCGCTGCTGATCTACAAGCTGGAGAGCTTCAACCTGTTCAAGGCCATGATCGATGGCATGAACGGTGAAGTGGTCGGCTTCCTGACGAAGGCCGGTCTGCCCAGCGCACAGCCTCAGGTGCAACAGGCCCCCGCACCACGCCCCCCGCAGCAGCGCGTGGAGACCAGCCGTACGGAGGTGCCGCAGTACAGCTCGTCGGGCAGCAGCGCCAACGCGCCACGCCCCACCGCCGGAGCGCCCGCCCCCGGCCGCGGACCGATGCCGCCTCCCACCGGCGCACCGCGCCCCCCCGCCACCCCCGTGCGCGTGGACAAGGCACCGGGCCGCAACGACCCGTGCCCCTGTGGTAGCGGCAAGAAGTACAAGCAGTGCCACGGCAAGGACGCCTGACCCTACACCGCACAACGCACAACAGGCCCCCGATCGCTCGGGGGCCTGCTGCGTTATGGTGTATGTAGTGGGGTTCTAGAACTGTACAGGGAGCTTCACCCGCACACGCACGGGTTGTCCCTTTTCTTCGCCCGGTGTCCACGGGGCGGTGGAACGGATGGCCTCGGCCAGGCGCTCATCGAACGCGGCATCGGGGCCATCGATCACCTTCACTTCGCTGAGCTCACCGCTCTTCTCCACCAGCACGGTGGCCGATACGTTGCGCGGCGCTTTCTCACCGTTCTGTAGCGTGCGTTCGCGCAGCACCTTCACCAGCTCCTTGTCGCCACCCGGATAGGCGGGCATGGTCTCGGCGCGGGTATAGACGATGTTCACCAAGGGTTCGGGATCGTAGACCTTCTCGGCCAGCGGACGGCCCCACTGATCGAAGCGCAACCATACGCCAGACTTGTGGCCCATGACGTACTGGCCCTTGCTCTCCACCTTGCCGTTGGCATGGTAGAAGGTGAAGGCTCCATGTTCCACCTGCAGGCTCTTGTCGGTGAAGGTGCCTTCGGCTTTGAGCGTGCCCTCCATGCTGAAGGTACGCGCCAGCACCAGCCCATCCTGCTCGCTCACCACCGTGCGGTAGAAGGCGGCGTTCTTGCGCGTGGTGGAAGCCAACACCTCGCTCAGGTACTGGCGCTCTTCGGACTGAGCCTGTGCCCCGAAAGGCAGGGTAAGTGCGACCAGAAAGAGCGGGAACAGATACAAGTGCTTCACGGCGTTGCGAGGTTCTTCGTGCCCTTCCTACGCCGCATGCAGCGCGAAGGTTACGGCCTGCAACACACCCGATCAGAAGCGCACATGGAGCGCCACCTGCACGTTGCGGCCCGGCGCACTGACACCCGATGCGAACACGCGGTAGAAGCGGTCCAGCACGTTCTCCACGCCCAGCTGCAGCCGCCACGCAGGGTGCAGCGCAATGCTGGAGCGCACATTGAGGGTCCACCACGCGGGCATGCCTTCGGGCAGCGCGTACTGCAGGTTATCCTCGCCGCTCGCGCTGTAGTCGGCACGTCGTTTTCCAGCCGTTGAAGAGCGCAAAGACCTCGGCTTCCACGCGGCGCATGCGTAGCTCCCAGCCCATACGGCCGTAGGTGGGCGGCACATGGTCCAGGGGCACCGTACCGCCGGCCTCGCGGATGCGGCCGACCGTGTGGGTGATGCTTGCGCGCACGCTCATCCGCCTGCCCAGCTGCACCTGGGCCTGCGCGCTGGCACCGGTGATGTAGCCGCGCCCGGCGTTCACCAGGGCAGTGACAGCGCTGGGCACATCGTCGTACACCAGCGTGTCGCGGCCGTTCCACGTGAAGGGGCGCTGCACCAAGGCATCGGTGTACCACGTATGGAAGGCCTGTACCTCGGCAGCCCAGCGGCCCGCCACACTGCGTCCCACACCGATCTCGGCGTTCACCGTGCGTTCGGGGCCCAGGGTCGTATTGGGCACCACCACCAGCCCGGGGGCACTGTCGAACACCTTGCCCAGGTCGTCCACGTTGGGAGCGCGGAAGCCGGAGTTGAGCAGGGCGGAGAAGCGCCAGGTGCTGTCGGGGCGATGGAGCACACCGAGGCGCCAGTTGACCGCGTTGTGCGCCTGCTGCACGGTACCGTTGAGGAATTGCAGGTCGTTGGCATCGGCGAAGGTGGCGCGCAGGCCCACGGCGTTGAAGCGTGATCCGGCGCTCAGCACCCAGCGCGGCCGTTCGTAGGTGTGGGTGAAGTAGAGCGCCGCGCTGTGCATGGTGGATCCGCCATTGGGGTAGCGGGTATTGAGGTAGCTGCGCGCACCGGTGACCAG
The DNA here is from genome assembly GCA_964476665.1 of uncultured Chryseobacterium sp. GTDB lineage: Bacteria > Bacteroidota > Bacteroidia > Flavobacteriales_F > PHOS-HE28 > PHOS-HE28. Next base: position 1,647 of record CAYZBO010000039.1, on the reverse strand, counting down.
GTCCTCGCGCCAGGCGGTGGAGCGCACGTTGTTGGCGGTGGCCTCCAGGCCGTAGCGCAGCTCGTGGCGGCCCAGGCGCTTCTCCAGATCGGCGTTGATGCCCCACACCTCCACCGCTTCGTGGCGATGGCCCAGGCGCTGGCTGCCCCAGCTGCGGTTGTGGCGGCTCTGCTCGATGTACTGGAAGCTGGGCGTGATGCGGGCCAGGTCGGCCCACGCTGTGCGGTCCAGCTCCAGCGTGTAGGCGGCGAGCAGGCGGCGCTGCGGCCCGTAGTACCAATCGGCGTGTACCGGCACAAGGCCCAGCGCAGGATCCACGCGGTATTCCGAGAGGCGGTCGTAACGGGGCAGGTCGCTGCTGATGCTGTGCTGCAGGTTCAGCTGGTGTACGGTGCGATCGCCGCTGCGGTAGCGCAGCTTCTGGAGCACGTCCAGCTGGCGATAGGCCGTGCCCAGTTGCATGTGGGGTTCGGCGTTGGGCACCACCACATCGGTGCCGTTCTGGCGTTCCACGCGGAAGAAGCGCAGGCCCAGGCTGTCGTAGCGGGCTGCGCGTTGCCGACCCTGGCGGAGGTCGCCGAGGTCCATCGCGGTGATGCTGGTAAGGCTGCTGAAGCGGGGCCTGCCGATGCTGGCGTGGGCATGTACGGTGCGTTCGCGGGCCGCCGAACCCAGGCGCACGAAGGCCCCGCCATGTACCGTGGCGCTGTCGGTGAAGGGTGCCTGGCGGGTGAAGAGGTGGACCACCCCGCCCAGCGCATCACTGCCGTAGACCACCGAGGCCGGACCGCTGATCACCTCCACACGTTCCAGGGCGTTGGGATCCACGGTCATGATGTCCTGCAGGTGGCCACTGCGGTAGATGGCATTGTTCAGGCGTACGCCGTCCACCACCAGCAGCACGCGGCTCGCCTCAAAGCCCCGGATCACCGGGCTGCCACCCCCGGACTGGCTCTTTTGTAGGAACACCGCCCCCTGCTGTTGAAGCACATCGCCCGTGGTGGGTTGGTCCATGCGTTGGAGGGTGCGGCTGTCGATCACGTGCAGGTGTTCCAGCACATCGCGCCGTGGTTCCTTGAAGCGATCGGCCGCGATAACGAATTCCGGAAGCGCCACGCTACGCGGCAACAACAGCACCACGCCTTGTTGGAGCAGATCGGCCACGCGCAGCCGCAGCGGCCAGTAGGCCACATGCTCCAGCGTCACGGAGTCAGCGGGTGTGGACCGCTGCACGTCCAGGCGGCCCTGGGCATCACTGATGCGGAGTATGCCGGCCGCGCCACGCAACACCACGCCCTCCACCGCTTGCAGGCTGGTGGCATCCAGCACGCGCACCTGTGCCAGCCCTTCGGCGCTCCCGCAGAGGAGCAGGATGGCGCAGAGCAGGGACCTCATGGAGCGATGGTGAGGAGGCGGGGCGAAAAACCCGTTATCTGCGCAATGTACTGACCCGCCGTGAGGCCCAGCAAAGGAACCTCCATCCGCAGGGCACCGGCGGGACAAGGCACGCTCCTGACCGTACGGCCCTGTAGATCGGTGATGAGCAGCATGGTCGGCACCGTACCCCCATCCGCTTCGAACACCACGTACGCACTGGCCGGGTTGGGGTACATGCGTAGGGTGGCTGCCAGCGGGGCGGCAGGTTCA
>CAYZBO010000038.1:0-27055 GCA_964476665.1 uncultured Chryseobacterium sp. | reverse complement strand
GTTCGAGCGCTTCGTGATCATCGTCACCAGCCTGCACCGCGACTACCTGCCCAGCTCCTGGAGCATGTTCCACCCCACCTGGGTGGATGTGGGCGTGTTCCTGGGCACCATCGGCATCTTCTCCACCCTCTACCTGCTTTTCGCCCGCTACTTCCCGGTGCTGGCGCTGAACGAGGTGAAGTCCATCCTGAAGATAAGCGGTGAGAGCTACAAGAAGGAGGCTGCCGCAAAACACGATCACCACTGAGCGACATGGCTAATACGGTCATCTACGCGGTCTACGAGGACCCGGAACAACTGAAGGAAGGCGCGCGCAAGCTGGTGTCCAACGGCGTGCAGGTGAAGGATGTGTATTCACCCTTCCCGGTGCATGGCCTCGACCCCATCATCGGCGTGAAGCGCACCCGCCTGGCCATCGTGGCCTTCATGTTCGGCCTCATGGGCATGAGCCTGGCATTGCTGGGCATCTGGTACTTCAACATCTTCGACTGGCCGATGAACATCGGCGGCAAGCCCAGCCAGGCCTTCTACAAGAACCTGCCGGCCTTCATCCCGGTGACCTTCGAGTTCACGGTGCTGTGCGCGGCGCATGGGATGGCCATCACCTACCTGATCCGCAACAAGACGCTGCCCGGCATGCCCGCCCGCAACCCCGATCCGCGCAGCACGGACGACAAGTTCATCATGGAGGTGCGCACCGGTGACAACCACGGCCACAGCGTGGAGTCCATCAACGGTCTGCTCCGCACCACCCCGGTGTTCGAGATCAACGAGCGCCACTATTGATCATGAGCCAGTACATGCACACTTCCGGAACCGTCCTCGCAGGCCTCGCGGCCACGGCGCTCCTGATGGCCTCCTGCGGCGGCGACCCCAACAGCCCCGGTGTGGAATACATGCCCGACATGTACCGCAGCCCGGCGGTGGAGGCCTACGTGGATTATGGGCAGGACCCCTACCACTATAGCGAGGACCTGGCCCGTGAGCAGCGCCTACGTCCCAGTGCCCGCAAGCCGGTGGATGGTACGGTGCCGTTCAGCAACGACCCGGCAAAGGCGGCCTTCAACATGCCCTATGCCTTCCCCAACACGGTCGAGGGTTATGAGGCGGCCGGCATCAGCCTGAAGAGCCCGATCGTGATGACCGAGGCGACCGTCGAGCAGGGCAAGGTGATCTACGACAAGTTCTGCGATCATTGTCATGGCGAGAAGGGTGAAGGTGATGGCCCCGTGGTGAAGAACGGGAACTACCCGCCGCCCCCCAGCTACACCGGCCCGCTGAAGGACCTGTCCGAAGGCAAGATCTTCCACAGCCTGGTCTATGGCAAGAACATCGCAATGGGCAGTCACGCCTCGCAACTCAACAAGGAGGAGCGCTGGCTGGTGACCCATTACGTGAAATACCTGCAGAACGGTGGTCAGATGCCGGGCGCCGCTGCAACCACCCCGGTGGACAGCACCGCCACGGCAGCACGTTGAACCCCAGCACGCTAACGGAACAGCAGCGATGAACTTCTCCTTCAGCAAACGGGCCCCCAAATTGATCATGGCGCTCATCGCACTGGGTGCGGTGGCCACGGTGGTGGGCATCCTGGGCGACCATACCGACCACCATCAGCGTACCTGGGCCAGCCTGCTCGTCAACGGCTTCTTCTACCTGGGCATCTCCCTGGGCGCGCTCTTCTTCTTTGCCCTGCAGAACGCCACGGAGACCGCTTGGACCGTGCTGGTGAAGCGCATCTACGAAGGCATCATGTCCTTCATCCCCATCGGTGCGGTGGTGATGGTGGTGGTGCTCGCCGCAGGCAGTCTGCACATCCACCACCTGTACCATTGGATGGACAGCAGCCTGTATCACCCCTACATGGTGGGTGAAGGCGAGTCGGCCAAGTACGTGGATGAAGTGGTGGAAGGCGCCGTGGCCAATCCCAATTTCGATGGCATCATTGCCGGCAAGAAGGCCTTCCTCAACCAGCCGTTCTTCTGGGTCCGCAGCCTGCTCTACCTGGGCGTGTTCATCTTCTTCGCCCGTTGGTTCCGCCAGCAGAGCCTGATGATGGACAAGGAGACCGGCGACAGCCTCGTGAAGCGCATGCTGCTCAACTACCGCCGCAGCGCACTCTTCCTGGTGTTCTTCGCCGTGTTCAGCAGCACCCTGGCGTGGGACTGGCTCATGAGCATTGACACCCATTGGTTCAGCACCCTGTTCGGCTGGTACGTGTTCAGTGGCATGTGGGTGAGCGCGATGGTCACCGCGGTGATCCTGGCGCTGTACCTGAAGCGCAAGGGCTACCTCCCACAGGTGAACAACAGCCACATCCACGACATGGGCAAGTGGGTGTTCGCCACGAGCTTCCTTTGGAGCTACCTTTACTTCAGCCAGTTCATGTTGATCTGGTACAGCAACATACCGGAGGAGGTCACCTACTTCCAGTCCCGCATCGACCATCATCCGGCCCTGTTATGGGGTACCTTCTTCATCAATTTCGCCGTTCCCATGGTGCTGCTGATGAGCCGCGACGCCAAGCGCAACCCGCGCTTCCTCATCGGCGTGGGTGCGGTGATCTTCATCGGTCACTGGCTGGACATGATCTTGGTGGTGATGCCGGGCGCGCTGGGTCATCATTTCCATGGCGTGGGCCTCCTGGAGGTCGGCATGTTCCTGCTCTTCCTGGGTGTGTTCATCCACACGGTGCTCAAGGCGCTCACCAAGGCACCCCTGACACCCGTGAACCACCCTTACCTGGACGAAAGCGTCCATCACCAGATCTGACACGCACTTTTCCAGAACAACATCCCCGTTCAGGGGTTGATAGATAGAGCGAACGATGATGAAGTTGTTGATCCTGCTCGTTGTGGTCCTTGGGGCGGTGGCCATCGCCCAGCTGGCCCGGGTCTATGAGCTCACCGCGCGCCTGCGCAACAAGCGGGAGGAGGACATCTCGCCGGCCGACAACCGCATGAACGGCAGGCTCATGTGGGTCTTCCTCGTGGTCTATTTCGCCTTCTTCGCCTGGTTGGTCGTGGAATACGGTGACAAGATGCTCCCTGTGGCCGCCAGTGAACATGGTGTGGAGACCGACAAGCTGCTTGACTTCAACTGGGTCATCCTGATCATCGCCTTTGTGCTGACCAATGTGCTGCTGTTCGTGTTCGCCGGCAAGTACATCCACAGCAAGGAGCGCAGGGCCTATTGGCAGCCGCACAACAACCGGCTGGAGCTCATCTGGACGGTGATCCCCGCCGCCGTGCTCGCCGTCATCATCATCATGGGTCTGAACAGCTGGAACAAGATCACTTCCCCGGCCGGGCCCGATGCCGTGCAGGTGGAGCTCTATGCCAAGCAGTTCGATTGGACCGCCCGCTACCCGGGTGCCGACGGTATCCTGGGTGCCACGGATTTCCGCCTGATCAATGGCACGAACCCCCTGGGTATCGTCACCAATGAAAGCATCGAACAGCGCATGGGCGAGCTGGACGCGCAGATCGCCGAGATCGACAGCCTGCTGGCCAATACCATCATGGCTGATGGTAAGCGCGATGAGATGACGGAACAGGTCGAGCGTTTGCGCCGCACACAATCCCGCATCATCAACCTGCGGACGGTGATGGAGCTCGACATCAAGGAGAAGGGTGAGGCAAGCCAGTACCTGCACGGTGCCGATGACATCGTCACCAAGGAGTTCCACCTGCCTGTGCGGAAGGAGGCCAAGATCCTGATCCGCAGCCGTGACGTGATCCACAGTGCCTACATCCCGCATCTCCGCAGCCAGATGAACGCTGTTCCGGGGATCACCACCACCATGAAGATGGTTCCCACGATCACCACCGACAGCATGCGCACGCATGTGATGAACGATGAGTCGTTCGACTTCATCCTGCTGTGCAACAAGATCTGTGGTGCGAGCCACTACAACATGCAGATGCCGCTCACGGTGACGAACGCGACGGATTTCGACGCATGGATGGTCGAGCAGATGAAGAAGCCTTTCCAAGCGCCTGCCACGGCGGCAACGCCCGCACCTTCCGCGCCTGCCACAGCTGACAGCAGCGCTGCGGCCGTCACCGCCACAGCACAAGCGTCCGTCGTACCGAACTGAACCCTTTAGGATAAGTTGACCATGGGTGCCACCACCGCACATACCGAAGGACACGCGCACCACGCGCATCACCACGAGGAGAGCTTCATCTCGAAGTACATCTTCACGCAGGACCACAAGATGATCGGGAAGCAATTCCTGGTCTCTGCGATCTTCATGGCCTGGGTGGCGGTGATCATGTCCATCCTGTTCCGCCTTCAGCTGGCCTGGCCGGGCGAAGGATTCGCCTTCACCAATTTCTTCCTGGGCGACAAGTGGGCCCCCGGCGGCGTGCTGGATCCCAACATGTACCTGGCCCTGGTCACCATACACGGCACCATCATGGTGTTCTTCGTGCTCACCGGTGGTCTGTCGGGCACCTTCAGCAACCTGCTGATACCCCTGCAGATCGGTGCCCGCGACATGGCCTCGGGATTCATCAACATGCTCAGCTACTGGTTCTTCTTCCTGAGCAGCGTGATCATGCTCGCTTCGTTGTTCGTGGAAGGTGGTCCTGCCTCCTCCGGTTGGACCGTTTACCCGCCCCTCAGTGCACTGCCGCAGACGATCCCTGGCTCCGGTGCGGGCATGACGCTGTGGCTGGTGAGCATGACACTGTTCATCGCCAGTTCGCTGATGGGCGGCCTCAATTACGTGGCCACCATCCTCAACCTGCGCACCAAGGGCATGAAGATGACCCGCATGCCTCTGACGGTGTGGGCCTTCCTCGTCACTGCCGTGCTTGGCATCCTCAGCTTCCCGGTGCTGTTGAGCGCCGCACTATTGCTCCTCATGGACCGCACCATGGGCACCAGCTTCTACCTCAGCGAGATCCACGTGGCAGGTGAAGCATTGGACCATGTGGGTGGCAGCCCCGTACTGTACCAGCACCTGTTCTGGTTCCTGGGGCACCCGGAGGTGTACATCGTGCTGCTGCCTGCGCTGGGCATCACCTCGGAGATCATTTCCACCAATGCGCGGAAGCCCATCTTCGGCTACCGTGCCATGATCGGGTCCATCCTCGCGATCGGCTTCCTGAGCTTCATCGTGTGGGGTCACCACATGTTCGTCACCGGCATGAACCCCTTCCTGGGCAGTGTGTTCGTGGCGACCACCTTGTTGATCGCCATTCCCAGCGCGGTGAAGGTGTTCAACTACATCACCACGCTCTGGCGCGGTAACATCATCTTCACGCCGGCCATGCTCTTCAGCGTGGGTCTGGTGGCCACCTTCATCGCCGGTGGTCTCACGGGCATCATCCTGGCAGATAGCGCACTGGACATCAATGTGCACGACACCTACTTCGTGGTGGCCCACTTCCACATCGTGATGGGCATGAGCGCCATCTTCGGCATGTTCGCAGGGGTCTACCACTGGTTCCCCAAGATGTACGGCCGAATGATGAACACCAAGCTGGGTTACGCCCACTTCTGGCTCACCTTCGTGTCGGCCTTCGGTGTGTTCTTCCCCATGCACTTCGTGGGCCTGGCCGGTGCTCCCCGCCGCTACTACAGTTACTCGGAGTTCCCCATGTTCGATGGCGTGGTGGACCTCAATGTGCTGATCACGGTCTTCGCCATCATCGGCGCATTGGCCCAGATCATCTTCACCTACAACTTCTTCTACAGCATCAAGCGGGGTCCCAAGGCCGTGCAGAACCCGTGGAAGAGCAACACCCTGGAGTGGACCACGCCGGTGGAGCACATCCACGGCAACTGGCCTGGTCCGCTTCCCGTTGTGCACCGCTGGCCCTATGACTACAGCAAGCCCGGCAAAGCCGAGGACTGGGTGAGCCAGATCACGCCCCTCGATCACGACGAGGAAGAGCATTGATCCCGACCTCCATCGACCGCAGCGAATGTCCGCACCTTTGGGGCGGACATTCGTCGTTCATGCGCCTGCTGTTCTGCCTGCTCCTGTTCCTTGCTGGTGCGTCGGTACGTGCGCAGTTGCTCGATAGCATCCGCCTGTTCCTGCGTGAGGATCCGCGGGTGGTGGCGCGACTGGACATGCGCGGGTCCTTTGTGAGCAACAGCCGCGTGAGCATGTGGGGTGGCAAGCTGGGCCTGGAGCATGCGCGTCGCTTCCAGTACGGCATCGGCTACAGCTTCCTGTTCACCGACGTGGAGCAGGAACGTGAGGTGCCCGGTCTGGGGTTGCGTCCCACGTGGCTGCGCCTTGGCTACGCGAACATCTACGTGGATTACGCCTTCCACCAGCGTGGACCGTGGGAAGTGCGCATCCCGGTGCAGATCGGCATCGGACGCGGAAGCCTCAATTACCGTGATGAGGACGGTCGACGAAGGGTGCTGGACCAGAGCGGCGTGATACTCTATGAACCGGCGATGACCGTGCAATTCCGCCCAGTACGCCACCTGGGCCTCGCGGCGGGCTGGGGCTTCCGCATCGCCTTCAACACACGTTCCAGCCTCGATGAGCGCATCACAGCGCCGATCTACACCCTCGGTGTGCGGGTCTTCCTGGGCGAGATCCTGCGCGATCTGCGGGGCGAAGGACCGGACACCTGAGCGGCGTTACCTTTGGGGCACACGCCATGGCCGACGGATTCGACGTAAGAAGGGAGCAGCGCAGCGCTTCCGACAAGGAGCTGGAGCAGGTGTTGCGACCGCGTCAGTTCGGTGAGTTCGCGGGCCAGAGGACGGTCACGGACAACCTGAAGATATTCGTACAGGCCGCCCGTCAACGGGGTGAAGCATTGGACCACGTGCTGCTGCACGGACCACCGGGCCTGGGCAAGACCACCCTCGCCAACATCATCGCCGCCGAGATGGGCGTGGGCATCCGCATCACCAGCGGGCCCGTGCTGGACAAGCCCGCCGACCTGGCCGGTCTGCTGACCAACCTGGAGCCGCACGATGTGCTCTTCATCGATGAGATCCACCGCCTCACCCCGGTGATCGAGGAGTACCTGTACAGCGCCATGGAGGACTACCGCATCGACCTGGTGATCGATGCAGGTCCCAACGCGCGCACCGTGCAGATCGCGCTGAACCCCTTCACCCTGGTGGGCGCCACCACGCGCAGTGGCCTGCTTACGGCGCCGTTGCGTGCGCGCTTCGGTATCAATAGCCGCTTGGATTACTACGATGCCACCACCCTGAAGGGCATCATCAAGCGCAGTGCGGGCCTGTTGAACGTGCCCATCATCGACGAGGCGGCCGATGAGATCGCGCGTCGCAGCCGCGGTACCCCGCGCATCGCCAACGCGCTGCTGCGCCGTGTGCGCGACTTCGCCCAGATCCAGGGCGATGGCACCATCGAGCTCGGCATTGCGCAGCATGCGCTGAAAGCGCTCAATGTCGACGCACATGGCCTCGATGAAATGGACAACCGGATCCTGGGGGCCATCATTGACAAGTTCGGTGGTGGACCCGTTGGACTTACCACGGTAGCCACCTCGGTGGGCGAGGAGGCGGGCACCATCGAGGAGGTGTACGAGCCCTTCCTCATCATGGAGGGCTATTTGCAACGCACGCCGCGCGGGCGCCTGGCCACCGAACGTGCCTACCGCCACCTGGGCCGCGTGCAGAGCGTGAAGCCGGGCAGCTTGTTCGAATAGGACTGCAAAGCGATGCCAACAGGAGGATGGCATCACACCCCCCTAACTTCCCGCCATGTCCGACCCCCGGCAACGCGCGGCCCTCATCAAGGCCAAGGCCCACGAGTTGGGTTTCCTGGCCTGTGGGGTGGCCCGGGCAGGCTTTCTGGAGGATGAGGCACCACGCCTTGAACAGTGGCTCCGACAGGGGAAGCACGGCACCATGGGCTACATGGAGCGCAACTTCGACCTGCGGCTCGATCCCACCAAGCTGGTACCTGGTGCGAAGAGCGTGATCAGCCTGGCCTACAACTATTTCACGCCGCTCCAACAGCAGGACCCGGAAGCCCCGAAGCTGAGCACGTACGCCTATGGCCGCGACTACCACAAGGTGGTGAAGAAGCGGCTGAAGCCACTGATCGCCTTCATCGGGGAACAGTTCGGTGCCGTGGACATGCGCGCCTTCGTGGACAGTGCGCCGGTGCTGGAGAAAGCCTGGGCCGAACGCGCGGGCATCGGCTGGCGGGGGAAACACACCAATGTGATCCGGCAGGGCGCGGGTTCCCTCTTCTTCCTCTGCGAGCTCATCACCGACCTGGACCTGGAGCCAGATGCGCCCGCCACCGACCATTGTGGCACCTGCCGGCGATGCATCGATGCATGTCCCACCAATGCCATCACTCCGTACGGCGTGGACGGCAGCCGCTGCATCAGCCACCTCACCATCGAACTGAAGGGCGCCATTCCGGAGGAGTTCGCCGGGAAAATGGCCGGCTGGGCCTTCGGCTGCGACATCTGCCAGCAGGTGTGTCCGTGGAACCGCTTCGCCACGCCGCACGCCGAGCCCGAGTTCACGCCCAAGGCGGAGGTCATGGGCCTAACGGCCGAGGAATGGCACGGTATGACGGAGGTGATCTTCGACCACCTGTTCGAAGGCAGTGCCGTTAAGCGCGCCAAGTATGCAGGCCTGCGCCGCAACCTCGACTTCCTGCGGAGAACGGACCGTTAAGTGAGGACCTTTAACTGCGCACCGTGGTCTGGAACACCTCCAGGATCACGTCCTTGTACATGTGTCCGAAAGTGGCCAGGCACCATGCCTTCAGCACCAATTGATCCCGTTGGCCGACCCACTTGCGTGCCTTGATGAGCTCTTTCCTGAAAAGCAGCTTGTCGAAGCTCACTTTCTGCAGCACCTCCTTGCTGAACTCCATCATCTTCTTTCCCGTTTCCATCATCACGCAAAGACTTTGGTGAGGCGTGAAGGTACTACCAGAAAGTGGCGGTACGGTGGCAGGCCACCCAAAGATCCTTAACAACGGCCGGAAGAGAACCGGGCCCCGTGTTCCGCCATCCCCTGGCTTGCGCCGGTCACCCGGCTCAGGGTTGGAACTTCCGCTCCTCTGCCTGCATCACCTCGTCGGTGGCGGTATTGTACACCCATGCGACCAGGGCGCATTTGGTCGTATTCCAAGCAGGGTTCAGGGCCACATCCTGGATCTCCACGGTGATGGATGTGCCGGCCGCAGCAGAGCCGGTCACCACGGGCTGCCCCCATGTACCGTTCAGGTTCGTGCGCAGCATGTGAGGGTGAGGGTAGTCCGGCACGTCAGGCGGGGTTGCCTCGGCATCCAACTGCCAGTCGACCACGGCATCCTCGGTGAGATAGACGACCAGATTGTGGTCGCCGGTAACGTCTTCCGTAAAGTGCAGGGTCACGGAAGTGCTCACCGTGCCACCCTCGACCACGATGGTATCGATCCGGAGGTCGAAGGCGGATGGCTCTCCGATGATGGCTTCCACCGCCGAGCCCCAGCTACCCTCAGAGACGATGATGCTGCTCTCATAGGGCTTGCGGCTCACCAATCCTGCAGGGAAGAAGGTCACCTGGTAGGTCTGTTGGTAGGTGGTACCCGCCGGCGTGCGATGGTCCGTATCGTACCGTCCGTCCCCAATGGGGGGGTAGGGTGGCGCGAAGCTGCCGGCATGCACCCCAACAAGGATCAGGTCATCACCATAGAGATCGTCCTTCAATGCCTGTGCGATGCGGGCTGCCCTGGGGCAGTTGTTGCATCGGTGGCCCGTGATGTCCTCCAGGAGCACCTTGCGGGTGACCACATCGGTGCCGCCACCGCCGCCGCCACCAGGACCGGCGGGTGGAGTGGGGTCTTCCACATAGTCACATGCCGCCAGGCCCAGGGTGAAGGCGAGCAGGAGCAGGGCAGGATAACGCATGGCTCAGAAGGTACTGGTGATGGACAAGGTAAGGCCGTTGGCAGCGGGCACCTGACGACATACGCCGCCCACACAGAAAATGCCTGCCCGCTGTCGGCCATAGTTCATTTGGAATCGATTACCGCCGCGGATGTACCCCACCGAACCGATGGGGTAGTGCAGGGGTTCCTGGCCCTTGGCCTCCAGGTCGGGACTGCCGATGTAATTGTACTGGTCCATGGCGGCGATGAACCAGTGGGGGCTGAAGGTGAGTTCGGCCAGGGCGGTGGCCCAGTTGCCCTGGTCCTGCTTGGTGCTCAGATGTTGCAATTCGAAGCGTAGGGAGGTCCGGTCGCTGAAGCTGTGCAGTCCTTCAAGGATCACCATGTCGGCGTAGATCACGGGCTGGCCGGGCTTGCCCTGGATGATGTCAATGTCATAGGCAACATTGAGGTAGGTGAGCGCCAGCTCCCAGTGCTCGCTCACTTTCTTGCGCAGCTCCACGTTGATGTCCTGGAAGTAGCGCCGGTCACCCGGCGTGAAGAAGCGGCTGGTATAGCCCCTCCTGGACGTAGTGTCATCAACAGCACCCAGGCGTGTGGTGTCCTGGCTGTAGGCCACCGAAGCGTTGAGCGCGATCTTGGTACCATACTTGCCGCCCAGCTTGGTGCCTTTCCTCCACTTGTAGAACAGCTCCCCCTGCGCGGCCCATTCACTGTTGGGCTGGGTGGCGTAGGGGTACAGGGTGGCGGGCAGGTTGTAGGTGTGTTGCTTGGCCAGTGGGGGCAGGAAATTGATGTTCAGATCGAACGGCGTGGCTGCGCTGCGGTCGCTCTGGTAGAACATATTGTCGAACGAATGGGCGCCCATGGACAAGCCGAAGCCCTTCACCGAGTAGGTGGCGTTCACCAGCAGGCCCTGGCCGTCCTTGTAAATGAACCCGTTCTTGTTGTTGGGGTCATTGATCTTGTAGGCATATTCCGCGTACAGGTTCCACTTCGGGGTGGTGAAGTTGGCGCGCAGGGCATAGGCGCCCACGTTCTCGGGCAGTTCCAGCAGCGGGTCACGGTCCTCCTGGTACTTGCTCACGAAGCTGCCGCCCAGGATGAGGTTGTTCGCACTGGTCCATGTGCTGTCGAAGAACTCGCTCAGGCTGATCTCCGCATCGAAGCCACGCACGGTGCCGGGGCCCTTCACCGCCTCGTTGGCGAAATTGAGCCGTTGCTGGCCGACGAATCCCTTGAGGTTGATCCCGGGTACGGGGCGGTATTTCACGCGGATGCCGTCCATGGCGTTGTCCACGCCGAGGTAGCGTTCCTCATAGCTCCTGAAGATCATGCCCTGACCGAACTGCTCGAAGAAGTTGCCCACAGTGACCTCCAGATCGTTCAGGGTGTAGCGGGCATAGCGGTACCCGATGCCGCTACCTGAGTAGGGGAGGCCTGCTGGATAACCCGCCAGGGGTGGTGTGTAGCTTTCGAAGCGCACTCCGGCCTCAAAGGGGCCGTTGGTGTAGATGAGGTTCCCCCAGGCGTTGGCCCCCATCTTCTGGGGCAACACCACCGCGCCGATGGCGGAGTCCTCGTTGTAATACTGGATATCGGTGCTGAAGTTGCCGTGCACCTGGCCACCATCCTGGGCGAGCAGCGGCAGGCTTGTCAGCGAAAGGGATAGCAGCAACAGGCCATGCCTGGCGTCCGGTGGGAACAGCATGCGGGGAGGGTCACTTCTTGCCGACGAGCTCCTTCACCTGCTGGTAAAGCTCATTCTCGTCGCCTGGTTCATAATTGTTATGCTGCCAGACGATCTCCCCCTTGCCGTTCAGCAGGAAGGTGTGTGGCACGTTGTTCACGTTCAAGGCGCGCTTCAGGTCGCCGTTGGGGTCCAGCACCACATCGTAGTCCCAGTCCTGCCCGTTCACATAGGGTGCCACTCGGGCCATGCTGCGCGCATCATCGATGGATACGGCGATGAGCTTCACCCCCGTTTCCTTCTGCCAGCTATCGTACTTCTCGGCGATGGCGTTCAGCTCCCGCTTGCAGGGGGCGCACCACGTGGCCCAGAAGTTCACGATCGTAGGCTTGCCATTGTTGGTCCAGGTGCTGGTGTTCACCTTCTTGCCGTCCATGGTCTGCACCACCACGGAGGGCATCTTGGATTGTGCGACAAGGGCCAGGGAGAAGAATGCGGGAAGGAGGGTGAGGAGGAGTTTGTTCATGGGTCTGGGATTCTTTGGAAATGGAAGGTCGGCGACCGGTGATGCGAACATCGTACCGGATCGCCGACCTTTTCATTTCCTGACCAAAGCCGCGCTTACTTGTTGAGGGTCACCTTGCGGCTGGCGCGCACGCCATCTGCGGTGATGTTCACGAAATAGATGCCATTGCCGAGGGCGCTCAGGTCGATCACCTCGCGCTGGGTGCCACTGCCCATGGCACGGCTCGTTTGGAACACGCGCTCACCGAGCACGTTGAACACTTCGAGCAGCGCCGGGCCGGAGGCGGGAGCCTCGTACTGAACGTTGAGGATGCCCTCGGTGGGGTTGGGGAACACACGCAGGGTCTGATCCGCCAGGTTCTCTTCCACGCCCACGTTCTGCACAACGGGCAGGAAGTTGGCCTGCAGGATCGCCTTGGTGCTCACGTTCTGGACGAAGGCAACGATGGTGAGGTTCTCCAAGTCCTGCACCCAGGTGTTGTAATTGCCTTGGGCGGGGTTGCCCAGCACCATGGTATGCGACAGGTTGAAGGTCTGGGTCTGATCGGCTGCCAGCGAAGCCAGGTTGGTGCCATTGCCGTTCGGCATCATCTTGCGCTGCACATAGTGGAACTCGTCCTGCGAAGTGGTGGATGCGGCATAGGCATAGCTGTTCTCAACGATGCCCACATGCAGCTTGTGCGTGCCACTGAAGGCTGCGAAGGGGGTCACGTTCGCGGTGACATTGATCTGGTTGCCGTTCAGTGTGTAGCTCAGGCCCAGGTCCAGGAATGCATCACGGGCGGCCTGCTGCTGGATGTAGGCGGCGGACGTTGCCGTCATCGGCTTGCCATCGATGAAGAGATCGGGGATGCCAGTTACACCATAATAGTTCTTGCGGGTGTTGCCATCCGGGTTGTAGCTGGGGTCGTTCCCGGGGCTGGGCCAGTTCATGTGGTACTTGATGGCCGATACATTGCTGCCCATGTCATTGGTGTTCAGGCCGGTGAGGGTCGGGCCGAAGGTCACGTTCAGGCTGGCGCAGGGCGGGCATGTGGAGCTGGTGAACTGCTCGATGATGGTGATGCGGTCCACGCTCTGGCTGGCCACGCCGATGGTTCCGGAGTAGCTGTTGTTGGCGGCTACACCGTCGCTGGTCATGCCGCTGATGGTGATGTCCAGCGTATGGCTGCCCACAGTGGCGTTCCACGGGGTGGGGTGGTTGTAGGTGTATTCATCTCCGGGCTGCAGCGTGGCGCTGATATCGGTGCTCACAGGCGTGCCGCCATCCACCGCATAGCTCAGGGTGAAGCCGGTCACCGGAACGATGCCGGTGTTCAACACCGTGCCACTGATGGTGACGTTGCCTTGTGCAACAACGGATTCCAGACCAAGGGCACCAAGGCCAAGGTCGGAGCCGATGAACACCGAGGAGCTTTGGGAGGTGGTGAACGAACCACCGCTTGCCACTTCGTTGCCGGCCACCAGGATCTGGTATCCGCCCGCACCGTAAGCGCAGCACATGCCATCACCATAGGCGTCGTCGACCGTGAAAATGATCTGCGTGTTGTTCGGCACACAGATGTTCACGGGCGTCTGCGGACGAACACCGTTGCTGGTCGCATCGGTGTATGGACCGCCGCTCGCAAATACGGGCGAACCCCCAGGGCCGGTCACTTCCCAGGTGGTCTCAGTGCCATAGCGGTCCAGATTGATCTGGATCGTTACTTCGGTTTCGCCTGCCGGGCATTGGGCGGTGGCCTGAACGGCGATCATGCCGAAGGCAGCCAACGAGAGTAAGGACTTCTTCATGTATACTTGGGTTAGGGTCAGCGGCCTGCATCGAACGGTTCGACCTTGGCCTTGGTCAAATGTAGTCGCGTGGCTTAACGAATGGGGGAGTTTGTCAGGTTCACCTTGGGATCCTACTTCCGGCCAGGAGGGTGTGCCACCTTGCACACGACCTTACGGCCGCACTATCTTTGTTCGGTGCCGCTGGACAATCAGTCTGCGCCCGGAACCATGACGAAACGCTACGCTTTCCTTCCCCTCATCTTCGGTGCGCTGTGCGCGCAGGCCCAGGCACCTATCGAGTTGCGCGATTACAACGGAGACCTTGTGAACGGCCAATTGGTCGTGTTCACCGGTGACGCCAACGAGTCCGTGTTCGAGAAGGGCGTTACCGCCACGCTCAGCAGTGGACCCATGCGCGTCATCAACGTGCGCCGCTACGAGGTGGATGTGCAGCCCAACACGCAGAACTATTTCTGCTGGGGTGTGTGCTATGGTCCTCAGGATGCCGGCTCGTTGCCAGTGTGGAGCGCGTTCGGCCAACACGCCTTGGAATTGGAGCCCGGGGTTGCCGTCACGAACTTCAAGGCTTATCACTCGCCGTTCGGTCTGGTGGGGAACAGCACCTACCGCTATGTCTGGTTCGATACAGCCCAACCAACGGATTCCGTTTGGTGTGACATCCAGTTCCGGGCCATCGACAATGTGGGAGTGGATGAGCTTCGGCCGGCTGCTACGCTGGGCGTGTTCCCCAATCCCAGCCGGGGTGGTGACATCCAGTTCTCCCTGGAGCTGAGCAATGTGGACCAGGCGCTGGACCTGGTGGTGTTCAATGCCTTGGGTGAGCGTTTGCGTACGTTGACCGTCCGGCCGGGCCAGCTCAATGCACGCCTTGGCACGGACGCACTTGCAGAGGGCCTCTATTTCGCCAGCCTGATGCAGGGTGGCACCACGTTGGCCACGCAGCGCTTCGTCGTCAGCCGACGCTGAACCGTTCGATCAAGTGGGAGGCCAGCATCGGGATGCCGATGCTGGCTTTTTCCTTGATGTGGGCGATGGTGCGCGCGGGCAGGTCCAAGGGCGACGGGTCCACCGCATAGAGCGCGGCTTGCGCCCCCATGGCATGCACCAGCCCGGCGGCGGGGTAGACCTGCAGGGATGTGCCCACCACGATGAGGACATCGGCGGCGCGCACGATCGCCGCAGCCTTGGGAAGCAACGGCACATCCTCCCCGAACCACACGATGTGTGGACGTAGTTGGGATCCCAGCGGACAGCGGTCGCCTACTTGCAGGTCGCCCGTCCATGGCAGCACGATCGATGGGTCCCGGGTGCTGCGGACCTTGCGCAATTCGCCGTGCAGATGCAACACGCGGCTGCTTCCGGCCCGCTCATGCAGGTCGTCCACGTTCTGTGTGACCACATCGACCTCGAAATGCTGCTCCAAGGCCGCGATGCTGCGATGGGCGGCATTGGGCTCCACCGTTCCCAGCTGTGCGCGCCGCGCGTTGTAGAAGCGCAGCACCAGCTCAGGGTCCCGCTCCCAGCCCTCGGGGGTCGCCACCTCCTCGATGCGGTGCTCCTCCCACAGTCCGTCGGACGCCCGGAAGGTGCGAATACCGCTTTCTGCGCTCACGCCGGCCCCGGAAAGAAAGACGATGCGGGGGCGTTGCATGTGTCCGAAGGTAAGCAGCTGTGACGGACCGGGCCGGAGGCGTGCTTGCCGATCCGACCATTCCCTTATTTTCGTGCCCTTCGCGAACAAAAGGACCGGCCGATAAGCGCACGATACCCCCTTCATCGACGTACGGAAAGCAGCGGAGGGACAGGATGATCGACAGCCTGAACGGGGAGTTATTGGAGCGCGGCCAGGACCATGTGGTGTTGGACTGTGGAGGCGTGGGCTATCTTGTGAACGTAGGTCCCCGCACGTTGGCAGAGCTGCCTGTGACGGGGAAAGTGCGGGTCCATGTACACTATGCCGTGACGGTGGATGTGCGCAGCGGATCGAGCGACCATCGCCTTTACGGCTTCAAGCATCCCGATGAGCGACAGTTGTTCCGCCGCCTGATCGAGGTGCAGGGCGTATCGGCGACCATTGGAATGGCCATTCTTGGTGCGCGCAGTGCGGCTGACGTCCACACTGCAGTGCTCACCGGGCAGGAGGAGGTGCTCAGGTCCGTGAAGGGCATCGGCCCCAAATTGGCGCAGCGTATCGTGGCCGAGCTGCGGGGCAAACTGGCCGCCGGGCCGATGCCGACCGGTGCAGCGCCGGTGCCGGTGGGCAATACGGTGAAGGCCGAGGCGTTATCGGCACTGTTGTCGCTGGGTCTCGACCGTGTGAAGGCGGAACGGGCGCTGGCCGCAGTGTTAAGCGAGCCGAACTCAGCGGATGCCGGTGTGGAGTCCCTGATCAAGATGGCGCTCAAGAACCTGTGAACAGAACGGAACGATGAGCGTCAGGATCAGTGAACTAGTTCGATGCATCGCCGGCCATGGCCGGTGGTTCCTCGTGCTGTTGCTGCTGCTGGTGGGTGGAGAGGTGCTGGCTTGGGAAGGGTTGATCCTGCAGGTCGACTCTCCCGAGGTGGACCTCGTGTGGCCGATCACCGATCCGGTCACGCCCGGCGAACAGGGCGGCGGGCGCATCGACCTGGGTGATCCCGAGAACATCGAGAACGACGTCATCTATGATCCCGTGACCGGGCAGTACGTGCTGCGCAGTTCAGTGGGAGGTGCGTTCGACTACCGCCCCCCGATGAGCCTTTCGCTGGAGGAGTACCTGCAGTACGACATGGAGCGCTCCATGGACAACTACTGGCTGGACCGCGTGGAGCAGGACAGCGAAAGCGCTCAGAAGGGGCTCATTCCGCAGATCAAGGTGCGGGGCGAGGCGTTCGATCGGATCTTCGGAGGCAACACCATCGACATCAAGCCGCGCGGTTCGGCCGAGGTGATCTTCGGGGTGAACGTGAGCCGGACCGACAACCCGCGCATCCCCATCGACCAGCGGCGCATCACCACGTTCAACTTCGACCAGCGCATCCAGCTCAACCTGATGGGCAGCATCGGGGAGAAGCTGAAGATCAACACCAACTACAACACCCAGGCGACGTTCGACTTCGAGAACCAGGTGAAGTTGGATTACACCGGCTACGAGGATGAGATCATCCAGAAGATCGAGGCCGGCAACGTGAGCCTGCCCCTGCGAGGGACGCTCATCCAGGGAAGCCAGAGCCTCTTCGGACTGAAGACCGAACTGCGCTTCGGCAGGTTGACGGCCACCGCCATCTTCAGCCAGGAGAAGGGTCAGCGCCGCAATGTGCAGACCCAGGGTGGGGCGCAGACCACGGTGTTCGACATCAAGGCGGATGAATACGAGGCCAACAAGCACTACTTCCTGAGCCACTACTTCCGCAACCAGTATGAGAACGCGCTGCGCACCCTGCCCACCGTGAACAGTGGTGTGCAGATCACACGTGTGGAGGTGTGGGTCACGAACATGCGCCAGGACTTCCAGCAGACCCGGAACATCGTGGCCTTCACCGACCTTGGGGAGGACGGCAGTGCGGCGGCGATCGCTGCAGGGCACTTCAGCAGTGATCTGCCGCCCGGTCTTGTGCAGGATGGTCCGGGTGACCAGGCGGCCAACGGAGCCAACACCATTTACCAGCTCGTGAGCAGCAACGCGGCCATCCGCAGCTTCTTCCAGGCCACCGGGGCATTGCAGGTGCTCGGCTTGCGGGATGCCCGCCATTTCGAGCGGCTCGAGAACGCGCGCCTGCTGCTGCCCAACGAGTACACGATGAACGAGCGCCTCGGCTTCATCTCGCTCAACCAGTCCCTCAACAACGACGAGGTGCTGGCGGTGGCGTTCCAGTACACCTTCCAGGGCCAGACCTTCCAAGTGGGTGAATTCTCCACCGATGGTGTGAGCCCTCCTGACGCGCTGATGCTGAAGCTGCTGAAGGCCACCATCACGGATCCGCGTCTGCCGATGTGGGACCTCATGATGAAGAACATCTATTCCCTGGGGGCCTTCCAGGTGAACCGCGAGAACTTCCGCCTCGACCTGATCTACAACAACCCCACCACCGGGGTCGACATCAACTACATCCCGCGGGCACCGCTCGACCAGATCCCCCTGTTGCAGGCGCTGGCGATGGACCGGTTGGACCCGAACAACGCACCGAACCCGGATGGGTGGTTCGATTTCGTGGACGGTGCCGCCACCCTCGGGGGTACGATCCAGACCCAGAACGGACGGGTGTTCTTCCCTGTGCTGGAACCCTTCGGCGAGTACCTGGACAGGCAGCTCATCGGCCCCGACCCCAACAACCCGATCCAGCCGGAACAGGTGCGCCGGGCGATCACCTACCGGCCGCTGTACGACAGCACGAAAACGGCTGCACAGAACCAGCCAGAGCTGAACCGCTTCCGAATGAAGGGGAGCTATCGGTCCGCCAGCAGCGATGTCATTGCGCTCAACAGCGTGAACATTCCGCAGGGTAGTGTGGTGGTCACCGCAGGCGGTGTCCGCCTCATCGAGAACCAGGACTACACGGTGGACTACAACCTGGGCCGGGTGCGCATCCTCAACCAGGGCATCCTGGAGAGCGGCACGCCGGTGAACATCAGCCTGGAAAGCAACTCGCTGTTCAGCATCCAGACCAAGACACTGGCCGGTGCGCGCTTCGACTACAAGATCAGCAAGGACCTGGTCTTCGGTGGCACCATCATGAACCTATACGAGCGTCCGCTGACCCAGAAGGTGAACGTGGGTGATGAGCCGATCTCCAACACCATCGTGGGTCTGGACGGTTCCTGGCAGACCCGCTCGCGGTGGTTGACGGACCTGGTGGACAAGCTGCCGTTCTACGCCACCAAGGCGGAGTCGAACATATCGGCCACGGCGGAAGCGGCCTACCTGATCCCGGGGCACAGCCGGGCGATCGGCCAGGCCGGCACCAGCTACATCGACGACTTCGAGGGTAGCGTGAGCACCATCGACCTGCGGACGCAGGCGCTCTGGTTCCATGCGGCCACGCCACAGGGCCAGCCCGATCTGTTCCCCGAAGGGGACCTGGTGAACGACCTGCGCAACGGCTTCCGTCGTGCCCAGCTGGCGTGGTACGTCATCGATCCGCTCTTCTTCCGGAACAACAACCTCACCCCACCCAACATTGCCGAGAGCGATGAGATCCGCAGCGACAACCGCATGCGTGAAGTGTTGGAACAGGAGGTGTTCCCCAACCGGCAGCTTCCGGCCGGCACCCCCGCGAACATTCCCGTGCTGGACCTCACCTACTACCCCAGTGAACGCGGCCCCTACAATTACAACCCGGACCTGACCAACGATGGGGACCTCTTCGATCCGGAGGAGAACTGGGCCGGTATCACACGCCGCATCACCACCACGGACTTCGAGGCGAGCAACATCGAGACCGTTCAGTTCTGGCTGATGGACCCCTTCTTCAACGCCAGCAACAGCAACGGCGAACCGGCCACCAACGAGGACTCCCAGAACAATACGGGGGGCGAGCTCTATCTCGATCTGGGCAACATCAGCGAGGATGTCCTTCGTGATGGACGCAAGTTCTTCGAGAACGGCCTGCCCAAGGACCTCACCGATGTGGCCCAGGAGACGGATACCACCGCCTGGGGGGTGATCCCCACCACGCAAAGCGTCGTCAACGCCTTCGCCATCGTGGAGAGCAACTCGAACCGCTACCAGGACGTGGGCATGGACGGTCTGGCCACCACGCAGACCGATCTGGAAGGCCGTAACGAACAGTCCTTCTTCCAGGACCGCTACCTCAACCTGCTGCCTCCGACGGCGCGCGCACGCTGGCAGAACGACCCCTCCAACGACAATTACCGCTTCTTCCGCGGGGATGACTACGATGCCCTGGGAGCCGACATCCTGGAGCGCTACAAATATTTCAATGCGCCGGAGGGCAACTCGGTCACCGACGAGGACTCTCCCGAGGACTATCCCACGCAGCAGACCACGATACCCACGGCGGAGGACATCAACCAGGACCAGAACCTGAGCGAAAGCGAGAGCTACTTCCACTACAGGTTGCGGCTGCGTCCACAGGACATGGTGGTGGGTCGCAATTACATCGCCGACCGCATCCTGGCCACGGCCAACACGCCGGAGGGCCCCAAGCAGGTCTACTGGTACCAGTTCAAGGTGCCCGTACGCCAGCCCGATGCCGTGATCAACGGCATCCAGGACTTCCGCAGCATCCGCTTCATGCGCATGTACCTCAAGGGCTGGCAGCAACCGGTCACCCTGCGTTTCGCACGGTTGGAGTTCGTGCGTGGTGAATGGCGCAAGTACAACTTCAGCCTCAACACACCCGGGGAAGGTGCGGGCGGTGATCCGGCCGCTACGCTCTTCGAGGTGGCCGCCGTGAACATCGAGGAGAACGGCAACCGCACACCCATCAACTACGTGCTGCCGCCCGACATCAACCAGGAGGTGGACGTGGCCAGTGCCAACCTGCGCAACCTCAACGAGCAGAGCCTGCAGATGAAGGTGTGCAACCTGCGCGACGGCGATGCCCGCGCCAGCTTCCGGAATGTGCAGTTCGATATCCGCAGCTACAAGAAGATGCGGATGTACGTGCACGCCGAAAGCTCCGATCCGAACCGCCCGATCAACTATGGCGACGTGTCGGTGTTCGTCCGCTTGGGCAATGACTACGACCAGAACTATTACGAGTACGAGATACCTGTCAGGCCCTCCGAGTTCTTCAACCGCGATGCCTTCAGTGTATGGCCCGAGGACAACAACATGATCATCGAGTTCGCGAAGCTCAATGACATCAAGATCCAGCGCGATCAGGCGGGTTTCCCCCGCAACGCCCGGTATGAAGGGGCGGACGGCGATCGCCGGGTGTTCGTCAAGGGCAATCCGAACCTGAGCCAGATGCGCACGGTGATGATCGGCATCCGCAACCCGAAGAAGGACGGGGAGGAGGCCAATCCCTGGCGCGCGGACGATGGCCTGCCGCACTGCGTGGAGGTATGGGTGAACGAGCTGCGGCTGACGGACTTCGATCAGCGAGGCGGCTGGGCGGCCCTGGCGCGTGTCAACGCACAACTGGCCGACCTGGGCAGCGTAAGCATCGCGGGCAACTACAGCACTCCGTTCTGGGGGAGCATCGACAAACGGGTGAGCGAGCGCCAGCGTGATACGCGCTACGGCTTGGATGTCTCGGCCAATCTGGAGCTTGGCAAGTTCCTGCCGACGGAAAGCAACGTACGCATCCCGCTCTATGTGGGGTATTCCGAGCAGGTCATCAACCCGCAGTTCGACCCGCTCAATCCAGACATCGAGTTCAACGAGGCCACCCGCACGCTCACCCGGGAGGAGCGCCGTGAACGATTGAAGGAGTCACGCACCTATACCCGGCGACGCAGCATCAACCTTACCAACGTGCGCAAGGAACGTTCGGCCGGTGCGAAGGAGCAGTTCTTTGATGTGGAGAACCTCACCTTCACCTATGCCTACACCGATCAGGAGTACTTCGATGTGAATACCGCCTTCGAGAACACACGGACCTACCGCGGAGCCATCGCCTACCAGTTCAATCCCCGGCCGAAGACGATCGAGCCGTTCAAGGACATCGGTCTGGTGAGCAAGAGCAAGTGGCTGAAGCTCGTGAAGGACTTCAACTTCAATGTCGGCTTCAAACAGGTGTCCCTGCGCACCTCGGTGGATCGCATGTACCTCGAGCGGCTCGTAAGACCCAATCCCGACATCGAATCCCTGCCACCGAGGGCCACTTACAACAAGAACTTCAACTGGATGAGCCAGTACGGCTTCCGTTACGAGCTTACCAAGAGCCTGAAGCTTGATTACAACGCGAACAACCTGGCGGTGATCGGGGAGACACCCGGTCGGGTGAACCCCAAGTACAAGGACGAGTATGAGCTGTGGAAGGACAGTGTGCTCACGAGCATCCGCGATTTCGGTGAGGTGACCCGCTACGACCACACCATCGGGATCAATTACACGCTACCCTTGGACAAGTTCCCGATGACGGACTGGATCACGGCGAACACCACGTATACCGCAGGCTACCAGTGGGACCGCGCACCGTTCACCCAGGACACGCTCGGCAACACCATCCAGAACTCCCAGAACATCGCCGTCAACGGTCAGTTCAACTTCGTCAACCTGTACAACAAGTCGAAGTACCTGAAGAAGATCAACGACAAGGGGAAGGGCCGGGTCGCGGGAAAGGGCAAGGCGCCTGTACGCAGCACCGCGGGAAAGGACTCCACGGCCACCAAGGGCAACGAACCGCCGAAGATCAACATCCTCGAAGGCCTGGCCCGGGTGATGATGACGCTGCGTACCGGTACGATCACCTACAGTCAGACCTCCGGCACCCTGCTGCCGGGGTACGCGCGCAGCACCAACGCCCTGGGCATGGACAACTTCGAAGCGCCCGGGGTCGGCTTCATCCTGGGTCAGCAGAACCATGACCTCAGCGGCGATCTGGTGCGCGACTTTGCCAGCACCGCTGCGGGGAACGATTGGTTGGTGCGCACGCCGTCCATCTTCAACCCCTACACCAACACGCGCAATGAGTCGATCAACGGCCGCCTGTCCCTGGAGCCGTTCAAGGGCATGCGCATCGAAGTGAGCGCCAACCGCACCATCGCCGAGAACCGCAGCTCCTTCTTCCGCTGGAGCGACAGTCTGGACACCTACGTGAACGACAGCCCGCGTGACTATGGCAATTTCAGTGTGAGCATGCTCACCTGGCCCACGGCCTTCGTCAACGACGATGGCAACTTCGTGAACGCGGTGTTCGAGCGCGTCCTGGAGTACCGTCCGCTCATCAGCGCACGTCTCGCCGAAGGGAACGCCAATGCCGAGTTCGACCAGACCACAGGCTACTACACGGGATACGGCCCCACCAACCAGGACGTGGTGATCCCAGCGTTCCTGGCCGCCTACACGGGCAAGTCGCCGGACAAGGTCAACCTCAACCCCTTCAAGCAGCTGCCGATGCCCAACTGGGACATCACGTACGACGGTCTCACCAAGCTGCCGCTCTTCGCCAAGTACTTCCGAACATTCACCCTGAAGAACAGCTACCGCAGCAACTTCAGCATCGCCAACTACCAGACCAATCTGCTCTACGTGCCGGGCGGCGCCGAGGTGGATGCCGCAGGCAACTTCATCCCCGAGCGACAGATATCGGTGATCACCGTGCAGGAGGTGATGCGCCCGCTGGCAAGCTTCGATGCGACCCTGAAGAACAGCATGCTGCTGAAGGTGGAGTACAACCGCGACCGCAACCTGAGCCTCAGCCTTACCAACTACCAGGTGACCGAGGTGCGCGGCAAGGAGTACGTCGTGGGCACGGGTTATCGTTTCAAGAACGTGAAGTTCCCCTTCGCCGTGGGCGGCAACACACCCAAGAGCGACCTCAACCTGCGCGTGGACCTGAGCCTGCGCGACAACGCCACCGTGATCCGCAAGATGGAGGAGCGCCAGAACCAGGTGACCGCCGGACAGAACATCCTCTCCATCAAGACCAGCGCGGACTATGTGCTCAACCAGCGCCTCAACATCCGCGCCTTCTACGAGCGGGTGGTGAACACCCCCGTGATCTCCACGAGCTTCCCCAGTGCCAATACCAATGCGGGCATCAGCCTGCGCTTCACGCTCGCCCAGTGACCGGCAAAGGGCTAATTTCGCCGCGCAACAGCACCCCATCCCATGAACTTCCCCGCAGAATTGAAGTACACCAAGGACCACGAATGGATCCGCATCGAAGGTGACGAAGCCGTCATCGGCATCACCGAGTTCGCCCAGAGCGAGCTGGGGGACATCGTCTTCGTGGACATCAACACCGTGGGGCAGGAGGTGGACCGCGAAGCCGTGTTCGGCACGGTGGAAGCGGTGAAGACCGTGAGCGACCTGTTCATGCCCGTCACAGGAACGGTGCTCGCTGTGAACGAAGCGCTTGCCGACGAGCCCGCTGCGGTGAACAACGATCCTTACGGAGCCGGCTGGATGGTGCGCATCAAGATCGCCGACCGCAGCCAGCTGGAGGCCTTGCTCAGCGCCGAGCAGTACAGCGCCGTGGTGGGCTGATGGCCCTGCGTGCCTGGGGGCCGCCCCTGGTGTGGGCCCTGCTGATCCTGGTGCTCTGCCTGATGCCGGGCCGCACGCTCCCCCAGTGGGATTGGGCGGACCTCTTCAGTCTGGACAAGCCGGTGCACCTCGTGCTGTTCGGCGTGCTCACGGTGTTGCTGGGACGGGCCTTCCGGCTGGCGCACCCATCAGGACCGATCCTCCTCTGGTCGGTGCTGCTCTCCGTGGGCTACGGCCTGGCCACCGAGGCCCTGCAGCAGTTGCAGGCACTGGGGCGCCACGGGGATGTGAACGACGCCATCGCCAACACAATGGGCGCCCTGGTGGGTGCGTTCCACCTGAGGCGCCGCTGGAACAGGGAACGGTCCGCCGGATCGACCAAGGTTGCTTAGTTTTGAACCTCCGGGCGGCTCACGTGTACCGCCTTGAAACGACACCCCGATGGAAGTGCGCAAGAACCCCGAGGCCGAACTGGAAGGCCGCAAGACCAGCTTCATGTTCATCGGCCTCATGGCCGGTCTGGCATTGACCCTGGTCGCATTCGAGTGGACCGCCTTCACCGAGAAGCTGGACACGCTCGGCCAATTGGAACTGGACCTCCTGGAGGAGGAGGTGATCCCCCCCAGTGCCGCTCCGCCCCCTCCGCCCCCCCCGCCCCCTGCTCCCACCACCGTGCTGGAGATCGTGGAGGACGATGAAGAGGTCGTAGAGGTGGAGCAGATCGAGCAGGAGGTGGACGACAACACCGAGGTGCAACAGGTGGAGCGCGTGGAGGAAGAGGTGGAGGAGGAACAGATCTTCACCATCGTGGAGGAAATGCCCAGCTTCCCGGGTGGCGAGGCGGAGCTGTTCAAGTATCTCGGGAAGAACATCAAGTATCCCGAAATGGCCAATAGCGCCGGTATCTCCGGGGTGGTCTACGTGACCTTCGTGGTGGACAAGGACGGCAAGATCCGCGATGCGAAGGTGCTGCGTGGCATCGGTGGCGGTTGCGATGAAGAAGCCTTGCGGGTCGTGAAGAACATGCCGGCCTGGAAGCCTGGCAAACAGCGGGGCAAGTCCGTAACGGTCCAGTACAACCTGCCCATCCGCTTCACGCTGAAGTAACCGGAAGGACCTACAAAGCAAGGGGCCGGCCGCAGGGTCGGCCCCTTTTTCGTTCTGCGCTTGTGCCGGTGCAGTTCACAGTTCTCGCGAACGCACACGCGGCCGGCGGCACGTTACACCACCATCCCGGCCGCCACCGTCTCGTTCGTCCCTTCGTCGATGAGGATCAAACTGCCGGTGTGCCGGTTGCGTGCGTACTTGTCCACGTTCAGCGGCACGGTGGTGCGCAGCAGCACCCTCCCGATGTCGTTCATGCGGATCTGGGCATCGTCGGCCTTGCGCAGCGTGTTGATGTCCATCTTGTAGCGCACCTCCTTCACCATGCAGCGGGCGTCACGGCTGGTGTGGCGCAGGGCATATTTGCCGCCGGGCTGCAACGGCCGTTCGTTGAACCAGCAGAGCATCACCTCCACGTCCTGGCTGCTCTCAGGCGGACTGTTGGGGCCAACGAGCATGTCCCCGCGGCTGATGTCGATCTCATCGGCCAGGGTGATCACTGCGCTTTGGGGCGCGAAGCATTCCTGCACCTCCTCGGCGCCGATGTGGATGCTCTTGATGGTGCTTTGGAAGCCGCTGGGCAGCACCTGCACCGCATCGCCCGTGCGGAAGATGCCCCCGGCCACCCGCCCGGCGAACCCGCGGAAATCGTGGTACTCGGTGGTCATGGGGCGGATCACGCACTGCACCGGGAACCGACGGTCGATGTGGTTGTGATCGCCGGCGATGTGTACGTTCTCCAACAGGTACATCAGCGTGGGGCCCTGGTACCACGGCATGCGGTCGCCGCGCTCCACCACCATGTCGCCCTTCAACGCACTGATCGGCACGAAGTTCACGTCCTTCACATCCAGCTTGCTGCTGAAGTCCTCCAACTCCTTCTGGATACGCTCGAACACGGCCCGGTCGTAGTCCACCAGGTCCATCTTGTTGATGCAGAACACCACGTGCGGGATGCCCAGCAGCGAGGCGATGAACGCGTGGCGGTTGGTCTGCTCCTGGATCCCCTTGCGCGCATCCACCAGGATGATCGCCAGGTTGGCCGTGCTGGCCCCGGTGACCATGTTGCGCGTATACTGGATGTGGCCGGGCGTATCGGCAATGATGAACTTGCGCTTCGGCGTGGCGAAGTAGCGGTAGGCCACATCGATGGTGATGCCCTGCTCACGCTCCGCGCGCAGCCCGTCCGTGAGCAGCGACAAGTCGACCTCCCCCGTGCCACGTTTCGCGCTCGCGCGCTCCACCGCCTCTAGCTGGTCCTCGAAGATCTGCTTGGTGTCGTAGAGCAGGCGCCCGATCAAGGTGCTCTTGCCATCATCAACACTTCCTGCCGTGGTGAACCGCAGAAGATCCATGTTCAGATAGCCGTGGGTCGAAGTGTCCTTCATTGTTCTAGATGGCCTGTTTTCGCGAGGCTCGTTTATTCACCCGCCATTGGACGAAGACGCCGGCCATTCCGATGCAAACCAGCAGATGTGGTATGAATGTAGGCCATGCATCCATAACGAAGATCCGATAGAGTAGAACCAGCGAAAAGGTGGACGCTGCGCTCAGAATCAATGTTGTCAGCATATTGCCGACATGAGGTTTCATGAAGGTGATGATGAGTGAACACAAGATGACAGTGATCGCCGCAACGACAGGAATTATTCCCCAGAGCACTGCTTCTATGCTCATCAACTTCTAGAAATAACCTTCCTTCTTCCTGTCCTCCATCGCCGCTTCGCTCCGTTTGTCGTCCATACGGCTACCGCGCTCCGTCACGCGTGAGGAGGCCACCTCCTCGATGATCTCCTCCAGGGTGCTCGCCGGCGAATCCACCGCGCCGGTGCAGCTCATGTCGCCGATCGTGCGGAAACGCACGCGCATGCGGTAGGGCTTCTCCTCCGGCTTCAGGCGCATGAAGGGCGAGTTCGCGTAGATCACGCCGTCGCGGTCGAACACCTCGCGCTCGTGGCTGAAGTAGATGCTGGGGATGGGGATCTTCTCC
>CAYZBO010000037.1:5607-27404 GCA_964476665.1 uncultured Chryseobacterium sp. | reverse complement strand
CATGCGGCAGGCGTTGAGCACGGTGATGGTGGTGCCGTGCACGATGCCCTGCGGACCGATGTACATGTAGCTGCCGGCGGTCATCTGGCCGTACTGCGTCACGCCCAAGGCGTTGAAGCGCTCCCAATCGTCCGGCTTGCTGTAGTTGGGGATCATCATCCCGTTGGTCACCACCACGCGTGGGGCCTCGGGGTGGCTGGGGAAGAGTCCGAGCGGGTGGCCACTGTACATCACCAGCGTCTGCTCGTCAGACATCTCGCTCAGGTACTGCATCACCAGGCGGTACTGCGCCCAGTTCTGGAACACCGCGCCGTTGCCGCCGTAGGTGATGAGCTCGTGCGGGTGCTGCGCCACGGCCGGGTCCAGGTTGTTCTGGATCATCAACATGATGGCCGCGGCCTGCCGGCTCTTCGCAGGGTAGTGATCGATGGGCCGCGCGTGCATCGGATACTCCGGACGCAGGCGGTACATATAGATGCGGCCGTGCTCCAGCAGTTCCTGTGCGAACTCGGGGGCCAGCGTGGCGTGATGCTTCGGGTGGAAGTAGCGCAGGGCGTTGCGCAGGGCGAGCTTCTTCTCCTCGGCAGTGAGGATGTCCTTGCGCTTGGGCGCCTGGCTCACGCTAAGGTCGAGCGGGCGGGCGGGGGGAAGGACATCGGGAATGCCTTCGCGGATCGTTCGTTGGAAGAGGGCGAGGTCGGACTGCGTCAAGGTGGCCATGCTGCTAGTAGTGCTCCAAAACTACGGGGCTTCGGGCACCTTGCTCAACACTTGGGGGGGTGGGAGGTTCAGCGAGTGCTCAGGTCAGAAGGCGACAGGGTCAGCCCACCTTCCCCTTCCCGGTCTTCTCATGGAATCCGAACGGGCAGTGACGGCACCCACTTTGACAACAGTAGCCTCGTTTTAGGTGGTACTGCTCTGTAAAAACGAGGTAGCCCTCGGGGGAGTAATAGTAGTCGCCCTCCTCCAAACCGAGCCGCCGCAAGCGTTCAGTACGCTCGCGCTGTTCGTTGCCGTCCATAGCCATCGCATCCATACAACGTTCCACCCTGCGGATGGTTCAGAGGCCATAGTTCCCACATTCTCAGGCGCCTGCATTCCATGATCGGCACGGAATTTCCACAATGGCCTGTCGATGGTACCCAAGCGGCACGGCCATTCCCGGCATACGCAGGGCGGTAGCTTCGCCGTTCAAGTTCCAACGTCACTGCGCCATGCGCCTCGTTCGCCTTCAGCCATTGCTCCTCGTGACGCTCGCTTTCGCGTTCTGCTCGGCCGCTCCGCTGCCGGGGCAGCCGGAGGGTGACCGGCTCACTGCCGAGGCCTACATCGAGCAGTGGAAGGCAGTGGCCGTGCGCAAGATGAAGGAACACGGGATACCTGCTTCGATCACGCTGGCCCAGGGGCTGTTGGAGAGCGGCAACGGCAACAGCAAGCTGGCCCGTGAGGCCAACAACCACTTCGGGATCAAGTGCACACCGGATTGGACCGGTGGCAGGAGCTACCACGACGATGACAGGAAGAACGACTGTTTCCGCAAGTACCGGGACGCTGCCCAGAGCTACGAGGACCACGCCAAATTCCTGCTCCGTCCCCGCTATGCCGCGCTGTTCGAACTCAAGCCTACGGACTATGAAGGCTGGGCGAAGGGGCTGAAGAAGGCCGGCTATGCCACCGATCCCGCGTATCCACAGAAGCTCGTTGCGCTGATCGAGCGCTACCGCCTGCATGAGCTGGACCGGGGCGTGGATGTTCGCTACGCGAGCACCAAGCCCACCCCTGCAGCCCCCACCGGTCAGCGAACATCCGGCCGCGGCCGTGCAAGCGCTGCCGAGACCATCACCATCGGTGCCGGACGCGAGGTGGACCGCTTCGAGGGGCGTATCAAGTTCGTACGGGCGAAGGCCGGTGATACCTACCGTAGTATCGCTGACGACCTGGAGATGACGCATGGGATGCTGGCACGATGGAACGACGCCGACCGCAATGCACCCTTGGCAGAGGGTCAGCGCGTATACATCCAACCCAAACGCAACGCCTCCAAGAGCGCAGGTGTGCACGTGGCGAAGGAAGGCGAATCGTTGTGGGGGGTGAGCCAACAGTACGGGGTGAAGCTCGCCAAGCTTGCCCAATACAACGGACTTGCCCCGGATGCCAGGCTGGGTCCCGGGCAGCAGGTGCTATTGCGCAAGCCCGGGCGCTGATCAAGCTGGCCCGATCCGGTGCAGCATCACGGATGCGATGCTCCGGGCACGCGCCTTGGCCTCATCCGCTTTGGGGCCACTGTGAAGCGCATCCAGGGTACTGTCGAAATGGTGCAGCCAGCGATCGAAGTGGAGCCGGCCCATGGGTGACCGCTCGTGCAGGCGCAGGTGTGGCGCCATCACATCCCCCCGATAACCGGGTTCGCCGAACAGCGCCATGGCCCAGAAACCGGCGATGTGTGGGACATGGCGTTCCAGATCGATCCCCGCGAAGAACGGTGCCATCACCGGGTCCGCAAGCAACCGCTCATAGAATCGTGCGATGAATGGCAACAGGTCATTGGCGGTGAGGGCTGGTAAGGACATGCCACGAAGCTCTGTCGGAAACCGGTGGACCGGACTGACGGTGCTCAGCTGGCATCGCCGGTGAACCGCATCACCTCGTCCTTCTGGCCGAAGAGCACGAGGATGTCGCCCTTGGCCGGGGCGAAATCGGGGTCCACCACACCGAGCGCGCTGAGCTTGATGCTCTTGCGGCCCAGGAAGCTGCGCTCGCTCTCCTTGCGCAGCACGGTGACCAGTCCCAGGTGGCGCTGTTTCAGTTCCAGCACCTGACCGATGGGTGTGCCCACGAACTTGTCCGGCACAACGATCTCCGCGATGATGAAGCCTCCGGGCAGCTCGAACTGGTCCACCAGCCGACGCAGGTTCAATTTGCGGGCGAGGCCTTCGGCAGCCTTTTCCTCGGGGTGAACGATGTCGGTGACCCCCATCGAGTTGAGCACCATTTCGTGCAAGGGGTTGATGGCCCGGCTGATCACCCGCTTCACCTTCATGTTCACCAGTAGTGCGGTGGTCATGATGTTCGCGCCCTCGTCCTCGCCGATGGCCACCACGGCCGCATCCACATCGCTCAGTGGCAGGGTGCCCACCGCCTGCGGGTCGTTGCTTTCCAGGCAGACCGCGTAGCTTACCTCGCTCTTGATGGCGTCGATCTTGTCCATGTCATGATCGATGGCGATCACTTCGTGGCCCATTCCATTCAGCTTGGTGGCAAGGTGCCTGCCGAAGTTGCCGAGTCCGAACACTGCGATCTTCATGGCGGTTCAGTTGATGAGGATGTCCTCTTTGGGGTAACGGTACGGGGTGGTCTGGACCTGGCGGAGCAGGCCCACCAGCAGGGTGAGCGCACTGACCCGACCCACGAACATCACAACGACCAGCACGATGCGTGCTGCATCCCCCAGCTGGGGCGTGAGGTTCATGGTGAGCCCAACGGTGCTGAAGGCACTGAAGCACTCGAAGGCGATGGGCATCAGGCCATGGCCAGGCTCCAGCGATGCCAGCACGCTCACCGACAGCCCCAGAAAGATCAAGGACAGAACGATCGTGGCAAAGGCACGCCGCGTGCTCAGGTTGCTGATCTCCCTGCCCAGGAACTCGATCCTTCGCCGGCCGCGTGCGGTGGCGAAGATGTTCAGTGTGGCCACTCCGAACGTGGTGGTCTTGATGCCCCCTGCTGTCGAGCCCGGAGAGCCTCCGACATACATGAGCAGCAACGTGATCATGAGCGTCGGCACCGAGAGAAGGCCATAGTCGACCACGTTGAACCCTGCCGTTCGAGGTGCGACACCGGTGAAGAAGGCGGTCGACAGCCGCCCCCACCAGCTGGTGTGCTCGCGCAGCACCCCGTTCCACTCGAACACCAGCACGGCCATGGTGCCGACCGCGATGAGCACCAGGGTGGACTGAAGGGCCAGTCGTGCGCTGAGGTTCACAAGGCGTGGGTGGCGTTGACATGGAATTCCGGTGAGTGCACGCCGGACACGTTCAACGATCCACAGCTTCACGTATTTGATGAAGTTGAAGATCATCCCGAACCCCAGACCACCAAAGATGAACAACAGTGCAAGGATCCACATCAAGGCATAGTTGAACCGCATCACCGGTTCGTACATGCCCGCGCTCAACGTGGAGAACCCCGCATTGTTGAAGGCCGAGACCGCGTGGAAGACGGAAAAGAAGATGCGATCACCAAAACCGTTGAAATGTTCGGCCTGGACACTGTTGAAGATGAACAGCGCCCCCACCAATTCGACGCTCAGGGTGAACAGGATCACCTGCGTGATGAAGGACCGTGCGTTCACCAGCGACGTGTTCGCGATGTCACGGATGCGGAGTTGTTCCTCCAGGGAGGTGCGACCCTTGAAGAAGAACGCGAAGAAACTGGTGAACGTCATCACGCCCAGGCCCCCCAACTGGATCAATACGAGCAGAACGACCTGGCCCATGAACGTCAGGTCCCTGCCGACATCAATGACGCTCAGGCCGGTGACGCACACGGCGGAAGTGGATGTGAACAAGGCCTCCAGCAGCCCAAGCCGGCGGGTGCCGGCATTGGGTAACAACAACATTGCCGTGCCGATGGCGATGACAAGGATGAAGCTTGCCGTGAAGAGGAGCGCGGGATTGAACAGGGTGCTGTTCCGGCCCAGTTCCAGCCGCGAAAGCTCGATGAAGACGAAGCCTGTGAGGAAGACGATGTTCGGCCAGTGATATGCATGGTGCCACACGGCGATACCGGCGGGCTTGATGAGGATGAGCAGCAGCGCGGCCAGGAACCATACGAGCTCGGCCTTGCGCACATGGTCATCACGCAGTTTGGCGCGGATCAGGCTCATCAGGGTGACCATGGCCGCGGCGATGACAAGGCCATAGCTGAGCTGGTCCAGCAGCAGCCCGGTCGCCCTGTCGCTTCGGTAGCCGAATTCCAGCAGGATCAGGAACACCGCCAGTATGATGACGGTGATGCGGGCCAGGCCGACCACCTCCTTGCGGAGCACCGTGCGTAGGAGGGATCGTTTCATGCGGCCGTGCGGCAGGTGCTTGGCCAGGTCGGGCTTATCCGTGGCAAAACTAGGTGCATTCGGGCGTCGGTCCGGTCGGGGGCGTCATGGGCCGGGAACAGGCAGGCAACGCAGACGCCCTCCCGGTTCGGCGACCAACAGCTCCTGCAGGCCGTCGCGATCCAGGTCGCCCAGGCACCAGCTGCCATGCGCCTCGAACGGTGAACCGGGCAACCCCGCTCCTTCCGGTGTCCACAGATGAAGAAGTTCACCAAGGACCAGCCCGAACACCGCTTCGCCACCGTTCATCCGCCAACCGGTATGGGATGCATCGGAAGCCCCCGGCAGCCAGATCCTGGCCACGCTTGCTGTCCCCTTGCGCAGATGCACGCTGTCCGCACCCAGTTCCACGATCAACGGTGGCCCCTCGGTACCGAACGTCCCCACCAGAGAGGTGTCCATCGCCTGCCCCAGCACCTCCCGGTCACCCTGGAATGAACCGCGAAGCACAGCGCCCGTCCTCATTCGCCACAGGACGCTGCTCTGGTCCAGGCTCAGGCCAGGTCTGATCTCCAACACGGAGGAGCCGGCATCGACCCTTAACGGCACCCGCTCCCGTACTTCGCCTCGCCGGTCCAGAAGGCGCACAGCTCCGCTCGTATCCACCACCACCAGGTGATCCTTTGTCCGGATGCGTAGGTGTTGCACCTGCTGCGTGCAATAGCCACCCCGCTCGGCCACCCAACCTTTTACTGGCTGACCATCCGATGCGCGGTTGTCGATGTCGCCATTGCGGAGCGGAACGAGGATGCGATGCTCACCATTGGCGTCATAATCGAACACGGACAAGGGGGCGGAGGCAGGGTGGGGCAGTGTCACGGGGAAGCCGCCCACGTCGCGTCCATTGCGATCGATCAGCTGGATGGTGCCTGCCGTGTTGAACAGCAGTTGAAGCTTGCCATTGCGGAACCGGTCGATCTGGTGGACCGCACCAAGGATCGGTCCGTCCAGGTCGCGGGTCCAAAGGATCCGACCCGTACTGCCAATGAGGTGAAGGCGGTGGAGGTCGTCCTGGATCAGTACCTCCCTTGTTCCATTGGTGTGGTTGATCACCACCTGTGGGATGCGCGACAGGGGCGCATGCAGGTCCAGCGACCAGCGTTCCTTCCGACTTTGTTGCTGCGTTCGTTCCTCGAGCGGTGCGAACTGGACGGCCACCGTGAGGTGGCTGCTGCCACGTTGTCCCGGGTTCAAGTGAAGGGATACACTTCCGATCCCCGTCCAGAACGGCTTGAGCCGATCCCAGGAAGCACGCGTTGTTGGTCGCAGCAGAGGCATCATCGCCGCTTCGGCGCGTGCAACATCGGTCCACCATGTGATGCCCGCCTCGTTGCCCAGGCGTGCCCACCAGGTGCTGCTGCGTGGGTCCTCCGCGAGTGAACGACCATCGGTCCATGCATCCACCGCCTCACGCAACTCCGATCCGTTGTCGGCCAGGACCACGGTACTACCGAGCAGCGTCCACCAAGCCCCGTTCCACGGTGCAACGCTGGTCTCCAGAAAGCCACCGACCACCGGCTCCAGCGGCAGTCGCTGAAGGAGGCTGCCCCGGTATCCCAGGGTGTCACAGCCGGATGGGCACAGACCGGTCAGGCGCTCCCTCGCGAGGTCGGGGGCATCGGCATGAAGCACGGCCCATCGCGTGGCGGAACTGTCCGCTGCAAGGGCGACACCTGCACTGCCGTGCACCCAACTGAAGAACTCCGCCTTCACACCGCTGCTGTCCCGTTCAGCAAGGAATGCCCCTGGGTCGCTGATGTGCCAGCTGCGGTAACCCACCGCCCTGCGGGGAAGCACGCGCATGCCATCGATCGGGCCCGGAAGCTGGCTGTGCAGGTCCCGGAACGGTGGACGGTCCGCCGGACCCGGAACAAGCCCGCTCAGCAGCAGCATGTCCGCCCGTGAACGAACGTCCATCGCGATCCAGCGGTCGTCCATGCGCAGCCCTTCGAGCGCATCCGGCATCCAATGCAGCAAGGCCAGTTCAGTAAGGCGGTCCCCACGGAAAAGAAGGTGACCATCGCTGCCACTTCCCAAGGTGAGCCGGGCTGCGGCGAAGGCGCTGTCCTGCAGGAGCCCCCGCTCCTTGCTCCATTGGAGCAGTGCCTCATCCATCACGGTGGGTGAGTTACCCAGCATCCACACACCATCGCGGACGCAGAACGACAGGGTGGGGAGCGCGGTGTCCACCTGCAGCTGCACCACGCTTCCTCCTGCCAGGGCGCTGCTCGCTGTGGCATCGAGTCCGAGCACTTCCGCCATGGAACGCAGGGCTTCGCCTCCGGTGCCCCGCAGGCTGCCAGTGAAGAGGCAACCCAGTGCGTTCCCTCCGTTGTGCATCAGTGCCACCTGCACGTCACCGCCCGTCAGCGCCACCCGCAAGGCCTCGTCGTTCTCCATCCGTCCCTTCACCCTGCCGAGCAGGTCCTCCACTGCCGCTGTGGCTGGAAGCTGCAGGGCACCTGCCCAGAGCTGAGCGGTGTGGGCCACTCGGTCCCAGGTGCGGAACCCATCGGGCACGATGATCACTGCGGCAGTACGTTCCGGGATCGCGCGCCATGGACTGCTATGTTCCTTTGCCGCAGGGTTCCATCGGTACAGGGTCCAGCCGGCAGCTGCAAGCACGGACAGCAGCAGTACGAGGGCGAGTGAACGGCGCATGACGACCGATCAAAAGTACCTGCGTCAAGGGCCCTGGGACCACTTCGGAGCGCACCCTATGCACACGCTGCTGTGGACAGCTGGCCTACCGCAGCGTGTGCTCGGTGAACAGGTCGGTGGGCGATGCCGTCAACCGGAACGTGCGGCGATGCAGCGCGGATGGGCCATGCAGTTCGATGGCGGTCCGATGGTCGGCAGTAGGGTAACCCTTGTTCTCTGCCCAGTTGTACTCAGGATGCAGCTGATGTGCTTCGCGCATCTCCTCGTCACGGTGGGTCTTCGCAAGGATGCTGGCTGCGGCAATGCTCCTGAACCGGGCATCACCCTTGACCTCGCAGCGGTGTGGTATGCCGGGGTACGGTGTGAAACGGTTGCCGTCAATGAGCAGCAGCTCCGGGCGTTTGCACAACAGATCGATCGCCCGGTGCATGGCGGCAAAGCTGGCCCGAAGGATGTTCAGGCGGTCGATCTCCTCGGGTTGAACGAAGGCAACGGCCCATGCCACCGCCTCGCCTTCGATGCGTCTGCGCAGTTCTTCCCGGTGTGTGGCGGAGAGCCTTTTACTGTCGTCCAGACCAGGCAATCGCAGGCGTGGGGGCAGGATGACAGCCGCTGCGCACACCGGACCGGCAAGGCAGCCTCGGCCTGCTTCGTCGCATCCGGCCTCGATCGTCCCGCGTTGGTGATATGATGCCAGACCACCCATTCCGCCCGAAGATAAGGGTCTCAGCCAAAGCGAAGCATGCGATCCTTTGTTGCGGAACGAAGGCGTATCTCAGGGCCGTTCCAATCCTGCATCCAAGCACATGCGCTGAAAGCTGGCCCACAGGTCCCGTGCGGCGTTCTCCCACGTGTATCGCTGCGATCTTTTCAGTCCCTGGGCGCTCAGGCGGTCGCGTAGTTCGGGGTCGCTTTGTATGGTGTAAAGCCCTTGTGCGATGCTGGCCACGCTGAACGGATCGCAGTATAGCGCCGCATCGCCCGCCACTTCCGGCAGTGCCGTTGTCTCGGCTGCCAGCACGGGTACGCCGCAGCGCATGGCCTCCGCGATCGGGATGCCGAAGCCCTCAAAATAACTCACGAACGCCAGGGCGAGCGCCCCGCCCATTGCCATCCGAAGATCGCCCTGGTCCAGGCGGCCGGTGAACTCGACCCTGTCCTTATGGCGCATGCCCGCCCAAGCCGTCTTCATGCGCTCGTCCCACCAGAAGCTCTCGCCGACCACCAGGAGCCGCACCTCCGAAGGGTGGTGGACAAGAAGGTGATCGAAGGCTTGCAGCAGTCGCGCGATGTTCTTGCGCGGATGCAGTGATCCCACACAGATGAAATAGGGCGCGCCCTTGCCGAAGCGTTGCACCGCCTGATCCGCTTCCGCTTCCGACAAGGGCGCGTAAGCGGGGCTCACGCCATTGTATACCACGTCGATCCTGCCCTGGTCGACGCCATATCGCGCCGCGATGTCACGTCTGCTGAACTCGCTCACCGTGGCCAGCCGTGTGGCGTGATGCGCATAGCGCGGGAACTGGCTGCGGTAGAAGTTGCGGTAGGCGCGTGGCAGGTCCTCTGGATAATGCTCGAAATTGAGGTCGTGCATCACCGCCAGGGCGGGGACACTGGTCCGCAGGGACAGGTAGCCGTCAGGGCTGATGAACGCGTCGGCACGGAGCGCCCGCAGCTTGCGCGGCAGGAGCCAGTCGAACCACAGCCGGTAGAGCAATGGATGGCGCGTGGGTGGCCCCATCACCACGGGTGTGACGTTGGGCGCATGGATGAAGCGCTTGTCCCACGGGCGGTCGAAGATGTAGACGAACTCATGCTGAGGGTTCGCTGCCGTGATCCGGCGCATCGTCTCGTGCGTGAACCAGCCGATCCCCTCCAGTTTGTTGGGTAGCAGCAGACGGGTGTTGACCGCTATGCGCATGCGTGGCAAAGGTGCGGAAGGGGACGTTAGCATGTTCCGCTTCACAAGGAACGGGTCTTCCGGATGATCCTTCGCGGTGTTCTGGCGATCTTCACCGCCCCGATGCAGCGCACCTTCGTCACCAACCTGCTGCTCCTGCTGGTCCTGAACCTGCTGGTGAAGCCCTTCTATCTCCTGGGCATCGATGCGGGTGTGCAGGAAGCCGTGGGGCCCGCGGTATATGGGAGCTATGCCGCTCTCGTCAGCCTGAGCTTTCTCCTCAATATCGTCCTTGACCTCGGTATCACCAATTACAACACCCGTCATATCGCCCGCCACACCCACCTGATGGGCAAGTACCTCAGCGGTGTGGCGGGCCTGCGCCTTTTGTTGGCCGGGGTTTATGCACTGGTGACCCTGGGCGTTGGTGCCGCCCTTGGATACAGGAATGCTGCGCTGACCATGCTTGGGTGGCTTGTGCTGAACCAGGCCTTGGTGGCCGGTCTCCTGTATCTGCGCAGCAACATCGCAGGCGCTCAGCGGTTCCGTTGGGACAGCCTGCTAAGCGTTCTGGACAGGCTGATCCTCATCGGCGGGGTCGGTTGGCTGCTGTGGGGGCGTTCCACCGGTCGATCGTTCCGCATCGAATGGTTCGTATGGGCCCAAACGCTTGCCTACGGACTGACCTTCCTTGTGGCATTGGCGATGACCCTGCGGTTGAGCGGCGGTGCCCGCTTCGGCTTCAACGTGGCGTTCAGCAGGGTGGTCCTCAGGCAGAGCTTCCCCTATGCGTTGCTCATCCTGTTGATGACCTTCTACTATCGGACCGACACGCTCATGTTGGAGCGGCTGCTGGATGAGGGGGCTTATCATGCCGGGGTCTATGCCCAGGGATTCCGCTACTTCGAGGCCTTGAACATGATGGGCTATCTGTTCGCCGGCCTGCTCCTGCCCATGTTCAGCCGGCAATTGCGGCAGGGCCAGGATGTGGCCCCGCTTGCATTGCTCGCCCTGAGGCTGCTGTTGGCAGGTGCGCTCACCACGGCCGCTTTCGTGCATTGGCACGCCGGTGACTTGCTGGGCCTGCTTTACTCCGATCTGGATCCGGCCGCCGCTCCTTCCTTTCGGCTGTTGGTCCATTGTTTCGTGGGTGTGAGCGTGACATATGTCTTCGGAACGCTCCTTACGGCCGCCGGCGACCTGCGCAAGCTCAACTACGTGGCGGGAGGGGGGGCGCTGCTGAACATCGCCCTGAACCTGGTGCTTATCCCACGCTGGCAGGTGGAGGGGGCTGCATGGGCCAGCCTGTTCACGCAGTGGCTCACCGCGCTGGTCCAGGCCCGGCTGGCTTGTCAGGCCCATCGGATGCCGGGCCTTGCACAGGTGGTCATCAGCGCGTCGGCCTTCGTTACACTGGTCCTCTGCGCCGCATGGTTCACCAGGGACCTGGGCGTTCCCGTGGCGGCCGGGGTGGTCGCGCTCCTTGCACTGGCGCTGCTTCCTGTGACCGGACTTGTGAAACCCGCCCTGCTGCGTGACGCAATGAAGTTGCCGTTGCCCCGTTAGTGCGCAACGATGCTTCGTTCCAGAAGCGCTTCCATACCCTACTTTAGCGACCCCTTTGCCCATCCATGGCAGCGCACGATCACGTAACCAACGACCCAACGCCCCTCGTGCTGCGCTCCTCGTTCGTGTTCCACCTGGTGGGTCGCACTTGGCGGGCCCTGCTGGTCCTGTTGCTGCTGGGGGGGCTGGGTGGCTTGCTCGCGTCGGTCCTCATCACGCCCAAATACCGCGCCGAAGCGGTGGTCTTTCCTGCTGTGACGACCTCGGTGAGCAAGGCGCTCCTGGCCGATAACCGCACCACCGGCGATGATATGCTGGCGCTGGGCGAGGAGAAGGACCTGGAGCATCTGCTGCAGGTGCTGCGGTCGGCAACGGTGCGCGACCGGGCTGCGGAACGCTTCGGATTGTACGAGGCATATGGTATAACGGATGATGTGCGTTACCCGCGCAGTGAGTTCATCGGCACTTTCGAGGACCTTGTCACCTTCCGGAAGACGCGGTTCAATAGTGTGCAGGTGGAGGTGCTGGACAGCGACCCACAGCGGGCCGTGGACATCGTCAATTTCATCTGCGATCAGGTGGATACGGTCTGGCGTGAAATGATGGCGGAGCGCCTGGTCGCTGCCTTGGAGGTGCTCGATGCCCAGGTCCTTGCAGCCGAGCGTGACCTCCATCTGCTTACGGACAGCCTGTCCAAGCTGCAAAAGGCCGGGGCACACGATTATGAATCGCAGGCCGAGCGGTACAATGAGTACATCGGTGCCGCGATCGTGAAGAACGATCAGCGCGCGCTGCGGGCCTTGGAGGACCGTTTCGAAGGGCTGTCAGAGACCGGTGGTCCTTATCTGGTGATGAGCGAACAGGTCATCAAATGGAGCTGGCGCATCAATGAATTGCGCGCCCGGCGTGACATGGTGCGGGCAGAGCTCGATAGTCGCATCCCCTTCAAGTTCGTCCTGGACCGTGCCACTGTCCAGGACAAACCCGCCTATCCGCAACGCTGGGTCCTGGTCCTCGTTGGTGCGGTGAGCGGATCGCTCATGTTCCTCTTGTTCGCCTTGCTCCGTGCGGACCTAATTACCAGAACCACATCAGATGCCCGCTGAACTGACCTTCGAGCGCTCGTTGCAGATCGCCATGCGCAACTGGCGGACGCTCGCGGCTGTTGCCATCGTTGCAGCCGCGGTGGCTGCCGTGGCCACCATGCCAGCCTTCATGCCACCGCGCTACATGAGCCGTTCGGTCGTCTACCCGGTCAACCTCAACAGTTACAGCATCGAGACCCGTACGGATCAGTTGTTACAGCTGTTGGAAAGTAACAGCATCCGCGACAGCCTCATCAAGCGCTTCGACCTGGGGACCGTGTATGAAGTTGATACCAGTTCCCAGGGCGGCTATTTCGCGCTGTACAACGAATTCATGGAACGGGTGGACATCAGCAAGACGACCTATGAGTCCGTGCGCATCGAGATCGTGGATGAGGATCCGCGCCGGGCGCGCGACATGGTGAACGGCATGCTGGAACAGGTGAACCTGCTCGCCCGCCGTCTACAGCGGGAGAAGTCCTATGAGGTGCTCACCATTTCACAGCGTTCGCTGGACCATGCACGGATCAAGCTTGATTCCGTTGAGGCTCGGCTGGATACCCTGCGCCAGCGCAATGGCATTCTGGATTATGAAGGACAAGTGAAGGAGCTGACCAAGGGGTACATGCGGCTTATTGCCGCAGGCGCACCGAAGGCCCGCTTGGACGAGGTTCAGGGACTGATCGATGACATGGAGCGCAAGGGTGGCGAGTTCCGTGCACTGAGTGAACTGAGCGACCTGTTCCGGATGAACTATGACCGGCTCCTTACCGAACACGAGCGGGTGATCAACGATGTGACCAAGGAACTAACCTACACCAATGTGATCGTATATCCTGAAGTGAGCGACAAGAAGGTCTATCCCGTGCGCTGGCTGGTGCTGGTCCTTACTGTGGTGAGCGGCCTGTTGCTCACCTATTTGTTGCTCATCTGGCGTGATCAGCGAGGCTGACCGACCATGCCGCGCCTGAAGGAACACGCGATCTTCCTGGCGAGCCTCGCCTTTGTGCTGCTGAACGTGGCCCTGATGGCCGCAGAGTTCTATTGGCTCAGCCTCCTGCCGATCGCGCTGCTGCTTCTTTGGGCGATGTTCACCGCGGTCGACCGGCTGCTCTTTTTCATCGCGTTCGCCACGCCGCTCTCCATCAATCTTGAAGAATTGGACATCGGCGGGATCGGGGTTTCACTGCCCACCGAGCCGCTCATGGTGGGTCTCACATTGCTTTTCCTGCTCAGGTCGGTCCTGGAGCGTGGGTTGATCGACAAGGCGCTGCTGCGGCATCCCATCACACGCATTATCCTGCTGCAGACCGCGTGGATGGCGATCTGTATCCTTCCCAGCAGCATGCCGGTGGTTTCGCTGAAATCCATGCTCGCACGGGGCTGGTTCATCACCACCATGTTCCTCATGCTTTCTGTCGTGTTCACGGATCGCACCCGGATGCAGCGCTTCATCTGGTCCTACCTCGGAGGTTTGGTGGTGGTGATCACCTACACCCTGATCCACCACGCACAATTCGACTTCGCCCACGACCCCGCCCACTGGGTGATGACCCCTTTCTTCAAGGACCACACGAGTTATGGTGCCATCATCGCGTTCTTCCTGCCCTTCTCCTTGGCAAGCCTCCTGCGCGCCGGGTACACCGGCTGGCAGCGATCGCTGATCGTTCTGGTATTCGCGCTGTTGGTCACGGGCCTGGTGTTCTCCTACACCCGTGCCGCTTGGCTGAGCCTGCTGGGCGCCTTGGGTGTGTTCCTCATCATCCGATTGAAAGTGCCCCTGTGGGCCTTGGGGGTGGGTGCCGTGGTCCTGGGCGGCCTGTACTGGATGAACGCTGAGCAGATCACCATTGCGCTCGAACGCAACAGGGTAGAGTCTTCGGATGATCTCGGGGAACACGTGCGCTCCATTTCCAACATCTCCAGTGATGCCAGCAACCTGGAGCGGATCAACAGGTGGAACTCGGCACTTCGGATGTTCATGGAGCGCCCGGTTTTCGGGTGGGGACCGGGTACCTATATGTTCCAGTATGCCCCTTTCCAAGCATCGGAGGATCGCACCATCATCTCAACCAATTTCGGTGAGGGTGGCAATGCGCACAGCGAATATCTGGGCCCGCTCAGCGAACAAGGACTCCCGGGTCTGGGCCTGATGGTGGCATTGGTCCTCGCTTCGCTGGTGGTCGGCATCCGACTGCACAGGCGTATGCCGACCGGCCATGACCGCCAGTTGGTGATGGTGGTGGTCCTGGGTCTGGTGACCTATTACCTGCACGGGGCCCTGAACAATTTCTTGGACACCGACAAGGCGTCCGTACCGTTCTGGGCGTTCACGTTGATACTGGTCCACTTCGATCTGAAGTACCCGACCGAAGCC
This sequence comes from uncultured Chryseobacterium sp., assembly GCA_964476665.1. Classification (GTDB taxonomy): domain Bacteria; phylum Bacteroidota; class Bacteroidia; order Flavobacteriales_F; family PHOS-HE28; genus PHOS-HE28. The sequence goes on along the minus strand of CAYZBO010000037.1, from coordinate 12,705 downwards.
ATGGGTCGGACAACCTCCTTATCGGAGGTCAGTAAAAGCGGCACGTGAGCAAGGCGATGTCGTCCAGGATCGGCTCCTTGCCGCGATGTTGCTCATAGGCCTTGACAACGCCTTCATTGAGCGAAACGGGGCCTTCCTGCGACAGATCCCGTAGCAGGTCCTCCAGCGGTGTGGTCCCGAAGGCATCACCTCCTTCGTTCTCCTGCTCCACCAAGCCGTCCGTATAGCAGAGCAGGGTGCTGCCTTCAGCCACGACCACCTCGCCGATCTGCAGGAACGGCAGTGCCGGCATCATGCCCAGCGCGATCGAACCCTCCTGCAGGGTCCTGAGTTGGCCGTTACCGTGAAGCAGGGGCGGGTTATGTCCGCAATTGGCGTATCGCAGTGTCCGTGTGGCCGGTTGGTAGTGCGCGATGAACAGCGTGATGAAGCGTTCGCCCCGGGCATTGGCCTGAACACGGGCATTGAGTTCGTGCACCAAGGTGGCCAGGTCGGTGTTGTGCCTTACGCTGGCATGCAGGTTCGCCTGGAAATTGCTCATCAGCAACGCCGCAGCGATCCCCTTGCCGCTCACATCCGCCACACAGGCCATGTAGCTGCCGTCCTCCAGGGCAATGAGATCGTAATGGTCGCCACCCACGCGGTCGTGGGGCTGGTACCAGGCTGCCGCGTGGATCACCCGGTTGTCCGGAAGATCGGCGGGCACCAGCATCCGCTGCATCTCGCGGGCCAGCTCCAACTCCCTGTCCGCACGAACCCGCAACAGGGCCTCCTGTGCGAGACGCTGGTTCTCCAAGGCCACCGCGATCAGGTTGGTCAATGTCTGGATGTAGTTCAGGTGCTTCACCGCCGGGCTCATCCGCTGCTCGTCCTCGTCGATGTCGCCGATCAGGAGGAAGGCCAGCATGCGGTCGCGATGCTGGACCGGCACCGCCACGTCGAAAGCCCCCAGTTCCGCGGCACCCGCACTGTCGATCACCTGGATGTCCGTGTAGCGCTCCACCGCATGCGCGATGTCGATCTCCCCTTCGTGCGTATTGGTCCCATAGGCCACGGTGCGCTCCCATCCACCGCCCTGATGCTCGAACAACATCAGCCGTGTGATGCCAAGTTCGTCGCGCATGATGCGCTCATACAGCGCCAGAAGGTCCGCCCGGGGCACGTTGTTGGCGATCGCCTTGGTGACGTCCAATAGCGCCTTGAGCTGGAATTCCTTCAGCTCCAACCGCTCGATGATGCGCTCCAGCCGTGCCATGGATCAGTCCTTCATGCGCTTGAACAGATCGGGCAACTTGCCAAGCAGGGCGATCTCGCGCATCTTGGCCTTCCACTCACCTGCGGGGCTTCCAAAGTACGTGCGCCCCCCTTCGAGCGAGTGGATGAGGCCGCTCTGGCCCAGGACCGTGGCGCCCTTGCCGATGCGCAGCTTGCTCGGAACACCCACCTGGCCCCAGAGCGTCACGTTATCCTCCACCACCACCGCGCCACTGATGCCCACGTGCGATGCGATGAGACATCCGGCGCCGATCAGCGTGTCATGGCCCACCTGGATGTGGTTGTCCAGCTTGCTGCCGCGGCCGATGCGTGTGTCGGCGCTCACACCCCGATCGATGGTGCACAACGCGCCGATCTCCACGTCGTCCTCGATCACGACACTCCCTCCGGGCGCCATCTTATCGTATCCGGAGGAACGCTTCTTGTAGTAGAACGGGTCCGCACCGATCACCGTGTTGGCGTGGATGATCACGCGGTCGCCGATGGTGGTGTGCTCGTAGATCACCACGCCGGGGTGGATGATGCAGTCGCGACCGATCGTCACGTTCGGACCGATGACCGCGCTGGGATGCACTTCACTCCCGGCGCCAACGCTTCCGCTTTGCTCCTTCCACCCCATGCGGGGCATGAAGTGGCGCACGAGCAGATTGTAGTCACGGCAGGGGTCCTCGCTGATCAGAATGGCCTTTCCTTCGGGAACGGGCACTTCCTTGTTGATGAGGATGGTGGTGGCCGCGCTGTTCAGGGCCTTGTCGTAGTACTTCTCGTGGTCCACGAACACCAGGTCACCTTCCTCCACCCGGTTGATCTCGTTCAGACCAGTGACAAGGCGTTCGGTATGGCCCTTGGCGGTGGCGCCAATGAGCGCGGCCAGCTGGGCGGCGGTCTGCGGTGCAGTGAGCTTCACGGAGGTGGAATGAAGGCCAAAGGTAGCTGCCCGCAGGCGCCAAGAAGAAAGCCCCGCCGCGTGGCAGGGCTTCCGGTCCAGTGCGTTCGGTGGCCTTACTTCTTCACCCGGTCCAGGTAGTCGCCGGTCTCGGTGTCCACGCGGATCACGGTGCCGGCATCCACGAAGATGGGGACCATGATGTCCGCGCCGGTCTCCAGCTTGGCCTGCTTCATCACCTTATTGCTGGTGTCGCCCTTCACGGCGTGCTCGGCCTCGGTCACGGTCAGTTCCACCACTTTCGGGGGGCGGGCGAAGATGGGCGTGTCGCTTTCAAAGCCGATCTGGATCACCATCTCCTCCTTCAGGAACTTCATGGCATCGCCCAACAGGCTCACAGGGATGTACACCTGCTCGAAGTTCTCCTGGTTCATGCAGACCAGGTTGTCGCCTTCGCGGTAGAGGTATTGCAGTTCGTGCACTTCCACGCGGAGCACTTCCATGGTCTCACCACTGCGCCAGCGGTGTTCATTGAGCTTGCCATTGCGCAGGTTGCGCATCTTGCCTTGGTAGAAGGCGCGCAGGTTGCCGGGCGTGCGGTGCTGCCATTCCATGATCTGGCAGATGTCGCCGTTGAAGCGGATGTAGGAGCCGATGTTGACGTCGGACGTGGAGGCCATGTTGCTGAGGTTCAAGTATACAGGGCCGCGAAAATAGGGTATCCGGCCGGAACGCTCCCTGTGTCCATGGATGCGGGGATCCTTAGAACCCGACGCCCACGCCACCGCTCACGATCGGGCCTTGGTTCGCATAGATGCTGTTGGGGTCCTGCAGGACATCGAACAGCACCTGGAAGAAGATCGTGCTGCGTCCTCCCAGCGGCTGCACGTAGCCACCTCCCACCAGCAGGTGTGGCACCCAGATCCGCGGCTGGATCTCGCTGAAGGCCGCGAAGCGGTTGCCCTCCACGTTCATATGCAGGAACTCCGCGTGCACAAAGGCCTGCTCGATGAACCGGAACCGGCTGAACACCCGATATCCGTAAGCCTTGAAGTCGTAGGCAGGAACGAAGCGGTTGTCCCGGAAATACCAGTAACTCCCTCCGAGGCCGATGGACAGCCTGTTCTTGGGGTCCACTTTGTAGGCCACCATCGGGTCCAGCTGGATGGCGGTGAAGGTGCCGAACGACAGGCCGACGCCGCCCCCGAACCAGAAGCGCTCCTCGAACGGCCGGCTGTCCTTCCGGTCCTTTCCCGACCGCCCAGGTGCGGCTTGCTGCGCCTCTGCGAAGGGGGCTAGCAGCAACACGAACAAGAGGAGGGTGCAACGCTTCATGCCACGAAGCTACAGCATCCCGCTCAGCGCTGGACCGCGTGAGCGGCCCTGGCCATGGGAAGGTAGTGGCTGCGGAAGTGAAGGGCCAGCAACAGCCCCCGCGCAAGCATCCACACCAGGAAGGCCCACCAAATGGCATGCAACAGCAGGCCATATCGATCCAGGCCCACGATGGTGGGGATGAAGGCGAGCAGTGTGGAAGCCAGTAATACATTGCGCAGCAGCTTGCCATTGCCCAGACCCTTGTACACTCCATCAAAGGCGAAGGCCACCGCATTGATGGGCTGGGTGATCACCACCAACCAGAACACGCCGGTCAGAAGGCCCAGCACGGCCGCATCCTGCGTGAAGAGCCCACCGATGTGGAAGTAGCCCAGCGCATAAATGACCGAGAGCACCGCACCGATCCATACGCTCTTGCGCACCACGTGCCACCCCATCCGGTAGAGGTCGCGCCAGTTCTCCTCGCCCTGTAGACGACCAATGAGCACGCTGCCCGCCGCAGCATAACCATCGATGAAGAAGGCGCTGAACAGCCACACCTGCATGGCGATGCTGTGCGCACCGATGTAGGCTTCCCCGTACCCCGTTGCGTAGCGGTTGCCCAGGTAATAGCAGAGGTTGAGGGCGATGGTGCGCGCGAAGAGATTGCTGCTCAACAACCACAGTCCCTTCAGTTCGGGATGGGACCAACTGCTGGGGAAGAGCCGGAAGGGGGTGCGGCTGCGCAGGATGTGCACCGCCATGCCGAACATCACCACCTGTGCGATCAGGCTGGCCCAGGCGCTGCCTTCAATGCCCATGCCCTCCATCGGTCCGCCACCGAAGATGAGCACAGGGTTCAAGAGACCGTTCACCACAGCGCCCACGATGCTGATCCACATGCTCCATTTGAGGTTCTGGATGCCACGGAAGGCACCGGTGATGGCGAAGGTGGCCAGCACGATGGGGTGTCCGAAGCTGCGGATGTGATAGTACGCCACAGCTTTCTCGAGGATGGCACCATCCGCGTTGTAGAGCCGGAAGATGGGTTCTGCAAAGGCGTTGGTGAGCATGAAGAAGCCAAGGCCCAGCACGAAGTTCATCCAGATGGCGATGGGCACCAGTCCCTCCACTTCGACCAAGCGGCCGGCTCCGAAGTAGCGCGCCACCACCGCCAGCACCGCGCTCCGCGTCTGAGCCAGCACCCAGACCACCAGCAGGAAGAAGCTGCTGGCAATGCCCACAGCCGCCAGATCGGCCGTGCCCAGCCGCCCTACGAACGCCGTGTCCACCAAGGAGATGACAGGCTCGGCAATACCGCTGATGATGGCGGGGAGGGCGAGCCTGTCCAGATCGCGTGCGCCGATCCGCTGCTTGCTCATGTGGGTTCAACAGCAAGAGGCGCCCGTAGACGCCCCTCGCAATGGTGTTCGCATCGGCCCATTACGCCATGCCACGTTCCAGCTCTTCGCGCAGGGCGGCCATGAAGGCTTCGGTGGTGAGGTAGTGCTGGGTGCCGACCTTTTCCCCGTGGATGCACACGGCGAGGTCCTTCGTCATCTTCCCGCTCTCCACCGTGCGGATGCACACCTGCTCCAGCTTGGTGCTGAAGTCGATCAGCGCCTGGTTGCCATCGAGCTTGCCGCGGAAGGCCAGGCCCCGTGTCCAGGCGAAGATGCTGGCGATGGGGTTGGTGCTCGTGGGCTTGCCCTGCTGGTGCATGCGGTAGTGGCGCGTCACGGTGCCGTGCGCGGCCTCCGCTTCCATGGTCTTGCCATCCGGGGTGATCAGCACGCTGGTCATCAGGCCCAGCGATCCGAAGCCCTGCGCCACCGTGTCGCTCTGCACGTCGCCATCGTAGTTCTTGCAGGCCCACACGTAGCCACCGCTCCACTTCATGGCGCTGGCCACCATGTCGTCGATCAGCCGGTGCTCGTACACGATGCCGGCCTCTTGGAACGCGGCCTTGAAGTCCTTCTGGTACACCTCCTCGAAGATGTCCTTGAAGCGGCCGTCGTACTTCTTCAGGATGGTGTTCTTCGTGCTGAGGTACAGGGGCCACTTCTTCGCCAGCGCCAGGTTGAAGCAGCTGCGCGCGAAGCCCTCGATGCTCTCGTCGGTGTTGTACATGCTCAGGGCCACGCCGTTGCCCTCGAAGTCGTACACGTTCCAGGTCTGCGCTTCGCCGCCGTCATCGGGGGTGAAGGTCATGGTGAGCTTGCCCTTGCCCTTGATCACGGCATCGCTGGCGCGGTACTGATCGCCGAAGGCATGGCGACCAATGATGATGGGTTTGGTCCAGCCCGGCACCAGGCGCGGGATGTTGCTGATCACGATGGGCTCGCGGAACACCGTTCCGTTGAGGATGTTGCGGATGGTGCCGTTGGGGCTCTTCCACATCTGCTTCAACCCGAACTCCTGCACCCGCGCCTCATCGGGCGTGATGGTGGCGCACTTGATGCCCACATTGTGCTTCAGGATGGCCTTAGCGCTCTCCACGGTCACCTTGTCGTCCGTGGCGTCGCGGTGCTCGATGCCCAGGTCGTAGTACTCGATCGGCACATCCACGTACGGCAGGATCAACTGGTCCTTGATCCATTTCCAGATGATGCGGGTCATCTCATCGCCATCGAGTTCCACGACGGGCTTCGCCACCTTGATCTTGCTCATCCTTCCAGCGGGTTGAGGTTGTTTTGGGATTGTGCGCGAAGGTAGCCCAACGGGGCCATGCGGTGCATGAGGACTGCCTATGGCTCGGTAACGGGAGTGGACACGGCATCGGGCTCATTTTCGATGGCGCGCAGGAACTTGCCCATCGAGTAGTACTCCTTGCGATAGACCTTCCCGTCCTTGTTGTAATACAGGAACTCGCCATCCGGGTATCCCTTGTTGTAAGCGCCTGTGTAGCTGATCGCGCCATCGCCATGGAGAACGACCAGCACTCCGTGGGGGCGTCCATTCGTGCAAATGGTCTTGTATTGGCCGAGGCCCGCAGGGAATACGGTCAAATACTCGCCGGTGAATAGGGTTCCTGTGGAGTCATAGAGGACGCGCTCTCCGTGAAGCCGACCATCACGGTATCCCTTCCTCCATTCCACCCGACCATTGGGATGGTAGCTCGTACTGGGTCCATGATGCTTGCCGCGGCGGTTGTTCCGTTCCCAATGCATGGTTCCGTCAGGATAGTAGTAGATGTCCGGTCCATGTTTCTGGCCTTTCTTGTAAGTGACCACCCAGGCCTTACGGCCTAAGCTGTCATACAAGATCACAGGCCCATGCAACAGCCCATCGCGCCATGATGTATGGCTTAGCAATCTGCCGGTGGTGTCATACAAGGCGACCGGGTTCTTTGGGTTCCCAAGTGCGTCACGTTGGAACACGTAATACTTACCGTACTTAACCTCGGTGGTGTCCGTTGGTTGTGCCAGCAGAAAGGAGGGCAGGAAGAGGAGGCAGAGGTTCAGTGATGTTCTCATGGCTGCGCTACGCCGGCTCACATTGGAGGAAGATCATCGACAGCGAATGTGCATCCGGAGACAACCTGCTGTTCTGATTCACCCCAGGTCGAGGTCCAAGAGCTCGTTAAGCTTCAACAAGGCCGGGTTCTGCTCAGCCATCAA
>CAYZBO010000037.1:0-5507 GCA_964476665.1 uncultured Chryseobacterium sp. | reverse complement strand
TAGTCACCCCAGGCCTTCAGCAATAGCGCCGGGTTCACCTCCTTGGTGCTGGGTGCCAGTTCGGGGCCATGGTCCGTGTCCGCTGGACCGCTCACTGCAGCTCCAGCTTCAACGGCGGTGGCCTTGATGCTCACCTGGTTCGCCAGGCGGCGACGCAAACTGCTATTGGGCTGCGCATCCGTCAACAAGGCAGGAGCAGCCGTGACAGGGGCTTCGGCTGCCACCGGAGGCACAGGCCGACTCACTGGTGCCGGGGCAACGGGTGCAGCGTTTGCGGGTGCGCCTGTGGGCTGCGGCTGCGGAGCGCTCAGGCCGGGCTCAGTATTTTTTTTTTCCGCCTCGGTGGGCGGTGCGGCAGGGGTGCGGAGACCGGCCAACTGTATCAGCGTCAGTTCCACCAATAGCCGGGGTTCCTTGCTCTGCTTGTACTGCGCGTCGCAGCTGGATAGCCGGTCCAATCCACGGATCAACAGATCGCGGTCCACTTGGGCGGCCTGTTCCGCATAGCGCTGGGTGAGGTCCTCGCTCACCTCCAACAGGGTGAGGGTGCGCGGGTCCTGGGCCACCAGCAGATCGCGCAGGTGCCGCGCCAGTCCGGTCACGAACAGGTGACCATCGAAGCCCTGCTGCAGGATGGCGTTGAACTCCACCAAGGCCGCTGCTACATCACCATTGGCGATGCTGTCCGTGATGCGGAAGTAGTGGTCGTGGTCCAGCACATTGAGGTTCTGCACCACCTCCTTGTAGGTGAGGCGTGCGCCGCTGAAGCTCACCAGCTGATCGAAGATGCTGAGCGCATCACGCAGGCCGCCATCGGCCTTCTGGGCGATGAGGTGCAGGGCCTGCGGTTCGGCTTCGATGCCTTCGCGCTCGGCGATGCCGGCCAGGTGGCGCGAGATGTCACTGATCCGGATCCGGCGGAAATCGAACACCTGGCAACGGCTCAGGATGGTCGGCAGGACCTTGTGCTTCTCGGTGGTGGCCAGGATGAAGATGGCATAGGAGGGAGGCTCCTCCAGGGTCTTCAGGAAGGCGTTGAAGGCGTCCTTACTCAGCATGTGCACCTCATCGATGATGTACACCTTCCTGGTGCCCACCTGAGGTGCGATATGCACTTGTTGGATAAGAGACCGAATATGTTCAACGCCATTATTGCTGGCGGCGTCCAGCTCGAAGATGCTCAGACTGTGGCCTTCAGCGAAGGTGCGACAGGGGGCGCAGGTGCCGCAGGTGCTGAGGTCCGCGTTGAGGTTCTCGCAGTTGATGGTGCGGGCCAGGATGCGGGCGCAGGTGGTCTTGCCCACCCCCCGTGGACCCGTGAACAGGAAGGCCTGGGCGAGATGGTTGCTGCGGATGGCGTTCTTCAGCGTTTCCGTCACGGCCTCCTGGCCCACCACCGTGTCGAAGGTGGCGGGACGGTACTTGCGCGCGCTGACGACGAACTGTTCCATGGCCTGCGCTGCGAAGATAGACGGCCACCCTTGCTCGGCAGGGCGTGCGTTGAGAACTTTGCGCCGCCCGGGTCCGTGGTTGTCGGGCGCAAGCGACTGAGCATCAACAGGCAAGGTTGTCCACTTGTCGATGGCTGGCTCGACCCGATCAACAGGTATGGTCGGTCCGATGGGATCTCCTACCTTTGCCGCCCATTTTCAACCGAACAGTCACATGACCAACCGGTACGAGACCGTCTTCATCCTTACTCCCGTTTTGTCTGAGGATCAGACGAAGGAGGCGGTCAAGAAGTTCAAAGACCTGATCGAAGCAGGCCGTGGCAAGATCCACCACGAAGAGAGCTGGGGGATGCGCAAGCTCGCGTATCCCATCCAGAAGAAGTCCACGGGCTTCTACCACCTGATCGAGTTCGAAGCGGACGCTGCGTTCGTTGCGAAGCTCGAGACCGAGTACCGCCGCGATGAGCGCGTGATCCGCTTCCTCACCATCGTGATGGACAAGCACCACGTTTCCTTCGCCGAGAAGCGCCGCCACAAGCCGCTGTCCAAGAAGTCCGTAGAACCCACCAACGCCTGAAGCCATGGCTGAGAACAACGAGATCCGTTACCTCACTCCGATCGCCATCGAGACGAAGAAGGAGAAGTACTGCCGCTTCAAGAAGATGGGGATCACCTACATCGACTACAAGGACCCCGACTTCCTGCTGCGCTTCGTGAACGAACAGGGCAAGATCCTGCCCCGTCGCCTCACCGGCACCAGCCTGAAGTACCAGCGCAAAGTGGGGCAGGCCATCAAGCGCAGCCGCCACCTGGCCCTGATGCCCTACGTGGCCGATATGCTGAAGTAAGCACCCAACGCCACTACGACCATGGAAGTCATCCTGAAAAAAGACGTGGAGCACCTGGGTTATGCCAATGACCTGGTGAAGGTGCGCGATGGTTACGCCCGCAATTACCTCCTCCCACGTGGCCTCGCCGTGAGCGCCACCGAAAGCGAGAAGAAGCAGCTGGCCGAGACCCTCAAGCAGCGCGCCCACAAGGAAGCCAAGATCAAGGCCGAAGCCGAAAAGACCGCTGACGGCCTCGCCAACAAGACCCTGAAGATCGGCGCCAAGGCCGGTGAGTCGGGCAAGATCTTCGGTAGCGTGAACACCATCCAGATCGCCGATGCCATCAAGGCCCTCGGCTTCGAGGTGGACCGCAAGAACATCAAGCTGAAAGGAGATGCCGTGAAGGCCCTTGGCACTTACGAGGCCGAGGTGGCCTTCCACCGCGATGTGGTGCGCAACATCACCTTCGAAGTGGTCGCCGAGTAACGCATCTGCTTCACACCGAGCGTGAAGGGCCGTCCTCCGGGACGGCCCTTTCGTGTTCAGGGACCAACGATCGTCAGTTGCACACAGCGCTCAGCCTCTAACTTTGTTGCCGATGCGTGGTATGGCGGCCTTCCTGTTCGTACTCATGGTCGGGCTCTTGCTGGCTCCGGCCTTGGTGCTGCTGGGGTTCCACGCCGACCGTGAACGCATCGCACGCGAACTTTGTGTGCAGCGCGAAGTGGTGGAGGAGATGCGCACCTGCCACGGGGAATGCCAACTCTCCAAACGGCTACGAGCGCTCGAGCACCAGGCGGATGCCCCTTTCCCCATGGAACGGATCGCACTGCGGTTCGAGCCCATGGTACCGTTGGAAGACGCGCTCACCCTGAACCTTCCCATCGCTTCTGTACGCGCCTTCCCCATCTGCGCTGCTGAACTTTTGGAGCGTGCACTACCGGTGCCCGACGGTGTGCCCTGGCGTTGCTGAACGGACAGCCTGCCTCCCTTGATGGACGCGGGCACTTCGTCAGTAACGCCGTTCCACGTCGTGGAACGCACATCCCTGTTCAACCATGAAATGGATCCTCGCCGTGGGGATGGCCCTGTCGGCCGCCCCTGCCATGGCATGCGACGTGTGTGGCATCTTCCTGGGTGTCCAGCCGCACGACCGCACCAGCTCCGTATCGCTCCTGTGGCGCGCACGCCTCATGGAGGGCACGCTCACCTTCGCTAAACCGGCCTCGCCCAACAAGCATGGCGGTCATGGCGTGGATGGTGTGGCCCTCACCGGCGCTGACCACTACCGCGAGCTTTATCAGGTGTTGGAACTCCGCGCCGACCTCTGGCTCGCTGACCGCTTCGCCCTGCTCGTCTCCCTGCCCGCCGTGAACAACTACCGGGCGGTGAACGGCTTCGTCGGTACGGACATCTACGGCATCGGCGACCCGCTGCTGATCGGACGCTACCTGGTGGCCAACACCAAGTGCACCGACACCCTGGACCGCACCGTACACCGCCTGCTCCTGGGCGGCGGCGCCAAGCTGCCCCTGGGCCGCAACGACCTCACCTACAACAATGAACGGGTGAGCGAGGACCTGCAGCCCGGCACCGGCACCTGGGACCTCCTTGCCAGCGCCGAGTACATGGTGCGCGCCGGTCGAAATGGTGCCGCGGTCACTGTGGTGGGCCGCTACAACACGGCGAACAATGCCGGCTACCGCTTGGGCCACGGCCTCAGTTCCACGGTGGAGCTGTTCCGCCGTTGGGACCTGCGCGATGGCACCATCAAACTGATGCCCTCCCTGGGTGTTTACCATGAGCTGGCCGGAAGGGATGCCGAACTGGATCTGGTCCAGAACGGTACCGGTAGTTCAACCCTCTTTGCACACGCAGGTGCCCGCCTGTGGTGGCGCAAATGGATGCTCAGCCTCACCTACCAACAGGCAGCGGCTTGGCAACTGGGTGACCTCATGGTCCCCAACCGGATGCGTATCGTTACCGGGCTCGCTTACAACTTCATCAAGAACTGAACCCCATGAACCTTTCCAAACTCGGCCTGCTGGCCATGATCGCGCTCGCTTTGGCAGCCTGTAAAAAGGATGAGGAGGAGACCCCGGCGCCGTCGCCAACACCCGCACCGACGACCGGTACGGTGAAACTAGGCTTCTCCTTCACCCATGGCGCCAACGCGTTCGACCTGAGCAACACCTACCAGGATGGAGCCGGCAACAACATCCGCTTCGACAAGGTGAAATTCTACGTCTCCAACTTTCGCTTGAGCGATGATCTGGGCAATGAGGTCGCCCACTTGCACGATACCTACTTGCTGGTCGACGCCAGCGCGACGACCAATGTCTTTACGCTGGGAAGCATCGCCCCGGCCCATGTGCATGAGGTGGAGTTCCTGCTCGGTATCGACAGTCTGACCAACCACGCGAACCCGCTGAACGCTGTCGCTCCCCTTAACATTCCCGAAATGCACTGGAGCTGGAACCCCACGGCGGGCTATAAGTTCCTGAACATGGAAGGACATGTGGACACCAACGGTGATGGTGACTTCGATGATGCCACCGACGGTGTCTTCACCTACCACTGCGCCACGGATGCCATGGCGCGAATGGCCATGGTGCATGCCCATCACGATGTCACGGCGGGTGGCTCGGCGACCGTCATGGCGACCGTGAACATGGCTGCGGTCCTGCAGAGCCTTGATCTGGTGACCAACGCGGTCGCCATGGGTGGTGGCCCTGCCAACGCAGCTGCCATGGATGCCCTGGCGAACGCGATCAGCGGCATGTAGATCCTTACGGATCGTGTGGCAAGGGCTGTCCGGAACGGGCGGCCCTTGCTGCTTCAGGTGGTCCGGGCCTTGTGGATTTTCGCTCCCTCCCGGTGTGACGTACCTTCGCGCCCCGATCGTAGACCCAACCCATGAGCCAGATCTTCGACCTCGACATGATCAAGGCGGTATACAGCCGCTACCCCGCCCGTGTAGCCGCCGCCCGCAAGGCCGTTGGCCGCCCGCTCACCCTCACCGAGAAGATCCTCTACGCGCACCTTTGGGACGGTGACGCGAAGGCCGCCTTCAGCCGCGGCAAGGACTATGTGGATTTCGCTCCCGACCGCGTGGCCATGCAGGATGCCACCGCCCAGATGGCCCTGCTACAGTTCAGCACCACCGGCCGCAAGCAGGTGGCCGTGCCCAGCACCGTGCACTGCGACCACCTCATCCAGGCCCGCG
>CAYZBO010000036.1:0-27980 GCA_964476665.1 uncultured Chryseobacterium sp. | reverse complement strand
TGGCCTTCGTGTTCGGGGTGCTGCCGACCATCGAACTGTTCCTGAAACCCGATCCGCGCAACCTGGACGCCGCGCAGGAGGCCGTGGCCAAACAGGACCGCCTGTACGACCTCATCCTCTACAGCCTGGTGCCCATCCAATGGGGGCTGCTGCTGTTCTTCCTGGTGCAGGTGAGCGCTGCGGATCTGTCGTGGGTGGTGAAGCTCGGTCTGACGACGGCTTTCGGCATGGCCTGCGGGGTGCTGGGCATCAACGCGGCGCACGAGCTGGGTCACCGGCCCACCAAGCACGAGCAGTTCATGGCCAAGGCGCTGCTGCTCACCACGCTGTACATGCATTTCTTCATCGAGCACAACCGCGGCCACCATAAGAACGTGAGCACCGACGACGACCCCGCCAGCAGTCGGCGCGGCGAGTGGCTGTACACCTTCTTCCTGCGCACCATAAGGGGCAGCTGGCTCAGCGCGTGGAAGTTGGAGGAGCAGCGACTGCGGAAGAAGCGGTTGCCCGTCTTCAGCCTGCACAATGAGATGTTGCGTTTCCAGGTGATCCAGCTTGCGCTCGTAGCGGCCATCGCGGGCGTGTTCGGCCTGGAGGTGATGGGCTGGCACCTCGGTGCTGCGCTCATCGGCATCCTGTTGCTGGAAACAGTGAACTACATCGAGCACTATGGACTTCGCCGGAAGAAGAAAGGTGATCTGTATGAACGTCCGCTGCCCATCCACTCGTGGAACTCCGACCATCCGTTGGGCCGCCTGATCCTGCTGGAACTGACACGCCACAGCGACCATCACTACCTGGCCAGCCGGAAATACCAGGTGCTGCGGCACTTCGACGAAAGCCCGCAGCTACCCGCTGGCTACCCCGCCATGATGGTCCTGGCCTTCTTTCCCCCGCTGTGGTTCCGCGTCATGCACCGCGAGATCGACCGGTTGAAGGAGCGGGTGGGCAGAGAGGCCCTCGCCTGAAACCGCTAGCACCCATGCCTGCCCAGGACCCCGCATACGACCACGTCATCATCGGCAGCGGCTTCGGCGGTTCGGTGTCGGCGTTGCGCCTCAGCGAGAAGGGCTACCGTGTGCTCGTGCTGGAGAAAGGCCGTTGGTTCAAGCAGGACGCCGACTTTCCGCGCAGCAACTGGGACCTGCGTCGCTTTCTTTGGGCCCCGAAGCTTGGTTGGCGTGGTCTGCTCAAGCTCTCGTTCTTCCGCCATGTGGCCGTGCTCAGCGGCACCGGTGTTGGCGGTGGATCGCTTGTCTACGCCAACACCCTGCCGGTGCCGCGCACACCCTTCTTCCGCAGTGGCAGTTGGAAGGACCTGTGCGATTGGGAGACCGAGCTGCGCCCCTACTATGACCTGGCAAAACGCATGCTCGGGGCCGAACGGCACCCGTACACCAGCTCAAGCGACCGGGTGATGCAGAACCTCGCTGCCGACCTGGGCATACCGGAGCGCTTTGACACGGTGGATGCGGCCGTGTACTTCGGTGCGCCGGGAGTGACCGTGAAGGACCCCTACTTCGGTGGCAAGGGGCCTGACCGCACAGGCTGCATCCAATGTGGGGGCTGTATGATCGGGTGCCGGCACAACGCCAAGAACACCCTGGACAAGAACTACCTGCACCTCGCGCAGCAACACGGCTGCACCATCGAGGCCCATGCGGAAGTGGTGGACGTGCAGCCGCTGAGCCCTGATGGCAGTGAGGGCTACCGCATCCGCTATCGCGACCCTTCCGCCTGGTTCCTGCGCACCCGAACAGTGTTCGCGAAAGGCGTCGTGTTCGCCGGAGGTGTGATGGGCACCCTGCCACTGCTGTTAAAGCTGAAGGAACGCAGCCTGCCGCGCCTGTCGGACTCCTTGGGCCACGGCGTACGGACCAACTCCGAAAGCCTCATCGGGGTCACCACCTACAACAGGGACGTCACCTACTCCGAAGGGATCGCCATAGGATCCATCGTGGAGTTGGACGAGCATCGGCATGTGGAGCCGGTGAAGTACCCGCCCGGCAATGGCGTGTGGCGACTGCTGATGGCACCGATGGTGCAGGGACGTTCATGGCTGCACCGCCTGGCGCTCATGGTGCTGTTGCCGCTGAAGGAACCGGTGAATTACCTGCGCACCTTCTTCGTGGACGATTGGAGCAAGCGCACACACATCCTGCTTTACATGGAGAGCCTTGATTCCACCCTGCGCATGCGGCGCGGCAGCACCGGCGGAATGGGCAGCACCATGGAGCAGGGCCCCGCACCCACCGCATTCAACCCCCAGGCACAGGACCTGGCGCGACGCGTGGAGGCGATCGTGAACGGCAAGGCGATGGTCCTGGCACATGAGACCCTGCTGGGCATACCGTCCACCGCGCACATCCTTGGAGGCGCCTGCATGGGTGCCGATGCCAGCAGCGGTGTCATCGACCGCGACAATCGAGTGTTCGGTTACGACAACCTATGGGTGTGCGATGGCAGTGCGATATCGGCCAATCCGGGCGTGAACCCCAGCCTCACCATCACCGCACTTGCAGAACGGGCCATGGCGCAGGTGCCACACAAGGCTTGAGCCAGGGGAGATTCGATCTTTGCCGCGTGAACAGCTCGAGGGTCGTTGGGTGGAGTGCGGCGGTATTGCTGGTGGGATGCGGCGAGGTGACCGGTCCAAGGCACGCCACGGAGCCCACCGTCCCACACGTTCCCGCCGTGCCGATCGACCAGCTCACGCAGCACAGCACCCTGGCCGATACTGTTGGCATGGCCGCCGATCTGCGCACCATCGAACGCAAGCTGGGCCCGTTGGCCACTGGCATTCGAGCGCATCTGCAGGCGGTGGAGGTGCAGTATTACGGCTTCACGGACACCACGTGGACCACCGTGGACACCATGCGCCTTTGCAGCGGTGTGCTGATCGTGCATACCTGTGTGGCCGAGGATGTACGCGCCATCTTCGAGGGGCTGCGGAGCCAGCGCTTCCCCATCGCGAAAGTGGTGCCCATCAACCGCTATGGCCTCAATGCCGACAGCACGGGCTGGGACGATGCAGCCTCCATGGCCGACAACAACACCAGTGCCTTCAACTATCGCGGCAAGGCTCATGTGCCGGAGACCTCCAAGCACGCGCTTGGCATCGCGATCGACATCAACCCACGTATCAACCCCTCGATACGCACGGGTGCGAACGGCACAGTGCGCGAACCTGCTGATGGGCACTACGACCCTTCCCGCGCCGGCACCTTGACCCGAGCCCGCATCCTGGAACAACTACAGCCGCTGGGTTGGACCTGGGGTGGTCGCTGGCAGCGGCCCCAGGACCATCAGCACATCGAAAAGGTGAACGGCCTGTGCGAACACCTGCGTGAACGGATCCGTTGAGCTTCGTTCCTTCACCGAACAATGCAATGCCAGTGATCGAAGGCTCTCCGCAGATACGCACCAAGAAAGAGAAGGCTGACTTCGTGGCGAACACCCTCGCAGCCCTCTACCCCACCACGTCCATCCCCCTCGACCACGAGGACCCCTACACATTGCTCGTGGCCGTGGTGCTCAGTGCCCAATGCACGGACAAGAAGGTGAACGAGATCACGCCCCTGCTCTTCGCCAAGGCGCGCACCCCGCAGCAGATGGTGAAGCTGAGCGTGGAACAGATCCAGGACATCATCCGGCCGTGTGGACTCTCGCCCATGAAGAGCAAGGGCATCCATGGGCTCAGTCGCATCATTCTGGATGAACATGGCGGCCAGGTACCGGCGGATATGGCCGCGCTGGAACGCATGCCGGGGGTGGGGCACAAGACCGCCAGCGTGGTCATGGCCCAAGCCTTCGGGGTGCCGGCCTTCCCGGTGGATACGCACATCCACCGACTTGCCTGGCGCTGGACCCTCAGCACGGGGAAGAGCGTGGAACGGACCGAAGCCGACCTGAAGAAGCTGTTCCCCGAGGACAGCTGGAACGACCTGCACATCCGCATCATCTACTTCGGGCGCGAGCATTGCCCCGCGAAGGGTCACGACCCGCTCAAGTGCCCGATCTGCAGCGTCATCGGCAGGCGGGAGCTCTTCCGCTGAAGGGCGGTGGGCGAACTACCTTTGACCGCTGGATGGGAACCGTGGGGTATTATCTGGCATTGCCGTTCATCTACGGCATCTCACTGCTTCCCTTTCCGCTGCTGTACCTGCTCTCGGACGGGGTGTACTGGCTGCTGTTCCGGGTGATCGGCTATCGGCGGCAGGTAGTGTTGACAAACCTGCGCAACAGCTTCCCGGAGCGCACCGAAGCGGAGATCCAGGTCATTGCCGACCGCTTCTTCCGCTGGTTCTGCGACCTCACCCTCGAGACCCTGAAGACGCTGACCATCAGCCCGGAGGAGGTCCGCAAGCGGGTGGAGTTCAAGAACATCGACCTCCTGCGCCAATTTGCCCGGGAAGGGCGCAGTGTCATCCTTGTGCTGGGGCACTACGGGAATTGGGAGTTGGCGGGGGCGCGCTACAGCCAGGAGAAGGACATCCCGCAGCTGTACGTGATCTACCATCCCCTGGCGAATACCCACTTCGACCGGCTGATGTACCATATGCGCACGCGTCACGGCACCAAGCTCTACGCCATGCGGGAGGCCAGCAAGGCCATGCTGCGCGACCAAGCCCTGTTGACAGCTACCGCCTTCATCGCGGACCAGACCCCTTCGCCGGAGCGGGCGCACTGGATGACCTTCCTGGAACAGGACACACCAGTGTTCTTGGGGACCGAAGCATTGGCACGGAAATTGGGCCAGCCGGTGATCTACATCAGCATTACCCGTCCGCGGCGTGGTTATTATTGCATGGCGATGGGGCTACTGGTCGGTAACCCTTCTGCCACCGCTCCGGGTGCGATCACCGAGGCGCACACCCGGCGGCTCGAGGCCGATATCCGGAACGTTCCCGAACTTTGGCTCTGGACCCATCGTCGTTGGAAACACAAACGCCCTTCAACTGTTAGTTAGTCGTGCGCACTGAGAAAGAACTCATTCTCGCCACCAAGCCGTACGCCCAGGAGATCCGCTGGAAGAGCTGGTGGCACCTGTTCTCCACCGGTATAGTGCTGGGTGGAGCCTACTTCGGCATTTTCTGGCCTGCGAGCCCCATGTGGCTGCGTATCGCCTGCAGCGTCCTGGCCGGTCTCACCATCGCCCGGATGTTCATCATCTACCATGACCATCAGCATAAGGCCATCCTTCAGGATTCCAAGTTCGCCGATGCGGTGATGACCCTGTGGGGCTTGTTCATCCTGGCGCCCACCAGCATCTGGAAGCGCTCGCACGACCATCACCACAAGCACAACTCCAAGCTCTATACCAGCAGCATCGGCTCCTATCCCATCGTAACACGGGAGAAGTACCTGAGCATGAGCCGTGGAGAGCGCGCGGTCTACAACTTCACACGGCACCCGCTCACCATCGCCTTCGGCTACCTCTTCGTGTTCGTGTACGGCATGTGCATCCGCAGCTTCATGAACAACCGCGACAAGCACTGGGATTCGCTGCTGGCGATTATCCTGCACGTGGTGATGGGTGTGCTCATCGTGGTATTCCTGGGATGGACCTCGTTCTGGCTGGGCTTCGTGGTGCCGGCGGTGATCTCGCTGGGCCTGGGGGCCTACCTGTTCTACGCCCAGCACAACTTCCCCACGGCCACCTTCGCCGACAAGGATGGCTGGAGCTACGTGAACGCGGCGCTCGGCAGCAGCAGCTACATGCGGATGAACCCGGTGATGCACTGGTTCACGGGGAACATCGGATACCACCACATCCACCACCTTAACGCAAGGATCCCCTTCTACCGGCTGCCCGAGGCCTACCGCGCCATCCCTGAGTTGCAGCAGGCGAAGACCACCTCGCTGATGCCGGGCGAGATCATCAGGTGTCTGCGTTTGAAGGCATGGGACCCGGACCTGGGCCGTATGATCGGCCGCCGCGAACTGGCCATGTAAGTCGGGTACGCAACGCACGAAGCCCCGGGGGATGGACCTCCGGGGCTTCGTGTTGGAAGTGATCGCTCAGTTCAGGATCAGCTCGATCTCGCCTACCGGAGGAGCTTGGACCACACGAAGGGCCCTGCTGTAAGCGAGGATGGTGTTGATACTGTGCTGGCTTGGCCCCATGGAGGTCTCTTGTTGGCGGTCACGGGACTGGCGGCGGGAGTTCTTGCGAAGGGTAGAATGCGTCATGCACGGGGGTTTGGTGGTCGTTCCGGTGGATGAACGGCGGGTGTCCGCTGCTTATTGCATGACCCTGAAAAGAAGCCGCCGCTCCCGGATGGAAGCGGCGGCCAAAGGGGAACTGCGTACACTAGGCGCGGTCCATGGCAAGATCGTACTGCTTGATCATCTTGCGCATGTTGATCAAGGCATACCGCATGCGGCCCAGGGCGGTGTTGATGCTGACCTCGGTGAGGTCTGCGATCTCTTTAAAGCTCATGTTCAGGTAGGTGCGCATGATCACCACCTCGCGCTGCTCCTCTGGCAGGTTGTCGATGAGCTTGCGCACATCGGCATCGATCTGCACGTTCACCAACTGCTGTTCGATGTTCCTGCCGGGCTGGGCCTGGGTGGCGAACACATCATGGTCGTCGTTGGAGCGCGCCATGGGCATCTTCTTCGTTCGCCGGAAGTGGTCGATGACGATGTTGTGCGCGATGCGCATCACCCACGGCAGGAACTTGCCCTCCTCGTTGTACTTGCCGGACTTCAGGGTCTGGACCACCTTGATGAAGACGTCCTGGAAGAGGTCGTCCGCGATCTCGCGGTCACGCACCAGCAGATAGATGTGCGACCACACCTTTCGTTCGTGCCGGTGCAGAAGGATCTCGAACGCCTTCTCGCTCCCCTCCAGATAGAGTTGGACGAGTTCCTGTTCGGTCAGCAGCCCTGCCTTGGCAGGAGATAAAAGCTTGGATAGCATGGCCTTCCCTTTTTGGTCCGTGATGGATCAAGTACTGTCAGGGTAGAGGTCGTGCTATGCGCTGCTGAGGTTGATGGATGAGAACCGGACGCGGGGTCGGTGTGTTGGGATAGACGCTCGTAGAGGAAGGAACGTTGCCTGTGGCGGAAAATTGTGTGACGGGTGATTTCTTCCTTCGAACCACCCAAAGATAGATCGTCCCGAGGGTCCGGGGCACTACCGATGCCTAAATTCGCGCCGCCTTTGCCTGCCCCTGACCATAACGCTCCCACTGCGGCGTCCGAAAAAAGACGCCGTGGATCCCCTGCGTTCATCCGCGTGGAGGGTGCCCGGGTGCACAATCTGAAGAACATCGACGTGGACATCCCCCGCGGTAAGCTGGTGGTGATCACGGGCTTGAGCGGCAGCGGAAAGAGCAGTCTTGCCTTCGACACCCTGTATGCCGAGGGCCAGCGGCGCTACGTGGAAAGCCTCAGCAGCTACGCACGGCAGTTCCTCGGCAGGCTCGAAAAGCCCGATGTGGACCGCATCATCGGCATCAGCCCGGCCATTGCCATCGAGCAGAAGGTGATGACCAGCAACCCGCGGAGCACCGTGGGCACCAGCACGGAGATCTACGACCACCTGAAGCTCCTGTTCGCCCGGGTGGGTCGCACCTATTCACCAGTGACCGGGAACGAGGTTCGCCGCCATACGGTGGATGATGTGGTGGCCGGGGTGAACAGCTACGGGGCGGGCGCAGCGGTGCTGCTCCTGGCCCCCCTGCACCTGCCGGCGGGCCGTGGCCTTCGCGAGCACTTCGATATCCTGCACCAGCAGGGCTTTGCGCGGGTACACGACGGCAGGGCGGTACACCGCATCGAGGACCTGCTGGCAGGGAAGACCGCGCTGAAGGGCACCTGGTTCCTGGTGGTGGACCGTGTAGTGGCCGCGCCGGGCGATCCCGAGGTGGAGAGCAGGGTGGCCGACAGTGCGGAGAGCGCCTTCTTCGAGGGTCAGGGTGAGCTGATCCTGTTGGGGCCGAACAAGGAGCAGCGAGGCTATAGCGACCGCTTCGAGGCCGATGGTATCCGCTTCGACGAGCCCAGCCCCAACCTGTTCAGCTTCAACGATCCGGTGGGCGCCTGCACCCGTTGCGAAGGCTACGGCAGCATCATCGGCATCGATCACGACCTGGTGATCCCGGACAAGAGCCTGAGCCTCTACGACGACTGCGTGGCGCCGTGGCGGGGCGACAAGCTGAGCGAGTGGAAGGTGGACTTCATCCGCGACAGCTCCAAGCACGACTTCCCCATCCACCGCCCCTACCGCGAGCTCAACGCCACCCAGCGCGACCTGCTCTGGAAAGGTGCACGCGGCGTGGCCGGTATCGATCGCTTCTTCCAGTACGTGGAAGAGAAGAGCTACAAGATCCAGTACCGCGTGCTGGCCAGCCGCTACCGGGGTAAGACCACCTGCCCGGACTGTGGCGGCAGCCGCTTGCGCAAGGAGGCCCGCTACGTGAAGGTGGGGGGACGCGACATCACCGAACTGGTGCAGCTACCCATCGCTGAATGCCAGCGCTTCTTCGCCGGTCTGCAGCTCAACGAGCAGGACCACCGCATCGCAGCACGGCTGTTGAAGGAGATCGGCAACCGCCTGGACTACCTGGTGGACGTGGGCGTGGGCTACCTCACCCTGGACCGCCGCAGCAACACCCTGAGCGGGGGAGAGACCCAACGCATCGACCTGGCCACCTCCCTGGGCAGCAGCCTGGTGGGCAGCATGTACATCCTGGACGAGCCCAGCATCGGCCTGCATTCGCGGGACACCGAGCGGCTCATCGGCGTGCTGAAGAAGCTGCGTGACCTGGGCAACACGGTGATCGTGGTGGAGCACGATGAGGATGTGATGCGCGCTGCGGACCACATCATCGACATGGGTCCGATGGCAGGATCACATGGTGGACGGGTGGTCTTCACCGGCACCCATGCCGAGTTGCAGGAGAACGAGGGCCTCACGGCACAGTACCTGACAGGCCGGGCGTCCATCGCCGTGCCCGCGCGTCGCAGACCGGTGAAGGACCGCATCGTGGTGCGCGGTGCAGCGGAGCACAACCTGAAGGACATCGACGTCGCCTTCCCGTTGAACATGCTCACGGTGGTGACAGGCGTGAGCGGAAGCGGGAAGACCACCCTGGTGAAGCGCATCCTTCACCCTGCGTTGAAGCGCACCATGGAGGGGTACAGCGAGCGGCCGGGCGAGCACAAGGCGCTGGAAGGCGACCTGCACCGCATCAAGGCCTTGGAGCTGGTGGACCAGGACCCGATCGGGCGCAGCAGCCGAAGCAATCCGGTCACCTATGTGAAGGCCTGGGACGAGATCCGCCAGCTCTACAGCGAAGTGGATGTCTCCAAGGTGCGCGGCTACAAGCCCAGCTACTTCAGCTTCAACGTGGATGGCGGCCGTTGCGAAGTGTGCCAGGGCGAGGGGCAGGTGCACATCGAGATGCAGTTCATGGCCGACATCAGCCTCACCTGCGACGCATGCAAGGGCAAGCGCTTCAAGGAGGAGATCCTCGATGCGCGCTTCCAAGGCAAGGACGTGGCCGAGGTATTGGACATGACCGTGGACGACGCGCTGGAGTTCTTCCGGGCGCATGAGAGCACCTCCACCGCCTGCAAGCGCATCGTGGCCAAGCTGCAGCCCTTGCAGGATACGGGTTTGGGCTACGTGAAGCTGGGCCAGAGCAGCAGCACCCTGTCAGGCGGCGAAGCCCAGCGCATCAAGCTGGCGAGCTTTCTCACCAAGGGGCAGGAAGCGCAGCCCACGCTGTTCATCTTCGACGAGCCCACCACGGGCCTGCACTTCCACGACATCGACAGGTTGCTGCGGGCCTTCCAGATGCTGATCGACAACGGTCACAGCCTGGTGGTGATCGAGCACAACCTGGAGGTGATCAAGTGCGCGGACCACGTGATCGACCTGGGTCCGGAGGGTGGCGAGGCCGGCGGGCACCTGCTGTTCACGGGCACGCCGGACGAACTGGTGCGGCAGAAGGGCTCTGCCACCGGGCAGTACCTGAAGGCCGTATTGAAGCCCTGAGGCTTTTTCAGCCTCTACCGCAAGAGCGTGATGTGGCCTGTCTCCGTGGTAAGCGGGATACGCGCACAATCATCCTTGTAGGTCAGGATGTAGTAGTAGGTGCCATCGGGTATCACCTCACTGCCGTTCTCCAAGCGGCCGTTCCAACCCACGTTCACACTGGTGGAGCCGAACACCTTCATGCCCCAGCGGTTGTATACCTCCAGCAGGAACTCCTCGGCATCCACGCCCTGCACCAGATAGGTGTCGTTATAGCCGTCGCCATTGGGTGAGAACACGTTGGGGATGATGGGTTGGCCGACGGGTCGATCGATGAGCACCACCTGTAGCGTATCGGACCAGGGGCAGCCCGCCGCATCCACGGCGTCGAACCAGATCAACGTTCCGCCCGCTACGGTGACCACGGGCACCTCCACCCCATTGCTCCAGATCACCGAATTGACGGGGTCGGGCAGTTGGATGGTGCGCTCCTCGCCCGGGCAGAGTTCGATCACCGGGAAGTCAGCATGGGCATCAGCCACGCTCACCGCCACCGTGGCCATGCCGGTGCAGAACCCATCGGTCACCTCCACGCTGTAGGTACCTGCACTGCTCACATCAATGGCTGCGGTGGTCTGCCCGGTCGACCATTGGTAAGTGTCATAGCCAGCGCCGGCATTGAGCAGGATGGTCTGATCATCGCAGATGGACACCTCGGGGTCGAGCGGAAGGGTGATGCCGGGCACGGACACGTCGATGTCCACGGTGGAGAGGACCGTGTCCTGGCACACCGGGTCGATCACGGCCAGTGTGATGGTGTAGTTGCCGGGGGCTGCGTAGTTGTGGACGGGATCAATGCCGGTGGACTGGGCCCCATCGCCGAACTGCCAGATGAAGGTGGAGCTTCCGGTGCTGGTATTGTCCAGCGCCACTTGGAAGGCGTCACAGTCGCCGGTCTGCTCGAACGTGAATTCGGATGTCATGACAGCAGGTTCCACCACGGTCACTTCCACGATGGCCGTGTCCACCGCCACACAAAGGCCATCCGCTGTTCCGATCAGGGTTACCTGATAGGTTCCGGGCTCCGCATAGGTGTATTGGAAGCTTGTGGCGGTGGTCGTGGGTGATCCATCACCGAGGTCCCACAGCCAGGATGTGGCGGTGCCGACAGCCGCGAAGTCGATGGGACTGTCAAGGCAGACCAGCTCCTCCGGCGCGCTCACATCGATGTTCACCTGCACGTTCTGTTGGAAATCGATCTTGAAGACCCCCAGGTTGCAGTTGGAACTGTTATTCGTGGTGCTGTACGCGCCCGGCGTCGTCGGGAAGGATTGTCCGCCGCATCCCGCGCAGACCGCCTGGTAAACGATGCCGTTCTTGTCGAACCGGGAAGTGCCCCCATCCACGTGTTCGGCGGCCGAACCACCGAAGAAGGTCGCGTAGGCGAGCGAAGTTGCGTCGGGGTTCAGCACCATCAGATAGAAGTCGCTGCCATCGGTGGTGCTGTCATAGGCATCACTTGTCACGGGAAGTCCGGTCGTGGTGCTGGTCGTCACCCCCCCTCCGGCCGGATTGGTATTGCCGCCCCATCCGCTGAAGTAGATCTGGCCGCAATCGCTCACGAGGAAAGCGGAGGGGCTGATGTTCTCGTTGCCTCCGCTGCCGATCAGTGTGGACCAGACCGAGGCGCTCAGATCAGCGGTGAACTTCTGGATGAACTGGGTGGAATTGGGGTTGGAATAGACGCCGGCCGATATGGGGAAAGGCCCCGTGGTCTGGCCCACAACGTAGGCATTGCCTTGAACATCGAGTTGCACGAAGTAGCTCTGATCGAAGCCTGCCCCCCCCACGAAGGTGGTGGCTGCGAGGCTGTTGTCCGCAGCGGAGAAACGAGCGATGAAGCCATCCACCTGACCGCCGAACGTGCCATCAGCAGAAGCGCCGACCATCGGCAGGTTGGCGCTCGCAGCCCCTCCTGTGATATACAGATCACCGCCCGGGGCCTGCTGTACACCGAAGCCGGCATCATTGCCACTTCCTCCGTAATAGGTCCCCCACAAGAGGCTCGTCAGCTGGGGGTCCAATCGGCAGATGTAGGCATCGAGCCCTCCTGCCAGGGACGTCTGGTACGCGTCCGAAGAAACCGGCATGTCGGTGCTTACCGTGCTGGTCGCGATCACCGGCCGGCCGTCGCTGTCCACGATGATCTCGCCACGGTACGGATCGCCGTAGTTCCGCAGGAGCGGGACGAACTGGTTCAATCCATCATTGCCAGAGCCCCCGAGATAGGTGGACCCCACCAGGTCGGTCGCGTCCTGCGTCAGGTGCACCACGGCGATATCCGTTCCGGTTGAATACGTGAAACCATAGGACCCGCCGAACGGCGGCAGGCTGCCACCACTGAAAGCAGGATCAAGACAGCCGGCCGTGACCGGGAAATTCACAGAACCAGTGGTCCCCAGGATGAACAGTTCATCTTCAGCATTGACCACCATGCTGTGTGGCAGATCGTTGCCGGTCCCCCCGATGTAGGTGCTCCAAACGAGGTCCGTGCCATCGGGCAGGAACTTGGATATGCCCATGTCCACGGTCCCACCCCCGAAGGTGCTTTGGAGCGCCCCGAGACTTACCGGGTAACCGATGCCGAACGCGCTGCCGCCGCCATAGAGGTGACCTTCACTGTCATAGGTGGCGGTATAGCCGAAATTGTCCGCGTTGCTGCCTGAATAGGAGCTGAAATTGACGATGGGATCGATCACCAGCGGCAGCCCGCGATCGTATCCCGCCGGCAGTTCGAAGGTTATCCGCTCCCCTCGCTGAAGGTAGTTCACCGTTACCGGTATCCGCTGCCCACCCCGCTCCTGCCAGGCTACGGGCCGCTGTTCGATGACCTCCCCGGCCGAAGTGCTCACGTAGAGCAACCCGTCCGCCACGCGCAATCCATCGTGACCCTCGAAACGCAGGGCGATCTGCGCGGGATCCGCACCCGCAGCGACCAGCCAATCGTACTTGAAGCCGTTGTGTCCATCCACCCGAAGGCCGATGCCCGGGTACACTTCCTGCAATTCAATGGTTCGGTAGACCGGCACGCGTCCCGCCCACTTGGAGCGGTCGTTGCCGAGGAAGTAGTTCACGTAGTGCCGCTTGGGCTCCAAACCACGCTCATCCTGGGCGCGCCCCCCTTCGAAGTGGACCCTGTAGGCATGGGCTTTCCAAGGAAGGTCACGGCCAGGCTCCGTGCCCACCCCATGCTCTGGCCCTCCGGTGGCCAGCACATAGGTGAAGGCGGATCGTTCCACGAACACCGCTCCACCGGTCGTGCGACAACGATACAGCACCTGGTCCGGCCATTGCCCCTTGTTCGCATGGAACTCAAGCCCTGTACTGGTATGTTCATGGGTATGATCATGCCCTGCGAGCCCGATGGCCAGGACGGAGGCGGCCGAACAGAGGACGGTACGAAGAAGAAGGGACCTCATGACGGAAAGATAGCGCTTGGAAGGGAGACGACCAAGGCGGTTGCCGCGTTGCACGTGGCTCAGCGGAACTGCAGCTCGTACAGGGTGCGGTAGATGCCGTTCTGGGCCAACAGCTCCTGGTGGTCGCCTTGCTCCACGATGCGGCCCTTGTCAAGCACGAGGATACGATCGGCCTTCTGAACGGTGCTTAGGCGGTGCGCGATGAGGATGCTGGTCCGGCCCTGTGTGATGCGCTCGGTGGCCAGTTGGATGAGCTGTTCGCTGGTGCTGTCCACGCTGCTGGTGGCTTCGTCGAGCACCAGCACGCGGGGATCGTGCACACAGGCCCGGATGAAGGCGATGAGCTGGCGCTGCCCCACGCTCAGCACACTTCCGCGCTCACGCACGGGCGTATCGTATCCCTGTGGCAGTCGCATGATGAAGTCGTGCGCACCCACGGCGCGGGCTGCATCCTCCACCGCCGCTCGCGTGATGGACGGGTCGTTCAGCGTGATGTTGTTGTGAACGGTATCACTGAAAAGGAACACGTCCTGCAGCACCACCGCGATGCTCTTTCGAAGGGCCGCCAGATCATAGTCGCGGATGTCCTGTCCATCGAGCAGCACCCGGCCCTTCTGGAACTCGTACGCCCGGCTGAGCACGTTGATGATGGAGCTCTTGCCCGAACCGGTGGCGCCCACCAGGGCTACGGTGGTACCGGCCTTCACGGTGAAGGAGATGTCCTGCAATACATAGGTATCGTCCTCGTACGCGAACCAGAGGCCATCGAAGGTGATATCCCCGCGCAAACCGGCCGTATCGAGGGTGCCGGAGTCCTCGATCCGCGCATCGGTGTCCAACACCTTGAAGACACGTTCACTGCCCACCATACCCATCTGCAACACGTTGAACCGGTCGGCCAGTTGGCGGATCGGGCGGAACAGCATGTTGATGAACAGGATGAAGGCGAAGAGATCCCCCACGGTGGCAACCCGTTCCAGCACGTCCTTCACGCCCCACCAGACCAGGAAGCTGAGCGAAATGGCACTGAGGATCTCCACCACCGGAAAGAAGATGCTGTACGCGAGCACACTGCGGATGTGCGCCTTGCGGTGCTCTCGGTTGATCGCCTGGAACTTGCGGTATTCCTGTGCTTCACGACCGAAGATCTGCACCACGGACATGCCCTGGATATGCTCCTGAACGAAGGCGTTGAGGCGGGCCACCTGGGTGCGCACGTCCTGGAAGCTCTTCTGGATGCTGTTCTTGAAGATGTTGGTGCTCCACAGCAGCAGTGGAATGGGGATCATGCTCAGCAGGGCGAGCTTCCAGTTCACCAGGAACATCACCACCACCACCACCACGAGCTTCAGGATGTCGCCCATGATCATCAAAAGACCCTGTGAGAAGATGTCATCAATGGTCTCGATGTCGCTGATCACGCGGGTGACCAGCGTACCCACTGGCGTACGATCGAAGTAGCGGAGCTTGAAGCTCATGATGCGTTCATAGAGCTTCTGCCGTAGGTCGAAGGTGACGGCTTGTCCGAGCCAGGCGGTCCAGTAGGCTTGGTAGAACTGGGCGATGGTCTCCAGCAGGAGCAGCACCACCACCCAGATCGTGAGCGTCAGCAGACCGTTGCTATCACCGGTCAGGGCATGTTCGTCGATCATGTCCCGCATCAGCAGCGGCCGCACCACGCCGAGCAGTGCGAGCAGGATCGTGAGCGCGAACGTGACCCAGAAGGTCGTCCGGTACGGCTTCGTGAAGGCGAACACCCTTCCGAAGAGCCGGCGATCGAAGGCCTTGCCAGTGGTATTCGTGCTGCTCATATGCGGGTGCCGGTATTGAGCGGCGCGGGGTCCACCGGCAGGAAGGGATACAGCACATGATCGAGGTAGAGGCCACAAGCGGGTGCGGACTTACCGGCGGCGTGGCGGTCCTTGGCGGCGAGCACTTCGGCCATGTGGGTGGGGGGCTGGTGTCCCTTGCCGATGCGCAGGCAGGTACCTACGATGGCGCGTACCATGTTGCGTAGGAAGCGATCGGCCTTGATGCGGAACACATACCCGTTCTCCACATGCTCCCAGCGGGCCTCGCGCACATCACACAGCATGGTCTTCGCATCGCTACCCGCCTTGCAGAAGCTGGTGAAGTCCTGCTTGCCGATCAGCACGGCGCACGCCTCGTTCATCCGGTCCACGTCCAAGGCAGGATAGAGCGGATGCGAACGGTCGATCAGGAAGGGATCCTTGCGGATATGGATGCGATACACGTAGCCACGCTCCGTTGCGCTGAAGCGGGCATGGGCCCGGTCATCCACGGGGATGACGCGGTAGATGGCGATATCCTTGGGCAGCAGGCTGTTGAGCGCAAAGACGAACCGTTCTTCGCGCACCCGTTCGGAGGCCGCATCGAAGTGGGCATAGTAGCGCGAGGCGTGCACACCCGTATCGGTACGGCCGCAGCCGATCACGTTCACCTTGTGTTCGTGTAGAGTGAACTGAAGGGCGCGTTCCACCTCGGCCTGCACGCTGTTGGCGCCGGGCTGCCGCTGCCACCCCCGGTAGGCGGCGCCATTGTAGGCCATTTCCAGGAAGTACCGGGGCAGGATATCCATGCGGGCTGCAAAAGTACCCCGACCGCCCCCTCCCGCCACATGCGGCGAACGCTTACTTCGCGGCGTGAAGCGCATCGGCCTCCTCAGCGATACCCACGGCTGGCTGGATCCCCGCCTACAGGAGCATTTCGGGGCCTGCGATGAGGTCTGGCATGCGGGCGACATCGGCGACCCTGAGGTCATGACGGGCATCCAACGCTGGCAGCCGGGTCGGGTGGTACGCGCCGTGCATGGCAACATAGATGGCGGCGCCCTTCGGTCGACCTATCCAGCAGACCAGCGGTTCGAGCTGGAAGGTGCACGCGTATGGATGACGCACATCGGGGGCCGCCCTCCGAAGTACGACCGAAGGACGCTCCCCCTGCTTCGTGCCACCCCTCCCACCCTCTTCATCTGCGGGCATTCGCACATCTGCCTGGTCCAGTTCGATGCAGCACTGGGATGTCTGTACATGAACCCAGGAGCGGCCGGACGGCACGGTTGGCACCAGATGCGCACGGCTCTGCGCTTCACCCTGCAACAAGGGCGCCCCACCGACCTCGAAGTGATCGAGCTGGGCAAGCGGGGCACTTCCTGAACAGGACCAGCACCCAACAGGGGATCGTTGAATACCACTTGGGGGCGCCGAACGTTACACCTTCACTGCCCGCTACCTTCGTTGCCATGAAGCGCCTTCTGGACCGCATCCCCCCGCGCCTTCGCAACCGGTACGTAGCTGTGGTGGTCGGTCTCTTCGCGTGGGTGGCGCTGTTCGACCGGAACGACCTCTGGACCACGTGGAAGAACCACCGCGAACTGATGCGCATGGAAGAGCAGCGCGACTGGTATGCTGCCGAGATCGAGCGGACCAAGGAACAACTGCATGAGCTCAGCAGTGACACCGAACTGCTCGAGAAGTTCGCACGGGAACGCTACCTGATGAAGCGCGACAACGAGGACATCTTCGTCTTCGTGCCTGAAAAGGATTGACCGATCCGCGGTCAACGGCGAAGGGGCTGGTCCAACGACCAGCCCCTTCGCATGTATTGGTGGATCGGATGGCTCAGTGGTGGTGCCCTCCCTCGCCGTGCACATGGCCATGGGATAGCTCTTCGGCGGTGGCTTCGCGCACACCTTGGATGTCCACGCTGAAGTGCAGGGTGACCCCGGCGAGCGGATGGTTGCCGTTCAATACGACATGGCCGTCCTCCACTTCGATCACGCTCCACACGCGGTTATCGGGGGTTTGGAACTGCATTCCTGCTTCCACGGTCTGGCCGCCGAACTTATCGACGGGGACCTTTTGCAGCATTTCGGGATCGATCTCCCCATAGCCTTTGGAGGCTTCCACCACGGCCAGCACGGAATCGCCTGCCACGCGGCCTTCGAGCTGTTCCTCCAAGCCGGGAACGATCATACCACCACCGTGGATGTAGGCGAACGCCTCACGACCAGCACTGCTATCGAGCACCGTGCCTTCGGCATCCTTGAGGGTGTAATGGAAGGTGACAACGGAGTTCTTGCTGATCTGCATGGGTCGTGATTAGGGCTGCAAGGTAACCCCTGGCGGACGAGCGGCAGGTGACAAGGCGCACCAATAGCAGAAAGCCCCGCTTGTGCGGGGCTTTCCGAACATCCGTAAATGAAGGATCACTTGTTCTCTTTCTCGTCCGTCGCCTTGGGGGCTTCATGGGCATGGGCCTTGGCATCGCCGCTGCAGCTCTTGCCAGCGGCGGCCTTACCGGCGCAGCAGGCGGGCTTGCCTTCAGCAGCAGGTTCACCAGCTTCTGCAGCGGCCGCGTCGGTGGCGGCTGCTTCGGCCTTGGCACCATCGCCATGGCAGCTCTTGGCAGCGCTGGCCTTACCGGCGCAGCAGGCAGCACCTTTGCCCTCGGACTTGGCGGCGCTGGGATCCATGGAGGTTGCAGCCTCCGCCTTGGCATCCGCCTTACCGGCGCAGCAAGCCTTGCCAGCTTTGGCGTCACCCTTGGAACAGGAGGTCTTTTCGACCTTGGCGGCTTTCTCCTTGGCAGGAGCTGCCTCGGTGGACTGGGCGCTGGCGGTGGCAACGAAGCCGAGCAGCGCAACGAACGTGATGAACTTTTTCATGTGGTCGGTCGGTGGTTTGTTCGTGGCACGGCAAATACCGTGCTGGAACCGTTGAACGTGGAACGAAGGTAAGGGTTATCAATGATCGTGGGACATGTCGCTGAGGCTGTTACGCAGGTAGAAGGCCTTGTCGCCCGCGATCTTGGAAAGGCTGTCCAGTGGCGCGAAGGGGGTGATGGCTACCCATCCCGCGGAAGCCACCCCTGCCCGCACCTCCACCTGACGGAAATGGTGTGCACCATCGGCCTCTCCTTCATCGACGTAGACGTAGGCCCGGTCGCCGGAACGCGCCAAGGCCGTGGCGGGCACGGTGAGCTGTCGTTCGGCGCCGAGCGGGATCTCGGCCACCACGCTCATGCCCTCCACCAACTGCTCGCTCCCCACTTCCACGTGCGCATGCACCGGAATGGTGCGGCCATCATCGTCGAAGGTGCGTCCGATGCTGAACAGCTCACCCTCGAAACGCCCGCGGGGCAGGTTCATCACTTGGAAGGGAAAGCGCACGCCTTCGCGCAGCAACGGCAGATCGCGCTCGTAGGCATTGAGGTGGACGTGGAAATGATGCAGGTCGATCACTTCCAGCAATACTGTGGTGGGATCCACTGTGGCGCCGAGGAACACGCGGATGCCGTTGACCCGGCCAGGCATGGGACTACGCACAAGGAAGCGGTCGTGCAAGGCATCCGGACGAAGTGATGACGGATCGACCCCGAGCATGCGCAGGGTGCCTTCCAACGACCCCACACGCGCCTGCAGCTCGGAAGCCCGTGCCTCAGCCTGTTCCGCTGACTTGCGCGCGGTGGCATCACCGGCCAGCAGGGTGCGCTGCCGTTCAAGCTCGGCCACAGCCTGTGTGCGCTGCGCACGTGCCGACAGGTATTCCTCCTGCAGCTTGAAGAAACCGGGATCGGCAAAGGCCACGAGCGGCTGCCCCTTGGTCACAGTGGCCCCTTCATCCACCAACACATCAACCACCTTGGCGGTGATGGGACTGGTGACCTGGGCCTTGCTCACCGGGGAGGTCATCACCCGGCCCGTGAGGCGGATGCTGCCCTCCATGGTGCGCCACTCGGGCGAAACGAAGGGGATCGCGAGCGCGGCGAACTGCTCGGGGGTGAGGGTCACCTCCGCGTTCGCGGTATCGGTGTCGTGCGCGTGATCGTGCGCATGGTCGTCGGATGCGGGGGCCTCTTCTGCGGGTGTGGAACAGGCCTGCAGCACCAGCAACAGGATGGCGAGCATCCCGATGGTCCGTGAGTTCGTGTTCATGATCGTTCAGTTCAAGGGTTGGTGCGGCCTGAGGCGGAAAGACGTTCGATAAGGAGCACCGTGCCGTTCAGGCTGTTCACGGTGTCCAGGTGATCGCGCCGGATGGCGTTAACCTGCTGCAGGTTGAGGACATGTTCGGCCTGGCCGATCTCGCCGGCCGCGTAGGCCTTCTGGGTGGCCTGAAGGATGCGTTCGGCCTGCGGAAGCACGGAGGCTTCGTAACGATCGAGCGTGGCGCGGTCCTTCTGGTACTGAGCGAGGGCCTGTTCCAGCGCAGTGCGGAACTGCCTGCTGCCTTCTTCGGCAGCAAGGTTGGCGGCCTCCTCACGCAAGCTGCCCGCCTTCGCCCGCGCCGTGTGCGGCATGAACCAGAGCGGAAGACTGATCCCCGCCATGAAGCCGGTGAAGCGGTCGGACCGCGTGGCCAGCACGTCGCTGCCCGGCCCCATCGGCGCTCCGATCAGGGTCTGGTTGAAGTAGCCGAGCGTGATGTCCGGAAGCAGTTCCTGTCGTGCGGTGCGATGTCCCAGTTCGGCCACCTGGGCTTCACGCTGGAGCAGCACCACATCCGGCGCACGCACGGCGGTATCCAGCGATGCCGGCACCAATGCAGTGAAGGGCGCGGGAGCCCGATCGGCCGGTCCGTCCAAGCCGAGCAACATGCCGAAGCGGGCCTGTTCGGTGCGGAGGTCGGCGCGGTTGCGCTCCCATTGCTCCCGCGCTTCCAAGCTGCGTACCTCTGCAGAAATACGAGCGAGCTGAGCGGCCTCACCCGTGGCGAAGCGCAACTCCTCCACGCGTAATAGCCCGGCATACAGGCTGTCCTGTTCGCGCAACAACCGGTCGCGTGCCTGGAGATAGGCCAGGCGCTGGTAACTCTGCTTCAAGGCCATGTCCAGGTCCGCAACAGCGACCGCTTCGCGCATCAGTTGGGCTTCCGCCTCCGCCTTCATTAGTCCCGAGCGCGCCGCCATTCGGGTGGGGAAGGGAATGGTCTGCTGGATGGTGATGTTGTTATCGTCCGTTGCGTAACCGTTGTACTGGCCCTGCATGTACATCAGGCTGGTCGCGGGCAGTTCCGAACCGGTGCTGCGCAATTCCACGGAGGCCTCGGTGAGCTTTCGTGCCTGCCTTAGTCCAGGGTTCAGCGCATGGGCGGTATCCAGGGCGGCTTCCAAGGTGAAGCGAGGAAGCTCCTGTGCCTGTAACGGAGCGGCTCCGGCGATCAGCAGCAGCAATAACGCCGCCTTCACCGGGACAGCGGTCCGCTTCATGCGGCTCCACACCATCACGTAGAGCACCGGCAGCACCACCAGCGTGAGCAGCGTGGCAGTGACGAGCCCACCGATGACCACGGTGGCCAGCGGACGCTGCACTTCCGCGCCGGCACTTCCGCTGAGCGCCATGGGCAGGAATCCGAGCGAGGCCACGCTGGCGGTCATCAGCACGGGACGCAGTCGGAGAACAGTGCCCTTGCGGACGCGTTCCACCACATCCTCCACGCCCTCCTTCGCCAACTGCTGGAAGGTGTTGATGAGCACCATGCCATTGAGCACGGCCACCCCGAACAACGCGATGAAACCCACGCCGGCACTGATGCTGAAGGGCATGCCCCGCAGGTAGAGCGCAGCCACCCCACCGATGGCGCTCAGCGGCACTGCGGTGAAGATGAGCAGCGCGTTCGGCAGTGAGCGGAAGGTGAAGTACAGCAGCCCCAGGATCAACAGCAGCGCCAGTGGCAGCGCGATGGCCAGACGGGCCTTGGCCTCCACCAGGTTCTGGAACTGCCCGCCGAAGGTGAGGTAGTAGCCGGGCGGCAACTTCAGGTCGCGGTCCACACGCTGCTGGATCTCGGCCACAAGGCTTTCCACATCGCGTCCATGGGCGTTCACCCCCACGTAGATGCGGCGCTGCGCGTTCTCGTGGGTGATCTGCGCCGGGGCATCGGCATAGCGCACCTCGGCCACCTGGTCCAGCGGCAGCAGGTTGCCGTTCCGCGAGCGGACGAAGAGCCGGGCCACGTCCTGGATATCACGGCGGGCATTGGTGTCCGCGCGCACCACCAGATCGAAGCGTCGCTCGTTCTCGTAGATGCTACCTGCTGCTTCACCGGCGAACGCTGCGCGCACGGTGCGGTTCACCTCGTCCACATCGCAGCCCAATGCGGCCATGCGTTCGCGGTCGTAGGAAATGGTGATCTGCGGCAGACCGCTCACCCGCTCGGGCTGGGGCGGTCCTGCTCCGGGCACCTCGGCGATCAGCGCAGCCACGCGATCACCGATCGCCCGCAGGCTGTCAAGGTCCGGGCCGTAGACCTTCACGGCGATGTCCTGCCGCACACCGGTCATCAGTTCGTTGAAGCGCATCTGGATGGGTTGATTGATCTCGAAGAACACGCCGGGGATGGTCTGGAGGGCGCGTAGCATGGAGTCCGCGAGGGTCCAATAGTCCTTGGTGGTGGTCCACTCATTCCTCTCCTTCAGCATGATGAGCATGTCGGTCTGCTCGGGGCTCATCAGGTCGGTGGGCACTTCGGCGGTGCCGGTCTTGCCCACCACCATCTTCACCTCGGGGAACTGCATCAGCTTGCGCTCCACCAGTTGGTTGTTGGCCACGCTGGCAGTAAGCGCACTACCCTGCGGCAGAATGCTGTGGAAGGCGAAGTCCCCTTCCTCCAACTGCGGGATGAACTCACCGCCCATGCGCAGGAAGCCGAACACACTGGCACCGAGCAGGACCACCGCCGAAAACACCACGGCCACACGATGCCGCAGCACACGCTCCAAGGCCGGGCGGTAGGCGCGCTCCACGGCGGCCATCATGCGGTCGCTGAAGTTCGGCTTGTCCTGGCCCGTGCGCCGCTTGATGAAGAGCGCGCTCATCATGGGCACGTAGGTGAGGCTGAGGAGGATCGCGCCCAGGATGGCGAAGGCCACGGTGCGGGCCATGGGGCCGAACATCTTGCCCTCGATGCCGCTGAGCGACAGGATGGGCACGTACACGATGAGGATGATGAGCTGTCCGAAGGTGGCCGCGTTCATCATGCGACCGGCCGCCGTACCCACCTCATCGTCCATCTCGGTCCTGCTCAGTTCGGCATGCGCACGACCATGGTGCAGGCGATGAAGCACCGCTTCCACGATGATCACCGCGCCATCCACGATCAATCCGAAGTCGATCGCGCCCAGGCTCATCAGGTTGCCTGTCTCGCCAGTGAGGTCCATCAGGATCAGCGCGAAGAGCATGGCCAGCGGGATCACCGAGGCCACGATGAGCCCCGCACGCAGCTGCCCCAGGAAGAGCACCAGCACGAGGATCACGATGAGCGCACCCTCCAGCAGGTTCTTCTCGACCGTACCGATCGCGCGGTCCACCAGGGCGGTGCGGTCCAGGAAGGGGTCGATCATCAGCCCTTCCGGCAGGTTCTTCTCGATGCGTACCAGTCGCTCCTTCACACGGGCCACCACCTTGTTGGCGTTCTCGCCCTTCAGCATCATCACGATGCCGCCCACCACTTCGCCTTCGCCGTTGCGGGTCATGGCCCCATAGCGCGGCGCATGGCCCAGCCGCACGGTGGCCACGTCGCGCACCAGGACCGGTGCGCCATGGGCGGGCGTCTCCACCACGATGTGCTCCACATCGGCAATGCCCTTCGCCAGACCCACCCCGCGGATGTAGTAGGCGTTGCTGCTGCGCTCGATGTAGGCGCCACCGGTATTGCCGTTGTTGCGCTCCAAAGCGGTCAGCAGGTCGCCTATCCCTAGTCCCATGCCGTGCAGCCGGGCGGGGTCCACGGCCACCTCGAACTGCTTCAGGTAGCCCCCGAAGCTGTTGATCTCGGCCACACCCGCGGTGCCCATCAGTTGGCGCGCCACGATCCAGTCCTGCACCTCGCGCAGCTGCATGGCATCGTAGCGCCCCTCGTAGCCGGGCTTCGGATGGATGACGTACTGGAACACCTCGCCCAAGCCCGTGCTCAACGGGGCCAGGTAGGGCTGCTCCACGCCGGGCGGAAGATCGGCCCGCACCAATTGCAGCCTTTCGTTCACCAGTTGACGGGCGAGGTAGGTGTCGAAGGCATCGTCGAACACGATGGTCACCTGACTGACACCGAAGCGCGAGATGCTGCGGAGCTCATGCACCTCCGGCAGGTTGCCAAGGGCCTGTTCAATGGGGTAGCTCACGAACTGCTCCACCTCCAAGGTGGCCAGTGTGGGCGCGATGGTGATGACCTGGACCTGGTTGTTGGTGATGTCCGGCACGGCATCCACCGGCAGGCGGGTGATGGCGCGGACACCCAACGCAATGAGCACAAGCACACCCAGTCCAACGACAAGCTTGTGCGTAACAGAATAGCGGATGATCCTCTCGATCATGATCGTTCAGGTTGAATGGAATCAGGGACACCGGCAGGTGCCATGCACCCGGACGGTCCGGCCGGAACGATCGATATGCCTAGTAGGGCAAGCGGTCCAGCCTGGGTTCAGGCCAACGCGCGGGGGGGCTGGAAGGGCGCGGGAGGATGTCCTTGGGAGCGGGACCCATCCTCGGGCGGGCCTTGCGGCCGATCGCCCATCAACTGCGGAAAGCTCACCTCCACCTTGGGGTCGCTCGTCCACACCTTGCACACACAGGCATCAAGGGCGGCACCGTGGTGGTGGTGGAACGGCAGGCTCTCGTGGCCTTCATGGTCGGCCTCTTCATGGCCGTTGTCCGCGTAATGCAGGTCAAGGAAGCCCGCGAAGGTCAGATCCTCCTCCACGCTCCGGTGCTCGTTGAAATGCAGCACCAGCATGGGAAGCTTCATCAGTTCCGGAGCGAACAGGTACAGCTGGACCCAGACCAGCAACACTATCTGCACGACCTGCCGGACCATGGCGCAAAGGTAGGCCGGAGGTTCAAAGCATTTCATGACGATTGTTCGCTCCCTGAAATGACCAACGCCCCTGGGATCGCTCCCAGAGGCGCCGGCCGTTGCCCAACCTCCCTACGGTCAGAGCATCGTCGTGGGGCACACGTAATCCGTGCGCTTCACATCCGTTTGTTTGATGGCACCGAAGCCACCTTCCACATCCACGAAATTGTCCCATCCACGCGACTTGAGTATGCTAGCGGCGATCATGCTGCGGTATCCACCGGCACAGTGCAGGATGAAGGGGGCATCCTTCGGGAACTGGGCCAGGTGCTGGTTGATCTGGTTCAGCGGCACGTTGATGGCATCCACCACATGCTCACTGTCGAACTCGCTCTTCTTCCGCACATCGATGATGACGGGCTTGCTGGCATAGCGCTTCGCGAATTCCTCCGCGTTGATGCGGGACACCGTATCCACCTGCTTGCCGGCCGCCTTCCACGCAGGGAAGCCGCCCTTCAGGAAGCCGATGGTGTTGTCGTAACCCACGCGGCTCAGGCGGATGATGCTCTCCTCCTCCTTGCCGGGATCGGTCACCAGCAGGATGGCCTGCTTGATATCGGGGATCATCTCACCCACCCACATGGCGAAGTTGCTGTCGAGGCCGATGTTGATGCTGTTCGGGATGAAGCCCTTGGCGAACTCACCAGCGGCGCGGGTATCGAGCACCAATGGACGTTCCTCGTTGGCCACCACCTCGAAGGCCACGGGATCGTATCCGGTCTTGGCGCGCTCCATGATGGTGTCCAAACTCTCGTAGCCTTGGATGTTCATCAGCACGTTCTTGGGGAAGTAGCCCGGAGGCGCGGTGAGACCGGTGAGCAGTTCCTTGATGAAATCCTCCTTGGTCATGTCCGGACGCAGCGCATAGTTGGTGCGCTTCTGGTTGCCCAGGGTGTCCGTGGTCTCCTTGCTCATGTTCTTGCCGCAGGCACTGCCAGCCCCGTGGTTCGGGTATACGATCAGGTCATCGCACAAGGGCATTATCTTGTTGCGGAGGGAATCGAACAGATGTCCGGCCAGCTTCTCTTCCGTGAGGTCGGCGATCACATGCTGGGCGAGGTCGGGGCGACCCACATCTCCGATGAACAGGGTATCACCGGTGATGATGCCGTGCTCCTTGCCGTTCTCGTCGATCACCAGGTAGGTGGTGCTCTCCATGGTGTGGCCCGGGGTGTGGATGACCTTCACCTTGACCTTGCCCACGTTGAAGACCTCCCCATCCGTGGCCACATGCGCGGCGAAGCCCGGCTTGGCGGTGGGGCCGTAGACAATGATGGCCCCGGTCTTCTTGGCCAGGTCCAAGTGACCGCTCACGAAGTCGGCGTGGAAGTGGGTCTCGAATACATACTTCACCTTGGCGCCGGAGGCCTTGGCTTCATCGATGTAAGGCTGTACCTCACGCAGAGGGTCGAAAATGGCCACCTCTCCGTTGCTTTCGAGGTAGTAGGCTGCATGGGCGATGCACCCGGTGTAGATCTGCTTCAGTTTCATGGCTGATGGGTATTGTTCGTTCAGGTTGACAGCTGGAACGGCCGGCGGACAGAACAAAGGTGAAGTCCTGTACCCCCTGCCAACAGTGACTTTGCTCACAAGAAGCCCCTCAATGAAGCAGGGCTCTTGTCCATGACGTTCGTCAGTTCCTCACCACTTCACGAAGCCGCCTTGGAAAAGCTGATCACCGGCTATGGCGCGGAAGGAATAGCGGCCAGCCGCGAGCTGCCCCACTGCCAGTTGATGCGCCTTGCCGAAGCCTTGGTAAACGACCACCTCCCGGCCTACAGCGCTATGGATGCGCAGTTCCACTTGCTCGTTCAACGGGACGTTCAACAGCACGTTCAATTCACTTGAACACGGAACGGGATAAGCGAGGAACTGAGTATCCACAAGCTGATCGAAGCGGACCTGCTTCACAGAACTGGTCCCATCCGAGCCCGATCGGATGCGGTAGTGCAAGGTGCTGAGTTCAGCGGGCTCAGTATCATCCCATCGGTACGGCACTTCAGCGGTCGGGTCGCCACAAATGCCCGGTATGCGATGGACCACATCGAAAAGCGTCCCGTCCAAGGAGCGCTCCACATCCATGCCATTACAGGTGTTGCCTCCGGCCAGGGTCCATTCCACCCGCACCAGCCCATCCAGTTCGCTCAACTCGAAGCGCGCGATGAACGGATGTTCCGACTGCGCAGCGGCTTGAGCGCTCCAAAGCATCGCGAAAAGCAGCGATCTCAAGGACGGCCAGCCGAACATGGTACAAAAGTACGGTCGCGGGAAAGGGGTATTCCTGTGATCCGAAGAACGGCAGGATCCCGAACTTCGCAGCGATGGCCACAGAACGACTTTTCGATGCCTTCCCCCCCGCCACGCGCGAGCAATGGGAGGCCGTGATCAAGAAGGAGCTGAAGGACAAGGAGCCCGGCTCGCTCAACGTGCAGGTGGACGGCGCAGTGCTTCCCCCCTTCCATGTGGCCGGTGAGGGCGCGGTGATGCAAGGCCGACGCCGTGGCGTGAAGCGCGACGGCAACCCCTGGCACGCCACAGTGGCGTTGGACGCTGGCAGCGCCGATGCGAACAAGCTTGCCCTGGAAGCACTGATGGGCGGTGCCGATGC
This sequence comes from uncultured Chryseobacterium sp., assembly GCA_964476665.1. Lineage (GTDB taxonomy): Bacteria > Bacteroidota > Bacteroidia > Flavobacteriales_F > PHOS-HE28 > PHOS-HE28. The sequence continues at coordinate 1,034 of CAYZBO010000036.1, read as the reverse complement.
GCTTGAACTCTTGGGGAAGCCCCAGGACCTCCGCGCCGTTCTGAAGGATGTCTGGGTGGGTGCGATCGACCTCGCGGTGGACGGGGATGCGAGCGTGCTGGACGTTCTGCTTCTGCTGCATCAGGAACAGAACACACCTGCATCGGAGGTCAGCCTCTGCCTGGGCCTGCCGCACGATGCGGATGTCAGCGACCTGAAGGAACGCATCGCGAAGCACCCGCGCATCCGGCTCTTCAGCGTGAGCGATGGCGCCGCTCGTGACACACAGGAAGCGCTGCGACAAGGCCGGGCACTGCTGCAGCGGATGCTCGATCAGGGCTACACCATCGACGACGCCTGCGCCCGCCTGCAGTTCCGCCTGCACCTCGGCGACGACCTCTTCCTGGAAGTGGCCCGGCTGCGCGCCTTCCGCGAGGCCTGGGCCGCTGTTGTGGATGAGCTCCAGCCGCAACACGACTGCTCGCACACCACGTGGATCCAGGCCGTCGTCTCCTACCCTGCTGAAACGAGTTCGGCACACGAGAACCTGATCCGTGCCACGCTGCAGGCCGTGAGCTCGATCACCGGCGGCTGCGATGGCCTCACCATCCCCACCCCTGCCCTGCCCGAAGGCGATGGGCTTGCCCGCCGCATCGTCCGCAACATCCACAACCTGCTGCGCGATGAGAGCTTCCTGGGACGTGTGGCCGATCCGATCGGGGGCTCCTACACGGTTGAGCAACTGACGTCAACACTGTTCCAAACAATGGCCTCGGGCCTCGGGCTCCGGGCTTCGGGCTTGACCGCCGACCAGCCCGCAGCCCACGGCCCGCAGCCCACGGCCGGTATTCCGAACAGAGAAGATATCCCCCTCAAGTCCTTCTACACGCCCGTCGACACCGCGCAGCTGGAGCACCTGCACTTCGCCGCCGGCATCCCGCCCTACCTGCGCGGGCCCTACGGCAGCATGTACACCATCCGCCCGTGGACCATCCGGCAGTACGCGGGCTTCAGCACGGCCGAGGAGAGCAACGCCTTCTACCGCCGCAACCTCG
>CAYZBO010000035.1:0-29394 GCA_964476665.1 uncultured Chryseobacterium sp. | reverse complement strand
GGCGGCACGCCTGATGCCGGTGGTGCGTGGAGCGGACCGAGCGCGGTGGTCGGCGAGCTGTACGATCCGGCTACCATGGCACCCGGCGTGTACACCTACACCATCGATGTGCCCCCACCGTGCGTAAGCGTGAGCAGTACCGTAACGGTCACGGTGATCGCACCTCCCAATGCAGGCACGGATGGTACATTGGCTTTATGTGTTTCAGGCGACGCGGTGTCCCTGATCAGCGGGCTGAACGGTTCCCCTGACCCCGGTGGATCATGGACAGGTCCAAGCATCGTGGTCGGCGGGGTGTTCGATCCTGGTGCAATGACGCCAGGCACTTACACTTACACGGTGAACGGTACAACACCCTGCCCGGCTGATGCTGCGGTGGTCGTTGTGGCGGTGGTCGATCAGCCGTTCGCGGGAGGCCCGGGTTTCCTCACGGTATGCAGCACGGGTACGCTGGAGGGTCTCTTCACACGGTTGGAAGGCACGCCGGATATCGGTGGCACGTGGACGACACCGAACGGAACGAGCTTCGATGGTGTATTCGACCCGCAGACCATGCCGGGCGGTACGTACACATACAGCATCGATGTTCCACCACCATGCATCAGCACTTCGGCAACTGTGGATGTCACTGTGGTATCGCCACCCTTTGCAGGCGATGACGGTTCCCTCTCGCTGTGCAGCACGGATGCGTTGACGGACCTGTTCCCAAGCCTTGGAGGTGTAGCGGAATCAGGAGGAACCTGGGAGACGAGCATCGGGATACCTTGGAGCGGGACGTTCGACCCCACGATCGATGTGGGCGGCGATTTCCTGTACATCGTCAACGGGACAACGCCATGTCCTGCAGATACGGCCGTAGTGAACGTAACTGTGGTCCTTCCTCCTGATCCCGGCTCGGATGCCATTGTGAACCTCTGCAGCACCGGTGGACCGGTGGAGCTATTCCCCTTCCTGGACGGCGCCGATGAAGGCGGCATATGGACATCGCCCACCGGCTCCGTATTCACTGGCACCTTCAACCCTGCTGTCAATGGGGCTGGCAACTACATCTACACCGTATCCGGGGAGGTCCCATGCCCGGCGTTGAGCGCGGTGATCACGGTCCAGGTCCTGAGCGATGCGGATGCCGGGTCGGACGGTGCCATCACCCTGTGCCAATTGCCGGACGAGGTGACGCTCTTCGATCAGCTCGGTGGCACACCTGACGCCGGTGGAGTGTGGTCAGCACCGAACGGAGCAAGCCATCCGGGTGTACTTGACCCAAGCACAGCTGCAGCGGGCACCTATCGATACGTGGTACAGGTACCGCAACCCTGCCTCAACGACACATCGGTGGTTGAAGTGAGCTTGGAGGCTCCGGTCCACGCTGGTTCGAATGGCACGCTCGCGCTTTGTTCGAACAACGACCCGGCCGACCTGTTCGACCAACTGAACGATGACCCGGACGCTGGCGGCATGTGGACCTTCGGTGACGGCGTTGTGGATGGCACGTATGACCCCAGCAGCGAACCACAAGGGGTCTACACCTACACCATCGATGGTGTGGATGTATGTCCTGACGCGAGCGCAACAGTGACGGTCATCGTGCATCCGTTGCCGATCGCTGGCAGCAGTGGCAGCACCACGGTCTGTCCGGAAGCACCCGCCTTTCCCTTGTTCCCCTTGCTGGGCGGCACGCCTGACGAAGGTGGCAGCTGGACCGGGCCGGATGGCAGCAGCTTCACCGGCACCTTCGACCCTGCAACGGATGCGCAAGGAGTGTATACCTACACCGTGCTCGGCACGGAGCCCTGCCCGAACGCCACTGCCAGTGCAACGGTGACCATCCACGTGGTGCCGCAGCCGGATGCAGGACCGCAAGTGATCAGCTGTACCTTGGAAGCAACCGTCCTCGCGACGGGCACCTGGTCCTCTGGAACATGGTCAGGAGATGCAGGGCTGAGCTTTGGCACCAGCACCGATGCCGGCACCACAGTGACCGCCGCTGCAGGCGGTAGCTACACCGCATACTGGTCCACCATCAGCAACGAAGGGTGTGCCGCGATGGACAGTGTCCAGATCACCTTCACGAACGCGCTATTGGCCGTGGTGAGCGTAAGCGACGCGGTGTGCAACGGAGCCTGTGATGGCACCGCAACGGTCACCGCCACAGGTGGCAATGTGCTGAACGGCGCGTACAGCTATGTATGGAGCACGGCTGGGGCTGGCAATGCTGCTTCGACCGATGGACTATGCGCGGGCAGCTATACGGTCGCGGTGGCGGACAGCAACGGTTGTGCGGTGAATGCATCGTTCGTGATCACGGAGCCGGAACCCTTGGTGATCGACCAGGTGTTCGATGTGGACGAGACCTGCCCGGGCACCTGCGACGGACGTATCATCGCGATCGATGCGGCCGGGGTGCTCTTCAGCATGAACGGAACGGACTATCAGCCAACGAACCAGTTCACCGGCCTCTGTCCCGGCACCTATACAGTGTGGATGCAGGATGGCAACGGATGCATCGCATCGGCCACGGCGCGCATCGGCACACCCCCACCGGTGGAAGCTGGTTTCACCCATGGTCCGGACACCTTGTTCATCGACGCATCGGTGGCCACCTTCACCAACACATCCAGCAGCAACGCCACCAGCTTCATCTGGGACTTCGGCACAGGTGATGGATCCACGGCCACATCCCCCATCTACGCGTTCCCCGGTGGACTTGGCGGCAGTTACACGGTGTGTCTCACGGCCATGGATGCCAACGGTTGCGCGGATTCGGTGTGTACGATCATTCCGGTGTTCGACCGACTGCTCGTGTTCGTGCCGAACGCGTTCACCCCGAACGGAGATGGCTTCAATGAAGGCTTCCGACCTGTATTCAACCTGCCGTACGTGGTGGATTACGAATTCATGATCTTCGATCGGTGGGGTGAACGCATCTTCACCAGCCAGACACTGGACGAGGCCTGGGACGGGACCTACGGAGGCGGTGTTGTGGAGACCGAGGTGTACGTCTGGAAGCTCACATGCCGCGACCAGTTGAGTGGCGAACTGATCGAGCGGATAGGGCATGTGACCGTGCTTCAGTAGGGTCGGCTACGGGGAAGTGGTGCTTCGTACGAAGAAGCCCGACCATTCGGCCGGGCTTCCTTGATGGTCCGTAGATCACGATCAGACGTCCAGCTTCGCGTAGATGGCGTTCTTCTCGATGAACTCGCGGCGGGGCGGCACTTCATCACCCATCAACATGCTGAAGACGCGATCGGCCTCGGCACCGTTCTCGATGGTGACCTGACGCAAGGTGCGACGGCTCGGGTCCATGGTGGTCTCCCACAGCTGTTCCGCGTTCATCTCACCAAGACCCTTGTAGCGCTGCACGCCCACACTGGCCTCCTTGCTGGATGCCTTCATGCGTTCGATCACCGCATCGCGCTCCGCTTCGCTCCAGCAGTACACCTGCTCCTTGCCCTTCTTCACCAAGTACAGCGGCGGGGTGGCGATGTAGAGGTAGCCCTGCTCGATCAGCGGTTGCATGTGGCGGAAGAAGAAGGTCATGATCAGCGTCTGGATGTGACTGCCGTCCACGTCTGCATCGCACATGATCACGATCTTGTGGTAGCGCAGCTTCTCCATGTTGAGCGCCTTGCTGTCGTCCTCCGTGCCGATGTGCACACCCAGCGCCGTGTAGATGTTGCGGATCTCCTCGTTGTCGAGGATCTTGTGCTGCATGGCCTTCTCCACGTTGAGGATCTTGCCTCGCAGCGGGAGGATCGCCTGGAACTCGCGGTTACGGCCCTGCTTTGCGGTACCACCTGCGGAATCACCCTCGACAAGGAAAAGCTCGCTGGCGCTCGCATCCTTGCTCTGGCAGTCGGCCAGCTTGCCGGGCAGGCCACCGCCGCTGAAGGCGCCTTTGCGCTGCACCATCTCACGGGCCTTGCGGGCGGCGTGGCGGGCCGTGGCGGCGAGGATCACCTTGTCCACGATCTGCTTAGCATCGCGTGGGTGCTCCTCGAGATAGTTCTCGAGCATCTCGCTCACGGCGATGTTCACCGCACCGCTCACCTCGTTGTTGCCCAGCTTGGTCTTGGTCTGTCCCTCGAACTGGGGCTCCTGCACCTTCACACTGATCACGGCCGTGAGACCCTCACGGAAGTCATCGCCGCTGATCTCGAACTTCAACTTCTGGGTGGCACCGGAAGCATCGGCGTATTTCTTCAGCGTGCGTGTGAGACCGCTACGGAAGCCGGCCAGGTGGGTACCCCCTTCGTGGGTGTTGATGTTATTGACGTAGCTGTGCAGGTTCTCGTTGTAGGAGTCGTTGTAGACCATGGCGATCTCCACCGGGATGCCCTGCTTCTCGCCCTCCATATGGATCACTTTCTCGATCAGGGGCACACGGGTGCCATCGAGGTACTGCACGAACTCCACCAGGCCGTTCTCGCTGAAGAAGCTCTCGGATACTGGCTTTCCTTCCTCGTTCTGGCGACGCTCATCGGTCAGCGTAAGCCGGATCCCCTTGTTGAGGAAGGCGAGCTCACGAAGACGGGCGGCCAGCGTATCGAAGTTGTATTCGCTCACCTGGAAGATGCTCAGGTCGGGCTGGAAATGCACGATGGTGCCCCGGTAGTCGGTCTTGCCGATCTCGCGAACGGCATAGAGCGGCTTCCCCTCGCTGTACTCCTGCTCGTACATCTTGCCGCCGCGGTGCACTTCGGCGCGCAGGTGGGTGCTCAGGGCGTTCACACAGCTCACCCCCACCCCGTGCAGACCGCCGGAGACCTTGTAGCTGTCCTTGTCGAACTTGCCACCGGCGTGGAGCACGGTCATCACCACCTCCAAGGCGCTCCTGCCCTCCTTGGCGTGCATGTCCACCGGGATGCCCCGGCCATTGTCCTTCACCCGGATGCCATTGCTGGCGGTGATGGTCACCTCCACGGTATCGCAGTGGCCGGCCAGCGCTTCGTCGATGGAGTTGTCCACCACCTCGTACACCAAGTGGTGCAGGCCCTTCACACCGATATCGCCGATGTACATCGCCGGGCGCTTGCGCACCGCCTCAAGCCCTTCCAGGACCTGGATACTGTCCGCCGAATAACTGGCGGCATCCTTCTGCTTTTCGCTCATTTCCACTACGGTCTCAGACATGGTTGTGGGTCGTTCTTCGCCCTTCCATCCGGAAAGGCTCGCGAAGATACCCAAGAACCGGCCTCCGACCTGCGCTTTTTCCCAACAGGGACGCGGGTTCTGTTAATAATTCACAGCCCCCGGACTTGCGTATTCCAACAGATCGGCTATACCCTGAGAGGCTGGGGAAGCCGTCCCACTTTCACCTTCCCGGAAATGGCAACGATGGCTGCTTAAAAGGCGTAGGTCACCCCCCCCAGCAAAAGCCCTCGTTGCACCGGGTGATTGCGCCAGCGCTCATACTTGCTGGCGCTCAGGTTGCTCATGTCCAGGAACACGCTCAAACGCTTGGTGTAGCGGTACTCGAGCCCCAGGTACAGGTCCAGGAAGCCCTCCAGCTCCACTTCCTCGCTGGGCAGTACGCTCAAGGTGAGGGCATCCACCTCGCCCAACCGGAAGCTCGGTCGACGCCCCAGGAACTGTAGCTCCGCTTTGGCGATCAGCTTCTGACGCATGTCGTACCGCGCACCGAAGCTGAGTTGGTACGGCGGCAGGTTCCAGGCCTGCTGCTGCACGCGCGTGGTGTAGGTGAACACATCCACCCGGGCCGAGAGCGACAGTGCTTCCTTCCGGCGGAAGTTCAACTCACCGCTCAGGTCGAGGATGTCCACCCGGTCGTACACCACCAACATGCGATCGCCGAGCGGGGTGTTCCGTTCGTTCACGAACAGGGGCATGTCGTCCTGCCTGCTGCGGCTCACGCGTACATCGAAGCCCAGGTCGCTGCTGAAGCTGCCACGCAGGCCACCGTACAGATCGTACATCAGACTCGTATTGAGCAGGCCCGGCGCACCATCCAGCCAAGGGTTCAACCGGGTCAGGCTGCGGAAGCTGTTCCGGCGGCGTTCACCCTGCAGCCCCACGTACGGGATGAGGATGTTGTTGAACAGGCTGTAATGCGCGTAGGCCTGCGGATAGAAGTGGAAGGTGGTGCTGCCCAGGGCATCCACGAACAATCCCACGCCAACGCGCACCAGGTAGGCGTCCCCACGCGTGCTCACATGCGGTTGCAGACCCACCAGGGTACCGTTCTGCCGGAACTCGCCCAGGTCCGGCACAACACCTTTGTAGGCGTTGTTGTCCAGTATGAACGTGCCGCCATAGGTCTCCTTACCGACCGTCATGCCACCTGTGGCGGTCAATCGCATGTTGGTCTCACGGCTCTGGGTGAGGTTGCTGTAGCTGTGCACTTCCAGCCCGATATCGTGAGCCAGTTTGGTGCTATCGGTATACAGACTGCGCAGACGCCCTGCGAATCCAATGTCGTTGTAGATCTGCTTGCGTGCGTCCTCACGCGGTTCCAACGCTTCCAACACATCTTCGATACTGTCGTTGCTGGCATAGCCGTAATAGCTCACCCGCCGCCGGTCGTACATGAGCTTGCCGCTGGCCTCGTGGTCCGGGAGGAAGTGCTTGTAGTAGCCGTCCACGCTGTTGAAGCTGTATACGCTGGGCCCCACATCATCAATTCCGCCGTTGCTGCTGAAGTGCTTGGCATGCACACCATAGCCGTTGTTCCGCGAGCGGGTCTGGTCGAAGTAGAGCTCTCCGAGCGGTGTGGTGTACAGGCCGAAGCCCGCCTTCACGAAGGCCTTGTAGAGCCTGGGCTGCGGTGCGAGCACGCTGAGCTTGGCAGCGGCGATGCTGTCCACCTTGGCGGGGATCTCGGCCTTCACGGGCAGCAGATCATAGCGCACGGGCAGCGTGGGCAGGATGGTATCGATGGGCTCCGGTCGCAGATCGATCTTCTGCGCGTCGAGCAGCGTGGGGCTGTACACACCCTGGATGATGTACTCACCGCCGGGCTGTGTTCCCTGTCCTCTGACATGGAATGCCGTGAGGAGCAGGACGGGTATCAGGATGGCTGATCTCATGGGCTTACTGTCCGTCGGTATTGTCGGGAAGGGGTACGGTGATGTCCTCCGAGGCAGGCGGCACCAGTTGCTGCGCCTCGCTGGCGTTGATGGCGTCCAGGCGCTGGCGGGCCTGGGCCACCAGTTCAGGCTCCTGCACATGGTCGATCACGCTTTGGAGCGTCGCCTTGGCCTGGAAGTGGTCGCCCAGCTGCACGTACACATCGCCCAGTAGGATGAAGGCGCGAGCCTTCCAATGGTCGTAGCTGGGGTAGCGCTTCACCAGCTCAAATACCTCGGTCTCTGCCTTGCGGTATTGGCTTTGGAGGTGGCGCACATAGGCCATGTGGTACTTGGCTTCGGCACCCAGGTGGTTGGTGCTGGCCGTGCTCACGGCCTTGAACTTGGTGTAGGCCCCGTCAGTGTCGTTGTTGGCCAGTGCACCGTGCGCGGCCACCAGCCCGGCTTCAGCCTTCAGGTCGGCGGTGGCCTGTGCGTTGGCGGTCACGCGGGTGGCCACATCACCAGCCTCGGCCAAGCGGCCCAGCTCCTTCAGGCAGCGCATCTGCCCCACCTGCGCGGCGAGCGTATTGCCTGGGAAGGTGGCCACCGGTTCCAGCTTGCGGAAGTGGTCCAACGCACCCTCCCAACGCTTGTCGCGGAACAGGATGTCGCTGGCACCGTACAGCGCGCTCTCCATGAAGTCCGTCCCGTTGCGGGCGATCACGGCCTCCAGATCGGGCAGCGCCGCTTCATAGTTGGCCGCGCGATAGTTGCAGTCGCCGCGATAGAACAGGGCGTTGAGCGAATACGCACCCTTGGGATACTTGTTCAAGTAGTCGCCGAACGCGCCGATGGCCTGCGGGCACTTCTCGTCGAAGTAGAGCTTCTCCGCGCTACGGTAATACTTCTCATCCAGGTCCAGCGTGCCGGGGTCCACGAACTGCAAGGAGCGCACATACGCCTCGTACTCGCTCACGCGACCCTGCTCCACATAGATGCTCTCCAGCCCCGCCAGTGCATCGCGCGAACCGTCCATGGTGGGATACTGCGCCACGATGGCCTTGAAGCCCGCGATGGCCTCATCCGTGCGGCCCTGACGCTTGTGGATGAGCGCGCGCTGCAGCATGCTCTGACGCACATGCGGACTGTTGGGGTGCTGGTCCACCACCTGGCTGTAGTACTTCATCGCCTCGGCATCGTTCTCCAGGTTGATGTAGGTCTCACCCAGTTGGAACTTGGCATCGGCGGCGTAGCGCGAATCGGGCTTCTCGGCGAGCAGTCCCTTCAGGGTCGCGATCTTTTCGTTCAACTGGCGCTGAAGGCCCTGGCACACGCCCTTCTGGTACTGCGCGTAGTCGCGGTCCGGTGAGCCGGTGCGCATGGCATCGTCGTACCACTTCACCGCCTGTGCATTGTCCTTCAGCACGAAGTAGCAGTCACCGATGCGCAGCATGGCATCGGCCCGCTGGCGCGCTTCACCACTGCGACCGGCCACATAGCGTCGGAAGGCCGTGGCGGCCTCGTCGTACTGCTTCAGCTTGAAAAAGGTGTAGCCCATGCCGTAACCGGCCTGCTCGTACAGCGCGGTGCTGTAGGCTCCGGGCGAGTTGCGCAGATCGTCGTACTTCCGCAGTGCGGCAGGCAGATCACCCTGGCCGTAATAGCTCTCGGCCATCCAAAAGTGAGCGCGTGCGTTCACCTCCTGGTTCACCGGATAGCGCAACGCACGCTCGAAGAACAGCGCCGCATCGGCGTACTTGCGGCCTTCATAGAGCTCCACTCCGCGGTCGTAGGCCAGCTTCTGGTAAGCTTCCTTCAGGCGTAGGTCCTTGTTCTGGATCTCATCCAGCGCGGCCAGGGCGTCCTCGTAGTTCTTCGTCTTCAAGTATACGTTCAGCAGGAACTCGTAGGCTTCGTCCTTGCGCGGCGTGTTGGGATAGGTGCGCAGGTAGTTGCGCAGGGCGTTGATGGCCTCGTGGTACGGATCGAAGCTCAGTTCGTAGCTCAGCTTGGCGTAGTTGAAGAGCGCATCCTCCTTCACCTTCACATCGCTGCCGATCTCGTAGGCCTTTTTGAAGGCGTTGCGGGCGTAATTCTTCTCGTTCAGCTTCAGGTAGCAATCGGCCATGTGGTAGGTGGCCAGCTGGGCGATGCTGTCGGTGCCGTTGGCCACCAGGTTGAATTCCGCCAGCGCCTTCTGGCAGTCGCCATTGCGGTAATACGCATAGCCCAGGATGTAGCGATCGCCGCGCTCCACACCCACCCGTTGCACGCTCTTCTGCAGGTAAGGAATGGCCTCGGCATAGTTACCCCGGCGGTAGTTGGCCTCGCCCGCCAGCCGGTTGATCTCGTTGATGCGCTTGGTGCCTTCGGGGTCCTCCAACAGGGGCTTCACGTAGGCGTTCAGCTCGTCGTATTTGCCTTGCAGGAAGAGGATCTCGGCGATGTAGAAGGGCACCACCTTGCGGAAGTTCTCATCGCTCTCCAGGCTGCGGAAGCCGTTGAGGGCGGTCTCGTAATTGCCTCGTTCATACTGGATATGCGAGGCATAGTAGCGGCTGGGCGTGGCATAGAGCCCGGCACCGTTCTGCACCTCGGCGAACTCGCCCAGCGCCTTCTCCTTGTCACCTTCCTGGAAATAGGCGTATCCGCGCTTGAAGCGGTATTCCTCCAATTCCTCGGGATCCAGCGCGAAGCGGTCCACCTGATCGCTCCAGGCGAGGGCCTGCTTCCACTTCTTCTCAGCGAAGGTGTGCTTGAACAGCTCGAAGCGGACGGCGCCCACATGCAGGTCCTCGGGATGCTCGGCCATGAAGGTGGTGAGCCGGTAACCCGCATCATCGTTGAAGAGGCGCACGGCACACAGCGCAGCATGGAACTCGGCCTCCACCCGGACCGGGTCGTGGGGGTCGGGGATGCGCGCGACCACGCGGGCCAGCTCGTACTGCGCCGCGCCGTACTTGGCCATGCTGAACAATTCCAGCGCGTTGACCAGGTCGGCATTGGCATGCTCGTAGTGGGCCGGTCGCTGGGCCATGGCGCCTCCTGCGGAGGTCAGGAGCAGGGCCAGCAGTACAGCTCGTTTCGCCATCATGGAACGGTGCTTCATCAAGTGGTCAAAGTTCTCGGGCGCTGCGGGGGCAGGGTTCTGCGCGCGGGCGTACTTATCCACGCGAACGTGTTCACCTGGGGCCTTTCGTGCAACTACAATGCCGGAGGTGGAACATCCTTGGATGCAACGCCGGATCGCCCCCGAAAATTTTGACCTTTGGACCCGCGCCTTTCAGCGGCGGCCGATCCCATGAGCGACTCCCCCATCATCCTGCTGCACGGTGTGCGCATCTTCCAGCGCGAGAACCTGGTACTGAACAACGTGGACCTCAGCGTGCAGAAGGGCGAGTTCCTCTACCTCATCGGCCGCACGGGGAGCGGAAAGAGCAGCCTGATGCGTACCCTCTACGGCGATCTGCCCTTGAAGGAGGGCGAAGGCCATGTGTGCGGCTTCAACCTCTCCACCCTCAAGCGCTCGCAAGTGCCTTACCTGCGCCGCAAGATCGGCATCGTGTTCCAGGACTTCCAGCTGCTCACCGATCGCAACGTCAAGGAGAACCTGCTCTTCGTGCTGAAGGCCACCGGATGGTCCGACACGAAGCGCATGGACGAGCGCGTGGAACAGGTGTTGGAGAAAGTGAGCCTGGCCAACAAGGGGTACAAGATGCCGCACGAGCTGAGCGGTGGCGAGCAGCAACGTGTGAGCATCGCCCGTGCCCTGCTGAACGACCCCGAGCTGATCCTCGCTGACGAACCCACCGGCAACCTGGACCCCGAGACCACCGGCGAGATCCTCGACCTGCTCTTCGACATCAGCCGCAGTGGACGCAGCGTGATCATGGCCACCCACGACTACTCGCACATGAAGAAGTTCAACACCCGGGTGGTGCGCTGCGAGAACGCGCAGTTGTTGGAGTTGAGCGCTGCGGGGGCGGTATAGCATCAAGGGGCGTCGACCCTTGGTGCTATGCACCCAACAACCGCACGATCCGCTCCGCGTTCCGCCGGTTGCTGAAGCGCTCCTCCAGCACGGCCATACGCCGCTCCAGGCTTTGGCCGTTGCACGGCTTGCCCATGCACGCCAGGATGCTGTTGCGCATGGAGCGTGGGTCGTCATGCACATGGCAGAGCTGCTCCAACCCGGTACCCTCCACCATCGGCGTATTGCACACCACATGACGGCCGGAGAACAGGCAGAGCAACAGCTTCAACTTGATCCCTGTGGCTTGGAAGGTGGGCAGCACGTTCACCTGGGCATCGCGCACCAACTGATGGATCTCCGCCGTCCCGATGTTCTCGCGCAGCTCCACGTTCGGTGTGCGCGCCACTTCGCGCCGCAGCTCGGGACTGGCGTCGCTACCAGCGATGATCAGGTTCACCTTCAGGTCGCGGAACACGGTGCGCACCAGGTACAGCGCCGCCTGATCGTTCTCCGGAACGCCCAGGGCACCGTGGTAGAAGGCATAGTCCCCCAGTCCATCGGGCACCGACACCCGGTCCATGGCGTGGAACGCTGGAATGTGCGTGACGTTGTGGAAGTGTGATCCGAAATAGGCCTCATCCTTGGGGGAGATGGCCAACACATGATCGGCCTCCGCAAGCACCGTCTCGAAGCGCTGCAGCTTGTGCGCCTCGTTGATGAAATAGGTGCGGCGGAACGTGTTGCTCGCGGCTTTGGCGAGTGCACCGTAGTAGTCGTGCTCCACGTTGTGCGCCCGCACGATGCGCGTGCGTCCGTGCAGGCGTGGATCACCCAGGTAATAGCAGCAGTGCAGCCCCTCGAACAGAATGGGATGCGTGTCCTGCAACAGCCGCTCCATCAATGGTTCACCCCTGCGGCTCACCACCACGTAGGGCAGGCGGTTGAGGAGCTGGAGCTTGCCCGTGCGGCGGGGATAGTAGTACACCTTCGCGCAAAAGGCCTCCAGGTCCTTTGCACGGGGCCGCCCGTACTGGAAGCAGTGCAGGTGGACCTTCACCCCCAGTTCGGCAAGGGCCTTCACTTTGTAGTACACATCGATCACCCCGCCGTAGCTCGGTGGGCTCGGCACGTCAAAACTGACGATATGCAGGTGCTGGTCGGTCAAGGTCCTGGAAGAGTGCGGCCAAGACCGCCTTCTCGCGTTCGCCGTCGAGCGAAGCGGCCGCGAAAATAGCGTTTTGGCGCAGGGCCTTCCGGGCCTCGGCATTCCCTTGCAGGGCGCGCACCTCCGTTGCTATACGGGATGGCTCCGCAGCAGCGATCACCACCCCGGCCGAGAAGCGCCGAACGATCCCCGCCACCTCGGGCAGGTCCGTGACCAACGCCGGGATGTGCGCCCGGAAGTAATCGAACAGCTTGTTGGGCAGGCTGAAGCGGTAGTTCAGGTTCGTGTCCTTGTCCAGCGAAAGACCGAGGTCGGCGTTGCGCGTGTATTGCATCATCCGCTCGTACGGCATGCGCGACAGCAGGCGCACCCGGTCGCTCAGCCCGTGCTCCTCCACCAGGCCTTGCAGCACAGGCCAGGCATCGCCACCGCCCACCACCAACAACAGGCAGTCCGGCAGCTCGCGCATGGCCAGCACCGCCTCCTCACCCCCTCGTTGCACGTTGATGCCACTGCCTTGCAGGATCAGGATGAAGCGGTCGGCGGGAAGCCCCAGCTCTGCCCGGGAAGGCAGCGGCCCCAATTCCCGGTGCATCGGTATGTTGCGCACGACGGTCGGTTCGACGCCATACCGCTTGCGATACTCCTGTGCGATGCTGTCGTTCACGGTGATCACGCGCCGCAACCGCGGGAACAAGGCGCGTTCCAGGGCCAGCCACACCCGGCGGGCCAGGCGACCGCTACCGTCCGGCTTGAACAGTTCGGGCACCTCGGTGAAATACTCGTGGCTGTCATACACCAGCTCACTGCCCTTCAACCGCGCAGCCACGAAGGCGGCCGGCAACGTATCCAAGTCATTGGCCAGCACCAGTTGTGCGGGTCGCGTTAGCAGCAGCAACAACAGCCGCAGGTTGTACTCCGCGTAGAACAAGGGCCCTTTGCGGAAGAGCAGACGCATGCGGTGCGTGGCGTAGGGCCGTTGCATTGGGAGGCTTCCGGGCAAGGCGCGACCCACCAACAGCACCTCCCAGCCGAGCTCGCGCAGCACCGTACAACTGCGATGCACCCGGTTGTCGGTGCTCAGGTCATTGGTGACACAAACGATGGCGCGGCGCATGGCTTTCATCGGCACCCTGTGTACAAGACAGCGGGCGGGGCGGTGAAAGTAGAACGAGGGCGCCGGTAAACTTGCCCCGACCATGGACATCATCCGCCACGCCGACCTGCGCCCCTACACCACCTTCGGGGTTCCTGCCCGCGCCGAAGCCCTGGCCCGCTTCCATTCGGCCGAAGGCTTGCGCACCCTGTTGAACAGCGTGCAGCTGCAGGGTCTGCCCCGGCTGTTCCTCGGTGGTGGCAGCAACGTGCTCTTCACGCGGGACTGGCCAGGCGTGGTATTACTGAACGAGGTGCCCGGCATCGAACTGGTGCGTGAGGATGCACAGCACGTCTGGGTGAAGGCCGGTGCCGGGGTGGTCTGGCACAGCTTCGTGATGCACTGCGTGCAGCATGGCTGGGGCGGCGTGGAGAACCTGGCGCTGATCCCCGGCAAGGTGGGCGCGGCCCCCATGCAGAACATCGGCGCGTACGGCGTGGAGATCAAGGACACCTTCGCGGAGCTCGAAGCCCTGCGCATCAGCGATGGCGCGCTCGTCACCTTCGATCGGGACGCCTGCCACTTTGGTTACCGCGAGAGCTTCTTCAAGCGGGAAGGACGCGACCAGTACGTCATCCTCTCGGTCACGTTCCGGCTGAAAAAGGCGCCACATGCGCTGAACACCAGCTATGGCAACATCCAGCAGGAATTGGATCAGCGCGGCATTACGGCTCCGACCATCCAGGATGTGAGCGAAGCGGTGATCGCCATCCGACGCAGCAAACTGCCCGATCCAGCACAGCTGGGCAATGCCGGCAGCTTCTTCAAGAACCCGGTGGTGGAACCGGCGGTGGTGGAGGCCATCCGAGCGGCCCATCCGGACGTGGTGGCCTACCCGGCGGAAGGAGGCGTTAAGCTGGCCGCGGGCTGGCTCATCGAACGCGCGGGCTGGAAAGGCCACCGCCGCGCGGGCTGTGGTGTGCATGATCGCCAGGCCCTGGTGCTGGTGAACCATGGCGACGCCACCGGCCAGGAAGTGTATGCGCTCAGCTCGGACATCGTGCACAGCGTTCGGGAGCGCTTCGGTGTGGAGCTGGAGCGGGAGGTGAACATCCTGTAGGTCAGGGGCGTTCAGGATCCCGAGCTCGAGGCGCATACAGCCTTGCGCACCCACCCTGGAATAGCCGAACTTCGCACTTCATGGCCCGACGTTCCTCCGTCCTCCTCGTTCTGCTCGGCGTGCTGCTGGTGCAGTCCTGCCGGAAGGACCCGTCCACCGAACTGGAGGAGCTGGTGGTAGGGACGTATCGGCCAACGCCTCTTTCGCTCGACATCCCGGTCTGGGCATTGGACAGCATCCACCCCTTGATCCTGCCGGGCAACAACCCGCTCACCGTGGAAGGTGTGGCACTTGGGCGCCGCTTGTTCTACGAAAAGGCGCTCTCCGACGATTACAGCATGTCCTGCGGCAGCTGTCACCAACAGCAACATGCCTTCAGCGATCCCCGCCAGTTCTCCCTGGGGACCGATGGCAGTGTGGGTCGCCGCAACTCCATGACCATCCAGAACGCGGTATGGGACCACTTCTTCTTCTGGGACACCCGTGCCGCCAGCCTGGAACAGCAGGCCTTCGGTCCGGTAACGAACCACGCCGAGATGCGCAATACCTGGCCTGTGGTGGAAGAGCGTCTACGTGCACATCCGGAGTATCCTACCCTGTTCGCCAAAGCCTTTGGCGATCCGCGCATTGACAGTATACGGGTGGTGCGCGCCATTGCGCAGTTCGAACGCACCCTGCTCACCTTCAATTCACCATACGATCGTTACGTGCATGGCGGGGACCTCACGGCCATGACCGAACAGCAGGTGCGCGGCATGCAACTGTTCTTCGGCGATGCCCATTGTGGCGATTGCCACGCCGCTCCGCGTATCCAGGACCACGGCGCACAGAACATCGGGCTGGGGCGGCACGGAACCGACCTCGGCATGATGGAGTTCACCGGTCTGGAAATACACCGTGGACGCTTCAAGAACCCCAGCCTGCGCAACGTCGCAGTGTCGGCACCGTACATGCACGATGGCCGGTTCAACACCTTGGAGGAAGTGGTCCACTTCTATGCCGAAGAGGTCGATCTCGCCGACCCGAACCTGGACCAGCACATGTTCGCCTGGACATTCGGCTTCATCGACCTGGATGCCCAGGAACGGGCGGATCTGGTGGCGTTCATGCACGCCCTCACCGACGAGGAGTTCCTCTCCGACCCGGCCTTCAGCGATCCGAACTGAGCGGTTCGCCTGCTCGGTGCCATCTTCACAGCCTGAAGACCGCGCCCCATGATCCGTCGTTCCCTCCTTCCGCTCCTCTTCTTATTGGTCGGCCAAGCCCTCGCTCAGCAGACCCTCACCCTGCGCGATGCCGTGCTGAAGGCCGGCACCGACCTCGCACCTGAACGGATCCGTGGCCTGCAGTGGATCACAGGCACCGGCAACTACAGCTATGTGCGCGATAGCGTGCTGATGATCGGCAGCAGCGGCAAGGCCATGGACCGTCCCCTGCTCGACCTCGGCACCTTGAACAAGGCCCTTGCCGCAGACCAGCAATTACGGGCACTCCCGGCGCTCACCTGGATCGATGCCAACACCTTCCGCTTCCTGCACAAAGGTCAATTGCTACGCTTCGATCTGTCGAGCAACACGCTAAGCTCGCTCGCCTCATTGCCAGCCGAAGCGGCCAACGAGGACATCGAACCGGCATCGCTCCACGTGGCCTACACGGTGGAGAACGACCTCTACACAGTGCGCCCCGGTGGCCAGCCCCAGCGCATCACCACCGATGGCGCGGACGGCATCGTGAACGGACAGAGCGTACACCGCCAGGAGTATGGCATCACCAAGGGTACGTTCTGGGCTCCCAAGGGCGAGCGCCTTGCCTTCTACCGGATGGACGAGCGGATGGTCACGACCTACCAACTCGAGGACATCAGCACCAAGCCCAGCACCTTCAACGCCATCCGCTATCCGATGGCCGGCCAGACCAGCCACCAGGTGACCGTGGGCATCCACGACCTGCGCGACGGCAGCACACGCTTCCTGCGCACCGAGGGCGCGGCCGATGACTACCTTACCAACATCGCGTGGAGCCCGGACGGTCGCTTCGTCCATGTGGTACACCTGGACCGCCGAACCGAGAACCTGCGCCTGGTGCGCTACGACGCCAGTACCGGGGAGGCCGTCGCTACCCTCCTCACCGAGCAGGACCCGAAATACCTGGAGCCCGAGCACCCGCCCCTGTTCCTGAAGGCCCGGCCTGAACAGTTCCTGTGGCGCAGCGAGCGCAATGGTTGGGACCACCTTTACCTCTACGATGTCCGCAAGGGCCTGGTACGCCAACTGACCAAGGGAAGCTGGAACGTGAAGGACGTGCTGGGCGTGGATCCCTCCGGCCGCTTCGCCATCATCGAAGGATCTGCGCCGATGACCACCGAGGACCCATCCGGCGCGCTGGAAACACACCTCTACCGCGTGGATATCCCCGGTGGCCGCATGGTGCGGTTGACCAAGGAAGGGACGCACCATGGTCTTATCAGTGACGATGGTGCCTTCGTGCTCGATCGCTGGAGCAGCTTCACGGTGCCTGGTCGTGTGGAACTGCTCAGCACCATCAACGGCGAACGCATCCGCACGCTGCTCGATGCCAAGGATCCATTGGCGAACTACACGGTGGGCTCCATCGAACTCCTCACTGTGCCCATCAGCAACGGCGACCGGGCCAATGCACGCCTGATCAAGCCCAGCCATTTCCAGGATGGACGCCGGTATCCGGTGCTCATCTACGTCTATAATGGACCTCACGTGCAATTGGTGAGCAACAGCTTCCTGGGCGGGGCCTCGCATTGGATGCTGGAAGCGGCCGAGCGTGGCTACCTTGTGTGGACGTTGGACGGACATGGCAGCGCAGGCCGCAGCAAGGCCTTTGAACAGCTGGTGCATCGGCAGCTCGGCGTGGTGGAGGTGCAGGACCAGATGGCCGGTGTCGACTACGTGAAAGGCCTGCCTTTCGTGGATGCCGACCGCATCGCCGTGCATGGCTGGAGCTTCGGCGGCCACATGACCACCGCCATGCTCACGCGCCATCCCGGTGTGTTCAAGGTGGGTGTGGCCGGTGGTCCGGTGATGGACTGGAGCCTCTACGAGGTGATGTACACCGAGCGCTATATGGATACACCGCAAGAGAACCCCGAAGGCTACAAGGCCACGGCGCTTCCTCCGCTGGCGGACAAGCTGCAGGATGATCTGCTGCTCATTACTGGTGGTGCCGATGATGTGGTACTACCCCAGCACAGCCTGAGCTTCATCCAAGCCTGTGTGGGCAAGGGCGTTGCGGTGGACTTCTTCGACTACCCGGGCCACGGCCACAATGTGCGCGGCAAGGACAGGCTCCACCTCATGGAGAAGGTGCTGCGCTACATCGACCAGCGCATCCAGTTCCAGCGTTGATGGTGGCTCACTGAGCCCGCACCACACGCAGGCTCTGCGAACGCCCCTGCGCGTCCTCGGCGCGCAACAGGTACGCACCCGATGGCAACGTGGCCAGTGGCAGCGTCATGCGGTGCTTTCCCGCAGGCAGCTGACCGGTCAACAGTACCAGCACCTCGCGTCCCAGCGCATCCGAGAGGGTGCAGCGATAGCGGCCCGGCTCCGCAAGTTCCAGCCAGGCCAGTGCATCATCATGGGCGGGATTGGGGTAGGCGTAGAGCTCCGCCACCGCAGGACGAACGGCTTCCTCCACCGACTGAGCCTCTCCGGAAGGCACGGCCAACGCGGCCAACGAAGCCATGGACAACTTCGCCAGCTTCTCGTAGTACGGCACGTCGAAGTGGATGACCCGATCGTTCGGCGTGTGGTAGAAGGGATTGCCATCCGCGCCGAACTCCTCGATCACCAGGACGGCGCCGTAGCCTTCCGTCCAGAAGGAAGCGTGGTCGCTGTACGTGGCACCGGGGTTCGTCAGCAGCAGGTCCAGGTCGATGCCGTAAGCGGCGCGCACAGCGAACACCGTGTCCGCGATGGCGAGCGAGTTGGCGATGGGCCGGGTATGGATGCGCGCCTTGGTGTCACCATTACCATCATAGGCGATCGCGTCCATGTTCACCACACCGGCGATGTCCAGATCGTTCGCGGCTGCCACACCGGCGTAGAACTCACTGCCGATCTTGCCCTGCTCCTCTTCATCCCACAGCGCGAAGAGGATGCTTCGCTCGAAGGGGATGTCCCGGACCAGGCGCGCCAACTCCAGCACAGCGGCCACCCCACTACCGTCATCATCCGCCGCAGGGGCCGCCATGATACCGGCCGGCATGGCATCGTAGTGCGCACAGAACACCACGTATTCATTGGGATACAAGGTGCCCGGCTTGGTCACCAGCAGGTTCTTGCCGGTGGCGCTGAAGGTCTGCACCTGCACGGTGTAACCGAACTGTTCCAGCTTGCCCGTGAGGTACTCCTGGGCCAGGGCATTTCCGGCATTGTTGGAGTGGCGGCTTACGATGGTCACGGGACCACCGGACAGGTTCACCGGCACTTCACCTGTGAGCTCGTTCACATAGTGGAGCATCGAATCGATCTGCACGGCATCAAGAATGCCCTGGATCACCGGATGCTGGGCCTGCGCGAACGGGGCCGTGCCCAACAGCGCGGCGAACACAAGGTTGCGCTTCATACCCTCAAAGGTATGCCGCCCACAGGAAGGAGCCTCGCGCCTCAGTACGCCACCACACGCTCCACGATCCGGCCCACCGCGGTCTCGAACACCACCAGGTAGGTGGCCTGGCGCTGCGGAAGGGTCACCTGCCACTGGCGCTGACCGACGGGGTTGCGGCCGCTCACCAACTGGCCCCCGATCGTGTACACCTCGATGCTGCGCACACGGTCGTTGATGCCATCGATGCGCAGCAGGCCATCCGCCACCGGATTGGGGAAGATGCGCACGCCCAGTTCGCGGATGTTGTCCACGGCCACCGTCATGTCGTTGGTCGTGGCCTCCTTCACCAGCACGGGCGCAGGGCCAGCAGCTTCGTACATCGCCCGGAAGGTGCTGATCTCGGGCGTATCGAAGGCGAACATCTCGGTCATGTAGCGCGGTGGTGCGCTCTGGTACCACACGCGGGCTGTGACATTGATCTGCCCCGCATAGTTGTTCATCGGCACGCGGTAGTGCACCACATCGCTGCCGCTGCCCTCCACACCATTGTTGTACCGGTTGAAGTCCAGATCGCTCGCCGGCACATTGGCGATAACGGTGGTGTCGTACGAAGGATGGCTGGTGGTGAAGCCGAGCGGCGTAAGGCGATTGTCCTTCAGCGGGGTCTTGGCGCGTTCCAATACGGTCGTCCAATTACCGTTCACATCGCCCATGACCATCTCGTAGATCTGGGCCTGGTCCTCGCTGCGGATCACGTCGTAGTGTGGCTCCCAAGCGGGATCGTGCCCGTTCACCTCGTAGTCCGCGTTCCAACCACCGCTGTGGAAGAGCGTATCACCGGCCGCGTTCTGCACCAGCAGTTCCACGAAGGCACGGCGGGCTGGATAGCCGGAAGGGAACTTGTGGCCTGCCAGGTTCGTCAGCTTCACATCGATGGCGGCCGTATCCAGGTCACGGGCGATCACCTGCGCATCGAGCAGCAGGGTGTTCTGTTTCAGCATGCGGTCCGCGCGGGCAATGGTACTGTCGAACTGCGTGGGCGTGGCCGTGATGCCAAGCGCCTCGATGTTGTCGCGCAGCAGGCCCAGCATGAAGGTGTTCGCCCCGGCGAAGTGGTGCAGCCCGTAAGGCGTGCGACCCTGTAGGAAGAGGTAGTTGGCGGAGATCACAACGGCATCATCGATGCGCGGTGCGTGGCAGGCCTGGCAGCTGATACCACCTTCGGGGTTGGCGTCCGTGTCATAGGCAGAGTTCACCCACTCGTGGTAGGTGGCCTGCTCCACGAACTGGTCGCCCGTCAGGTTGCCCTCGAGATCGGCGGTCTCCGTGATCAGCGTGTGGCAACCAGCACAGAGCTCAGCGCTGGTGATGTGCGCACCGTACAAGGGCTCGTAGCCCACAAAGGAGGTCATCGGCGAACCGAACACGTTGCCATACGGTCCGAAGAGCACGTTGTTGGTGTCGAAATGCAGACTACCGGAGAATTCCAGACCGATGCCCTCCTCTTTCTGCATGTGGCAGGCCAGGCACGATACGCCGTCCAGCGCCACGGTGTCGTGGATGAGATCGGCGATGCCGTAGGGCGTACCCTCGGTGTAGAGCTTGTCGAACTTGCCCATGGGCGCGTGGCAGCTGGTGCACTTATCCTCCAATCCGACCTGGTGCGCAGGGTTCACCGCCACCTCATGGCTCACCTTGGCGCGCCAGAAGGGATCCTTGGCGGAGTTGCCCATCATGGTGCTGCGCCAATCGTCGGACACGTTCACATCCACCCCGTTGGCGTCCACCATGGAGTAGTTGTTGACCAGATCGGGACCATGGCAGCCATAACAGTTGCCGCTGGCCATGAAGAATTCGTTCTCTGCTATCGGCAGGTCCGTGGCGTTGCGCGCTCCGCGGAAGGCCGCCAACTCCTCAGGGGTGTGGTGCGCGGCGGCGCGGGGCGCACGTCCTTCGCGCCAGGCAACGAACACGGCCACGATGGCCAGGGCTGCGGTCAGAGCGAGCGAGCGGACGAACAGAGCGGAATGATTACCCATGGTGAACGGTCGGTACAGGCCGCAAGTTAGGAGCAACAAGGGCGGTCGCGCTGCTCGGCGTCAACCACCCTTGGAAGCTTGAACGAACGGTACTGGCTTCGGGTTCACCCCGAGGCTCAGCTACCCCGCTGGGCGCTCTTGCGCATGGTGGTGGCCTTCGGCTTGCTGGCCGTACCGCCCTTGGGAGCCGCGGCCTTATCGGCCTTGGCGGGCTTGGCGGCACCGGTCTTGGCAGCGGCCTTCTTCGGCGCCTTGCCACCCTCCTCCTCCTTCTTCTCAGCGGCCTTGGGTTCTTCCTTGCGGTCCAGCTCACCGCTCTTCAGCAGCAGGCCGTACCAGGTGAACAGCTTGCGCACATCGCTCGGATAGATGCGATCGCGGTCATGGTCGGGCAGGGCCTCGCCCAACTTCTCCCAGAGCACCTTCTCCTCGGCCTTGGGGTCCAGGTCGTTCTTGCCCTTCTGCACGGCATGCAGCTTCTCCAGCACCTGGGTCAGGGGCACATCATCGCCGGTGGTGAACATGCTGATCTCCTGCAGAGAGCTCACCCGCACGCTCGATGGCACAGGCAGGCGCTTGCCATCCTCCAGCGACTCCACGATGAGGGCTTGGCGGCTTTGGGCGATGACGCGGAACAGGCCGGATTTACCGGCTACGGCGATGATCTTGCTGAGGTCCATGCGACGTGCGTTGAGAGGGCGAATGTACAGGGCGGAGGAGGAATGCGCAGGACGCGCTCAGGTCTTCTGCTTCTTCTTTCGTGCTGCGGGGAACAGGATATTGTTCAGGATGAGCCGGTAACCGGCCGAATTGGGATGCAGTGCGAGGTCCGTCGGAGGGTCGCCCACCATGTGCTGGTAGTCCTCCGGGTCATGTCCACCGTAATAGGTCCACTGCCCCAATCCGAACTCGCCGTGGATGTACTTCACCGTGCCCTGGGCCTTGTTCTCGCCCATCACTGTGACTCCGGGCTTCACCAAGCCCTTGCGGAACGCCGTGGTCTGGCCCATGAAGCCGCGCACCACCTGCTCGTGGCTCTGGCACAGCATGGTGGGCACGATGTCCCACTTCGCGCTGAAGTCGAACAGGGTGAAAAAATCGCGCTCCTGTCCGATGCTGCCGTGGATGTCCGTGGCGTCGATGTTGCTGAACTCGTACACCATCGGGTCCACCACCAAGCGGAAGTCCTTGAAGGCGAAGCTGCGGTTGAAGTCGATCTTCTGCTGGGCCGCCGGGTCGATGGGGTCGTGGTCGAACTCCGGGGTGCAGATGTCGACGCCTTCGGCGGCCAGGGCGATGTCGTAACTGTCCGTGCCGCTGCACATGGTGAAGAGGTAGCCGCCGCCGGCCACGTAGTCGCGGATGCGGGTGGCCACGGCCAGCTTCATCTGGCTCACCTTGGCGAAGCCGAGGGAGGCGGCCATCTCCTCGCTCTCCTTCACCTGGGCGATGTACCACGGCGCGTTGCGGTAGTTGCGGTAGAACTTGCCGTACTGGCCGGTGAAGTCCTCGTGGTGCAGGTGCAGCCAGTCGTACTGCGGCAATGCGCCGGCGATCACCTCGGGGTCGTAGATGCGTTCGTAGGGGATCTCCGCGTAGGTCATCACCAGGGCGACGGCATCATCCCAGGGCTGGAAGCTGGCGGGGGCGTACACGGCGATGCGGGGGGCCTTCTCCAGCTTCACCACCTCCATGTTCACCTCGGGGTCGGCGATCTCGGCCAGGATGGCAGCGGCCTGCGCGTCGGCGATCACCTGGTGGGTGACCCCGCGGATGCTGCACTCCTGCTCGATGGCGGGGATGTGGTCGATCAGGAAGCTGCCGCCGCGGTAGTTCAGCAGCCACTCCACGGTCACATCGCGCTGCAGCGTCCAGTAGGCGATGCCGTAGGCCTTCAGGTGGTCGCGCTGGCTGCCGTCCATGGGGATCAACAGCCGCGAGGCCTGCAGCCCCAGGCCCGCGAAGAGGGCCAGGGCGAGGAGGAGGATCCGCGCGGGGCGGGGGTCAGAAGGGCGCTTCGTCGGCATCGTCGTTCATCCGGCTGGGTCGGGTGATGGTGCGCATGCCATCGGATCCCGTGCCACCGGCATCGAAGGCCACCGGTGTCGTCTCCAGGTCAGCGAATTTAGCCAGCTCGGGGATGAAGCGCAGCAGCACGGTGTCCAGGGCGCCGTTCCGGTGCTTGGCGATGATGCACTCGCCGATGCCGAGGGTGCTGCCGTAGTGGTCCTCGTAGATCTTGTAGTACTCCGGGCGGTACAGGAAGCACACCAGGTCGGCGTCCTGCTCGATGGCGCCCGATTCACGCAGGTCGCTGAGCTGCGGTCGCTTGTCGCCACCGCGGGTCTCCACCGCACGGCTCAGCTGGCTCAGGGCGATGATGGGCACGTCCAGTTCCTTGGCGATGCTCTTGATGGAGCGTGAAATGCTGCTGATCTCCTGCTCCCGGTTGCCGCCCTTGCTGTCGCCACCCGCCGTCATCAGCTGCAGGTAGTCGATGATGATCAGGTCCACGTTGTGCTGGCTCTTCAAGCGACGGGCCTTGGCGCGCAGTTCGAAGATGTTCAGACCGGGGGTGTCGTCGATGAAGATCGGCGCGTTGGTGAGCCGCGCGATGTGCTGGTGCAGGATGGCGAACTCCGAGTCGTTCAGGTCGCCCTTGCGCAGCTTCTCCGAACTGATGCCCGCCTCACTGGCGATCAGACGCGTCACCAGCTGGGTGCTGCTCATCTCAAGGCTGAACACCGCAACGGCGCGCTTGTGTTCAACGGCGATGTTGCGCGCCATGCTCAGCACGAAGGCGGTCTTACCCATGGCCGGGCGGGCCGCCACGATGATCATGTCGCTGCGCTGCCAACCCGCGGTCAGCTTGTCCAACTGAACGAAGCCCGTGGGAATGCCGCTCACACCGCCGGTCTTGTTCTTGGCGCTCTCGATCTGCGCGATGGCCCCCTGGATCAGGTCGCTCATCGGCTCGTAGTTGCGCTTCAGGTTGCCGCTGGTGATGGTGTAAAGGTCCTGCTCGGCCTTGTCCAGCAGGTCGAACACGTCGGAGGTATCGTCGAACGCGTCGCGCGTCATCTCGCTGCTGATGCGGATCAGCTCGCGCAGGATGTGCTTCTGACTGATGATACGCGCGTGATACTGAACGTTCGCGCTGCTGGCCACCTTGTTGGTGAGCTGGCTGATGTAGAACGGGCCGCCCACGATATCCAGCTCCGCACGCCGCTTCAGCTCCTCGGTCACCGTGAGGATGTCGATCGGCTGGTCGTTGCGGAACAACCCCAGGATGGCATCGAAGATCTTCTTGTGCGCTTCCACATAGAAGCTTTCGGGCTGCAGGATGTCGATGGCCTCGTTCACTGCATTGCGCTCCAGCATCAGCGCACCAAGCACGGCCTGTTCCAGTTCGGGCGCCTGCGGCGGAAGCTTGCCGGCCTCAAGGCCGATATCGAGCATGGAAGGTGCCGGACGACGGGCGGTGCGGGAACGATCAGCGGGACGGGACGACGGCGGTGCGGCCATGGATGCGGGCGGGAACGAGTGAGCGGGTCGAAGCGGTGGTCCGATGGCGGATCCGCGACCGGTGATGCCACAAAAATAGCCCCCCCGCGCTCCGAGGCACCAGAACGATCTCAACAAGTCGTCACCAGCCCGTCAACAAGCCGATCGTGCAGAACCTCCCTTCCCGCTGAACGCCAGCGACCAACACCGCTGATCGCACTAACTTGGTGGCACCATGCGCATGCCCCCCCTGCTCCTGTTCGCACTCGCTGCAACGCTTGCCATTACGGCCTGCCGCAGGGAGGAGGATAGGGACGCCCCCCAGGTGCGCATCCTATCCCCGGGTGATGGTGTCACCGTGCAGATACCGGACACCCTGTTCATCGATGTGGAAGTGAGCGACGACAGCCGCTTGACAAGCGTGACCGCCGCGCTGACCAACGATGCTGGAGTCCCCGTGGGCAACTCCGTGAGCCGCTCGCTCGAAGGCACCAACACCCGCGTCAACCTCGCACTGCCGGTGGTGGATGAGTCCTACAGCGGAGGGCCGCTGACCCTCACCGTCCGCGCCAGCGATGGCAACAATGATGGTCGTGCCTTCCGGCAGGTGAACGTCCTGGCCGCCCCGCTGCGCCGCTTGGCATTGCTGCTGGCACCAACGCCGGGCACCAACGGTCTCGTCTACCGCTTCGATCCAGGGACCGGCGCCGATGTATGGCACGGACCTGCCGAGATCGGGCCGCTGCTGGCCATTGGGCCGAACGTGTTCCTGGCCGGCAGCGATCAAGGCCCCCTGCAACGCAGGTCGTTCACCGGCAACTGGAGCACCCTTGCGGTGAACGGCACGCCGGCCACCTCCGAACGTCCCTTCTTCCGTGGACTGGTCCATGCCCCGTTCGATGACCGCATCTACGTGGGGATGGATGACGGCCGCGTGGCCGGCTATCGGCGTACCGGTGCACAGGTGTTCAACGGCTGGTCATACCCCGGCACGGTGAGCCATGCCCTGCTCCCCCTCGTGGACCGAGTGGTGAGCGCCGCGTTCGATGAAGTAGGGAATGCATGGCGCCTCACCGAACATGCTTATATGTCCGGCGATGTGCTCACCTGGCGCCCGCTGGACCATGCCTGCATCGCCCTGCGCAGTGCAGGTGGGGAGCGGGTGCTGTCCTTCGGCAACAGCAACGGAGCAATGGCGATCCGCTCCCTCTATACGGTTCAGGGCGGCACCATCAATGAGGCCACCGTTCCGGGCACCCTGCTGTTCGATGTGGCGAGCATCGCGAGCGGCGATCATTTCCTGGCCACCTCCGATGGCATCAAGCGCTATCGCACCTCCAACGGTCTTACGGACCTCACCGGCACCGGCCCGACACAAAGCATTGCCTATGACGAAGCCACAGGAAGCTTGTGGGCCATGATGGACGGCCAATTGACGCAGGTGTCGCCCATCAATGGCGCGGTCCTGGGCACGTGGACCGTACCTGCTGGCATGGCACAGGTGGAAGTGGTGCTCAACCGCTGATCAGGCCTTGGCCTTCAGCACCACACCCATCTCACAGAACTTCTTGATGCGACGCTCGACCAGCTTGTCGGCGTCCGTCTTCACCAGCTTGGACAGGTGCTTGATGAGCTCTGCTTTCACCAGATCGCAGGCCGCGTCCGGATCGGCATGCGCACCACCCAATGGCTCGGGGATCACCCCATCGATGAGCTTGTTGGCGAGCATGTCCGTGGCGGTCAGCTTCAGGGCCTTGGCGGCTTGTTCCTTGTAGTCCCAGCTGCGCCAGAGGATGGAGCTGCACGACTCGGGCGAGATCACAGAGTACCAGGTGTTCTGCAGCATCAACACCTTGTCACCGATGCCGATGCCCAGCGCACCGCCGGAAGCCCCTTCACCGATGATGACGCAGATCACCGGCACGCGCAGCTGCATCATCTCGAACAGATTGCGCGCGATCGCTTCGCCCTGCCCGCGCTCCTCCGCTTCCAAGCCCGGGAAAGCGCCCGGGGTGTCGATGAAGGTAACGACGGGCTTGTTGAACTTCTCGGCGAGCTTCATCAGGCGAAGCGCCTTGCGATAACCCTCCGGATTGGGCATGCCGAAGTTGCGGTACTGACGCATCTTCGTGTTGATGCCCTTTTGCTGGCCGATGAACATCACTGTGCGGCCATCAATGGAGCCGAATCCACCCACCATCGCCTTGTCATCCTTCACAGTGCGGTCGCCATGGAGTTCGATGAACGTGCCATTGGACACACGATCGATGTATTTCAACGTATAGGGGCGATCGGGATGGCGGCTCACCTGCACCCGTTCCCAAGGGCTCAGGTCGGCGTAAAGCTGCCTGCGCGTCTCTTCCAGCTTGCGCTCCAGGTCCTTCAATGTGGCGTTCACGTCCACATCGCTCTGGGCGCCCACTTCCTTCAACTTGGCGATCTGCTCGGCCAGGTGCTGGATCGGCTTCTCGAACTCCAGGTAGGTCTCCATGCACGGGGTTTGGGAAGGGCGAAGGTAGTGCCCGCTCAGACATGGCCTTCCCGGCCGATGCGTTGCGCCACCCGATACCTTCGCGCACGATGCTCGCCTTCCCCTTCGCCAAGATCAACCTCGGCCTCAATGTGGTACGCCGTCGCAGCGATGGGTTCCACGAGATCGAGAGCGTGATGGTGCCGGTGCCCCTCACCGATGCATTGGAGATCCGTGTGGATCCGGACGGCCCGCCCAATGGCATCCGCTACACCAGGCACGGCGCCCCCATCGATGGACCGCTGGAGCAGGACCTGGTCTACAAGGCCATCCGGGCATTGCAGCGGATACGCGCCCTGCCCGCATTGGAGGTGCACTTGCTGAAGGCCGTGCCCATGGGGGCTGGATTGGGCGGAGGTTCCAGCGATGGCACGCACGCCTTGCGGATGGTGAACACGTTGTTGGACATGGGGCTCACCCACGGAGAACTCGCTGAAAGGGCGGCAACATTGGGCAGCGATTGTGCCTTCTTCCTCGAGCAGCGCCCGCAACTGGCACGCGGCCGTGGCGAAGTGTTGGAACCCGTGGCGCTGGACCTGCGCGGTCATCACCTGGTATTGGTCAACCCGGGCATCCACGTCTCAACCGCCAAGGCTTACGGTGCCTGCACGCCCACTGGCTCCACCCTGGATATGGGGCAGCGCGTGCTGAGACCGGTGGCAGAATGGCCGGAGCTACTACCGAACACCCTTGCACCTGCGGTCATCGCCATGCATCCGGAGATCGGGCACTTGATCGAGCAATTGTACAAGGCCGGCGCGGCCTATGCGTCCATGAGCGGCTCCGGCTCCTCGGTGTTCGGCATCTTCAGGGAGCAGCCACCGGTACTGTCATGGCCGGATCCGTACCGCGCTTGGACCGCTACCTGGTAGGCTCGTTCAAGTGCTGTTCCACGTCGCGCGCGGCCTCCACATGGTCGAAGGGCTTTGCAAGGATGCGTCGGTCCCGATCCAGCAGGAACAGCGAAGGGGTGGCGCTCACGCCCCAGGACTTGGCCAAGGGTTCTCCCCATGCCAGGTACGAGCTTGCTATCGGGAAGGTCAGGGACGCTTCACGCACGGTCGCTGCCAGTTCCATGCTGTCGGTATCCAAGGCCACACCGATAACTTGCAATCCGGCAGTGCCGTACCGTTGATACAGGGCCTGAACACCAGGCATCTGATCATGACAGTGCCCGCAGGTGCTGGAGAAAAAGAAGACCAGGGTGAGCTGCGCCCGAGCCAACACATTTTCTGAGCGTTCCACCGCTGCATTACGGAACGGCCATGGATCGTCCGCTGCCACTTGGGCGCCAATGGACCGGTTGAGGCGGTCCTCAATGGTCCGGAGCGTGCGATGGTCCAGTGGCCAGGCCGCGTCCGGGCCTGCCACATAGCGGTCCACCAAGTACTGGGCGACCAGATCGGGGCCGTTGGAATCGAACAGTTCGATCAACTGCGCGCGCATGGTGGTCCAGAGCAGGCTATCTGTTCGGCAGTGGCCAAGTAGTTCGTCGCATACCTGTTCCAAGGGGCGATCGGTGGCCAGCTGCAGGCTGCCGAGCACGACCTTGGCGAAAAGGTTGGATCGCAGCAGGCGACGGTCGCAAAGATCGACAGCGTTCCGCCACGCCTCCGGTCCGTGTGGAAGTGCGGCCATCAGGCGGCGGTCGGTATTCACGGCGAAGGCGAAGTAGCTGTTCGGATGCTCCAGTAGGAGGGCATCGAGCTCGCGCGCCTTTGTTGCATCAGCAGCCTGTTCCCGTGCGGTGAGCTGGTCCGATCGGTCGCTGTCGCGGGCAGAAGCGGTCGCACGTTCGGTGCGGATGGCGGCAAGTACTTGTTGGTGGGCACGGCTGATGGCCTTGTAGCGCCACAGGACCGTATTCTCCATGGACGCTTCCACGGTGATGTGCTCTTGGAGCGGCCTGCCAGTGAAGGTGAGGCGCACTTCAGGGTCGTTCGGGCCAAGGATCAGGTCCACCTGGTCGCTGTCATTCAAGGCAAGCTTGTAGAAGCCCACTTCGAGTGAAAGGGGGGCGAAAGAGAAACGTCCCCGTTCGTCGACGGATGCTTCGGCCACGGGTTGTGTGCTGCCACCAAGGGTGGCGAGCAGGACAACGGTTGCGGGGCGGTCGTTGAAGCGCAGTTCACCACGGATCTGCTGGGCGGCAAGGCCGAGGTTGCAGCAAAGCAGTGCGAGGATGAACGGAGCGTGGGGCACAGCCATGGGTCAAAAGTGGGGCCGGGGGGAAAAAAAGAACCCCGACCATTGCTGGACGGGGTTCAGATCGGCGACGACATACTCTCCCGGGCTTTTGGCCCAGTACCATCTGCGCTGGTGAGCTTAACTTCTCTGTTCGGAATGGGAAGAGGTGGA